>CALKXD010000165.1 GCA_938003855.1 uncultured Granulosicoccaceae bacterium | reverse complement strand
CTCACGCTGCGGGTTTCCAGGGGCTGTGGATGGATTGTGTTGTTGCCTTGCTCACGCTGCGGGTTTCCAGGGGCTGAGGATAGATTGTGGTGTTGCCTTGCTCACGCTGCGGGTTTCCAGGGGCTGTGGATAGATTGTTTTGTGGTGTTGCCTTGCTCACGCTGCGGGTTTCCAGGGGCTGTAGATAGATTGTGGTGTTGCCTTGCTCACGCTGCGGGTTTCCAGGGGCTGAGGATGGATTGTATTGTGATGTTGCCTTGCTCACGCTGCGGGTTTCCAGGGGCTGTGGATAGATTGATTTGTGGTGTTGCCTTGCTCACGCTGCGGGTTTCCAGGGGCTGTGGATGGATTGTGTTGTTGCCTTGCTCACGCTGCGGGTTTCCAGGGGCTGTGGATGGATTGTGTTGTGGTTTTCGGCAATCTTTGGTGGTGGGTGATGCGGGTTTGCGGTGGGGAGTCTGTCGTTGGTTTTAGTGGGTTGGCTATTTTCATATCATTGGCACACTGATTGGTGTGCCAGCTATAGATCCGTGCGGGTACAGTCGACTGCCGGTTATCTGTTTAAGATTGCCGGCAGAGTCAGGTTGTTTTCCCGGGCGCATTCTAGTGCGTCGGGGTAGCCTGCGTCGGCGTGGCGCATGACGCCGGTTGCGGGGTCGTTCCAGAGTACTCGTGCAATGCGTTTGTCGGCGTCCGGGGTGCCGTCGCAGCAGATGACCATGCCGGAGTGCTGTGAGAAGCCCATACCGACGCCGCCGCCGTGATGCAGGGATACCCAGGTTGCGCCCGAGGCGGTATTCAGCAGTGCGTTGAGTAATGGCCAGTCGGAGACGGCGTCTGATCCGTCACGCATCGATTCCGTCTCGCGGTTGGGTGAGGCGACTGATCCCGAGTCCAGATGATCACGGCCGATTACGATGGGGGCAGAGAGCTCTCCGTTGCGGACCATCTCGTTGAAGGCGAGACCCAGTTTGTCCCGTACGCCCAGGCCTACCCAGCAGATTCTTGCCGGTAGTCCCTGAAATTCTATACGGGCGCGAGCCATATCCAGCCAGTTGTGCAGGTGCTTGTCGTCGGGCAGTAACTCTTTGACCTTTGCGTCGGTTTTATAGATATCTTCCGGGTCACCGGATAATGCACACCAGCGGAAGGGCCCAATGCCGCGGCAGAACAAAGGTCGTATATAGGCGGGCACAAACCCCGGGAAGGCAAAGGCGTTATCCAGCCCTTCCTCTTTAGCGACCTGGCGAATGTTGTTGCCATAGTCCAGGGTCGGAATACCGGCGTTCCAGAAGTCAACCATCGCCGCTACGTGTGTTTTCATGCTGGCCCGTGCGGCTTTTTCAACAGACTTTGGATCGGTTTCCTGTTGTTGCTTCCAGTGTTCTACGGTCCAGCCCTGCGGCAGGTAACCGTGTGTCGGGTCGTGTGCGCTGGTCTGGTCGGTGACGATATCGGGTTTAACACCACGCTTTACTAACTCGGGAAATACGTCGGCCGCATTGGCGATGAGCGCGACGGACTTTGCTTCGCCGTTGTCTGTCCATTGCCTGATCATGGCCAGTGCTTCGTCAAGGCTGTGGGTTTTTTCGTCGACATAGCGTGTCCGCAGTCTGAAGTCTGCCCGTGTTTCGTCGCATTCGACAGCCAGGCAGCAGGCGCCCGCCATAACCGCAGCCAATGGCTGTGCACCACCCATACCGCCGAGGCCTGCGGTGAGCAGCCAGCGTCCGGTGAGATTGCCGTCGTAGTGCTGCCGTCCCGCTTCCACAAAGGTTTCATAGGTGCCTTGTACGATGCCCTGCGTGCCGATATAGATCCACGAGCCGGCAGTCATCTGCCCGTACATGGCCAGACCTTTCTGGTCGAGTTCGTTAAAGTGATCCCAGGTAGCCCAGTGCGGGACCAGGTTGGAATTAGCGATGATCACTCTCGGTGCGTCGGCATGGGTGCGAAACACACCCACTGGTTTGCCGGACTGCACCAGCAGAGTTTGATCGGAGTCCAGTTGCTGCAGGCTTTCGACGATCTGATCAAAATCCTCCCAGGTGCGGGCAGCCCGACCGATGCCGCCATAGACGACTAGTTCGTGCGGGTTTTCTGCGACGTCCGGGTGGAGGTTGTTCATCAGCATTCGCATCGGCGCTTCTGTAAGCCAGCTTTTGCACGACAGGGTGTTGCCGGTGTCTGGATAAACGCTGCGCTGATTGTGTCGCGGGTTGTTACGGTCGTCGTTGCTTGTCGGGGTCATGCGCTCGTGTCCGTGAAAGGCCGGATGCTTGTGCCGGCGTTCAATAAAAATATTGGGCTCATATCGCTGTGCTTGAGATAAGATTGTCTATATCGGCGGAATCCGACAGCACCCCGTTGGCTACCAGGTCGGCGGCACTGGCAATGTCGTTGGCAAGGTATCGGTCGGTATCAAGAGCAGCGACGCGGGTGCGTGTTATCGCGATGATCTTTGCCAGTGCCGGACTGGTCTTAAGCGGGGCACGAAACTCTACTCCCTGCGCGGCACAGAGGAGTTCTATACCCAGTATGTTGTTCAGGTTGGTGTTCATTCTCAGCAGTCGGCGTGCCGCGTGTGCTGCCATAGAAACATGGTCTTCCTGATTGGCTGAGGTGGGCGTTGAATCGGTAGAGCAGGGGTTGGCCAGATGTTTGTTTTCACTCATCAGTGCGGCGCTTGTGACTTCAGCGATCATAAAACCCGAGTTCAGGCCGGCGGCCGGTGTCAGGAACGGTGGCAGGTCAAAAGACAGGGTCGGGTCAACCATTAGCGCGATGCGGCGCTGTGCTATGGCACCGGTCTCTGCCATCGCCAGCGCTATCTGATCGGCTGCAAATGCGACTGGCTCGGCGTGAAAGTTGCCACCGGATACAATAGCTTCACTGTCGACCAGAACCAGCGGGTTATCTGTTACCGCGTTGGCTTCAATCTCGAGTGTGCGACCGGCGTATTGCAGTAAATCGATGCAGGCGCCAAGTACCTGTGGCTGGCAGCGGATGCAGTAGGGATCCTGCACGCGTGTGTCGCCTTCACGATGACTTTCGCGTATTTCCGAGCCCGCCAGTAGTGTGCGCATTGCGCTGGCGACCTTGATTTGCCCCGGGTGGCCGCGCAGGCGGTGGATCGCTTCGTTTAACGGGGCCGTCGAGCCCATGATTGCATCGGTCGACAGTGCTGCGGTGACGGTTGATGCAGCGGCGCTGCGCCAGGCACTGAACAGACCGGCCAGTGCACACGCGGTGGAAAACTGTGTGCCGTTGATCAGCCCCAGGCCTTCTTTGGCCCCTAGAATGATCGGTGTCAGACCCGCACGCTTCAATGCTTCAGCGGCGGGCAGTGCTTCCTGTTGAAACACCGCTTCGCCTTCACCGATCAACGTGGCAGCAAAGTGTGCCAGTGGTGCCAGGTCACCACTGGCTCCGACGGAACCTTGTACCGGCACCAGCGGGGTGACGTCTTTAGCCAGCATGGCTTCGATCAGGTCGATGGTGGCAAGCGCTACGCCGGAAGCTCCACGGCCAAGCGATAACAGTTTTAATATCATCATTAACCGGGTGGTTGCGATATCGAGTGGCTCGCCAACACCGCAGCAATGCGACAGCACCAGGTTGCGCTGCAGAGTGGCGGTGTTGGCCGGGTCGATCTTTAAACTGGCAAGTTTGCCAAAGCCGGTATTAACACCGTACACCGCCTTATCACCGCTCGCAGCTTTGCTGACCAGATCGGCGGCGGCCTGTATGGCTGGTCGGGCAGAGCGATTCAGCGTCGCGGCTTTACCGTGGCGCCAGAGTGTTTCCAGAGTGGCGAGCGATGTGGAACCGGGGTCGAGCACGATCGGCATATTGAACTTGTGTGTGGCTTGTTGAGTGTGCCAATATGTCCATACATATTAAGATTGTCAAGTTGATAAAAAATTAAGGGCAATGACATCATGACTGTAATTCATGCGGCGCAGGCGTTGCTTGCCGAAGGTTGGATTAGCAATGTGCAAATTGACATCGGTGACGACGGTCGAATAGCGTCGCTGGCACGCGACGTACCGCACGACTCTGCCATCGTAAGTCACAAGCTTGCCACTGTGTTACCCGCACCTGCCAATGCCCACAGTCATGCGTTTCAACGTGCAATGGCTGGACTGACCGAACGACGGGGCCCTGACCCGCGTGACTCCTTCTGGACCTGGCGTCGCTTGATGTACCGGTTCCTCGACCGATTATCACCGGACGATATAGAAGCGATTGCTGCGTTCGTGCAGATGGAAATGCTGGAATCCGGTTATGCGACAAATGTTGAATTTCACTATCTGCATCATCAACCGGGTGGCGGTCAGTACGACAATATCGCCGAACTGTCCGAGCGCATTGCCGCAGCCACATCGATCACTGGCATCGGACTGACACTGTTACCGGTGCACTATCAATTCGGTGGCTGTGATCAACGCGCGCTGGCGGATGGCCAGCGGCGTTTTGGCACTAACCCTGACAGCTACCGGCAACTGTGGTCGGGTGCGCGATCTGCCATCCAGTGTCTGCCGTCTGATGGGCAGATCGGCGTAGCGCCACATAGCCTGCGCGCGGTTGCTGCGGACAGTCTGCCGGGTTTACTGGCTATTGCACCGCAAGCACCTTTCCACATGCATCTGGCGGAGCAGATTGCCGAAGTCGATGAAGTGCTGCGCGACCGGGGCGCCAGACCGGTGGAGTGGTTGCTGGCCAACGCCGATGTCAATCAGCGCTGGTGTCTGATCCACTGCACGCAGATGTTGCCGCATGAAACCGAAGGTCTGGCGCGCACCGGGGCGGTAGCCGGGCTTTGTCCGATCACAGAATCGAGTCTGGGCGATGGCATTTTTGATGGCGTATCGTTTCTGCAGGCGGACGGTCGTATCGCTGTCGGGTCGGATTCTAATATACGTATTTCACTCAGTGAAGAACTGCGCACGCTGGATTACTCGCAGCGACTGCGCGATCACTCGCGTGCGGCACTGGCCACGTCAGAACTGTCGACCGGCCGTCGTTTGTATCAGAGTGTTGTTGCCGGTGGTGCACAAGCGGCGGGGCGTCAGTCCGGCTGTATAGAAGTCGGGCAATGGGCAGATCTGCTGTCACTGGACGGTAATCACTCCGATCTTGAAGGTCACACAGGTGATACCCTGCTGGACAGTTTTATCTTTGCCGGTGATGATCGCATGGTGCAGGATGTCTGGTCGGCCGGTCGGCACCAGGTGCGTGCAGGGCGGCATATACATCGCGAGGCGATTGTGCAGCGTTATCGGGCGGTGATGGAAAATCTGCGACAGGTGCTTTAGCGGTGGTTAAGTCTGTGCGTGTGTCGGTGTCAGGGCTGTAATCTGTGCCGGTGCGGCCGCCTTGCAGGCGTGTCGGGTTACCCGGGAGTCGTTAGCCGTCAGTGTTAAACTAAAGTCATGCGTGGAACCAGGGTGCCGTTGGTCCCGGAGGTTGGTTTCGGTTGTATGTTGTTTAATATAGACTTTACCTAAAGTCTATTTCTGTCAAGCGTGTTTGGATGTACTACACGCAACAAGATTCTAGAATTTCACCTGCCAGCAGACGAACAGCTGCGCGGTTGCCTATGTGCCGGCAAAATAGCGTTGGTGCAGCGGGTTCAGCCCGACGCGGTAGGCAAGCTCGGCAGGGTGCTCGACATTCCAGACTGCCAGATCAGCCCGCTGTCCGACGGCAATGTTGCCGCTGTCTGACACGCCAAGTGCACGAGCCGCGTTGCGGGTGACCCCGGCCAGCGCTTCGGCGGGTGTCATGCGAAACAAAGTGCAGGCCATGTTCATGGTGAGCAGTAACGAGGTAACCGGTGATGAACCGGGGTTGCAGTCAGTGGCCAGCGCGATAGGTACACCGTGTTGACGGAAGGCTTCAATAGGCGGCTTTTGTGTTTCACGCAGGGTATAGAAAGCACCGGGTAACAGCACGGCTATGGTACCCGACTGCGCCATTAACTTTGCGTCTTCTGCGTTGGCGTACTCCAGGTGATCGGCTGATAGTGCGTTGTATTGACAGGCCAGTGCAGTGCCCCCCAGGTGGGATAGTTGCTCGGCGTGCAGTTTGACCGCCAGGCCCAGTGTTTTTGCGTGATCAAATACCCGTGCGATCTGCTCCGGTGTAAAGGCAATGCCTTCACAGAAGCCATCGACCGCATCGACCAGAGACTCGTTGTGTGCCTGCGTTAATGCCGGAAGGCATACGTCCGACAGATACGCGTCGGCGCGGTTTTTATATTCAGGTGGTAGTGAATGTGCCCCTAGAAAACTGGTTTTTACACGCACGGGGCGCTCGTTGGCAATCCGTCGGGCAGCGCGAAGCATGTTAAGCTCGGTGTCCTGATCAAGCCCGTAGCCGGATTTTATCTCCAGCATAGAGACCCCTTCGGCCAGCAAGGTATCGACTCTTGGCAGTGCGGCGGCTACCAGATCATCGACGCTGGCGGCACGGGTTGACCGCATGGTCGAGACTATACCGCCACCGGCGCGCGCGACTTCTTCGTAGCTTGCCCCTTCCAGTCGCATCTCGAACTCCACTGCACGATGACCACCATGCACAATGTGGGTGTGGCAATCGATGAAAGCCGGTGTAATAAGCCGGCCCTCAAGATCGGTGGTCTCGTGGTTGGCGAACTCCACCGGCAGTTCAGTCTCGGGTCCCACCCAGCGGATCACGTGGTTGTCGATCACGACGGTTGCCTGTTCGATTAGGCCATATGGTCCATTGTCGCCGAGTGTCGCTATGCTGGTGTTGGCAAGGCGCATGAGTGTCTTCTTTTTGACCGGATTAAGTGGTTTAATATGTCCATACATAATAGGCTTGTCAAGTAGGCGATCACTGGGTTGTATTCGCTCTGCGGTGGCAATGACCGGAACCACGGAATTCAGATTTGAGTGATCCCACCATCAACACCTGGCTCGATGTGCAGACTGAAGTCATGCGCAGGCTTCACAAGCGGGTCTGGAAGCCCGGTGAGCTGCTGCCCGGCGAGATCGAACTCGCAGCAGAGTTCGGCTGCGCACGCACGACTGTTAATCGTGCGCTTCAGGCAATAGCGGAAGACGGACTGCTGGAGCGCAAGCGACGTGGTGGCACCCGCGTGGTGGTGCACCCTGAGCGCAAGGCGACGTTTACCATTCCGGTTATTCGCCTGCAGATCGAGCAATCAGGCTATAGCTACAGCTACCGCTTGTTAAGCCGTCGCAATGAGCGCCCGCCTGCTAACATCCGGACGTCGATGGATGTCGGTCGTGACTCGCGTCTCTTGCATCTGCGTGCGTTACACTGTGCCGACCAGCGTCCCTATGTGCTGGAAGACCGATGGATCAACACGTCGGTGGTACCGGCGGTGGCCGATGCTGATTTCAAACTGCAAAGTCCCAATGAGTGGCTGGTGGAACATGTACCGTTCAGCGGCGGTGACTTTGCTTTGTCTGCCTGTGTGGCGGGTACTGCTGATGCGGACACTCTCGATTGCGATGCCGGGGCCGCGTTGTTTACCGTTGAGCGGCGTACTCACAACGCCCGGTTAGCGGTGATAACCTCAGTGCAGTTAAAGTACGTGCCGGGCTACAGCATGCGTATAGCGCTGTGACCAGGTGCTGAGGGATCGGGCGCCGGTAACCCGTCTTTCTACTATACCCCACTAGCAGGATCATAAAGCCATGCAAGATCAAGCACCCAAGACCGTAGAGAGCACTACCGGAACGTCCCTGGATGGGGTGATCAATACCGTCGAGCATCCATTATCTGATAGCGCGTACCGGGCGCGCAGTAAGGCGGTGCTGGATCGGCATGGTGTGCTGGTGTTGAAGAATTTCCTGACTGCGGCGGCGGTTGACGATGTACGTCGTGAAGGCAAAGATAACCAGTACCTGGCTTATTACACCAGTGGTACCCATACGTCGTACCTGTCACCGGTTGATCCCGCCTATCCGGCTGAGCATCCGCGCAACCGAATGGTGACGTCGTCTAAGGGTTGTATTACGACGGATCAGATTCCTGCAGACTCTGTCCTGCGCAGGCTCTACGCCAGTGATGTCTTTAAGGATTTTCTGTGTCAGGTGCTTGCTGAGGAAGCGCTCTATGAATATGCCGATCCGCTTTCTTCCATCAACCTGCACTATGCGGCAGAAGGGCAGGAGCTCGGTTGGCACTATGATAATTCTTCTTTTGCGATCACCCTGTTAATTCAACAGCCGGCGGCGGGTGGCGAGTTTGAATACATAAAGAACGCCCGCAATGCCGCCGCCGGTGATATGGCTTTTGAATACACCGGTAAAATACTCGATGGAGAAATACCAGCGTCGGGAATTGAGATGAACGAAGGAACGCTGGTATTGTTTCGCGGGCGCGATTCTATTCATCGGGTAACGCCCACTGTCGGAGATATCACTCGCATGCTGGTGGTGCTGGCCTATAACAACCAGCCTGATGTGTCGTTGTCTGAATCCGCCCGCATGACTTTCTACGGTCGTCTGGGCTAAACGGCGTTGCGTCAGGGTCACTCGCATGCGGTTAACAGGGAGGGGGCAGTATGGAAGTTATTACACGGCCGGACGCCGCGCACGCTGTGGCCCTGGTGGCCAGACTGCTGGAGTCCCGAGTCACGACGAATCCCCGCTGTGTGCTTGGGCTTGCCACCGGTCGGACCATGGAGCGTGTCTACGCGCAGTTGGTGGCACGCGGCATTAACTTCTCGCAGTGCAAGAGCTTCAACCTTGATGAATACGTCGGCTTAGCGCCAGCCCATACCGGCTTGTACCGTCATTACATGCAGCAGCATTTTTTCTCAAAAATAGATATCGAACCACGCAATACGCACCTGCCCGACGGCTGTGCCGACGATCTGCAACGTGCGGCAAGCGACTATGAAGCGTTGATCGCCAGCAGCGGTGGCATTGATGTGCAGTTGCTTGGCATTGGTGTGGCGGGACACATCGGCTTTAACGAGCCGCTGTCATCGATCATGTCGCGCACCCGGGCCAAGGCACTAACGCCGACTACCCGGTTGCAGAATGCCGAAATGTTCGGTGGCAATGTCGATGATGTTCCATCGCGTGCTTTGACGATGGGGGTGGGGACTATTCTAGAGGCGAAGGAGCTTATCCTTCTGGCCACGGGGGCCGTTAAAGCAGAGATTGTGGCAAAAGCGGTGGAGGGTCCGATCACGTCAATGGTCAGTGCATCTGCCATTCAATTGCACCCTAACTGCAAAGTCATCGTCGACCGGGCTGCCGCAGCGCAATTGCAGGGGCGCGAATACTACGACTTTGTCTTTGCCAATGAACCGGAGTGGGCAGAGTATCGGTAGTTGTAGAATAATCGCGCTATTGGGCGGCGATCCCCCGGCTGGTTGAAGCAGCATGGATAAATAGCGCGCGGTTTGCCTGGTGGCCGGACTGACAGTAGTTACCGTGGCTGTGTCTGCATGGAGAAATAGCTTAGCACCGGTTGCGGATCAGACGCATGAACCACCGCTGGCCGTGGTGCCCCGACGGATTCTGGCGTGGCGGGATATCTGTCACAGGCGCCCGGCGGCTGTCAGCGCTAATGTGGTTTACGTGAACGGGTGTTATTGTGAGTGCACGCTTGATTTTGCCAGTGCATAGACAACATCGTTCTCCTGCCACAGACTGACGTCCACGCCTACAATCTGCATGGCACTGTCGTCGACAGATTTCAGGTTTGTCGCCACCGGTGTCATAAATAAGCTGTATTGCTCGGTGGTTCCCGGGTCAGTAAATTTCAGATGAGCCGCCAGGTTGCCACTGATCGTGCAATAGCGCCCACCGATCAGCGATAGCCGTTCGTACAGGCTCCCTTCCGGCATCACCAGATTAAACGGTAATTTATTCAGGTTTTTCTGCAGGACGCTCAGTGACCCTGCTTCAACATCCACCTGCAGACGGGTGGCGTGGTTCATGGCCGCCTCGCGTAGTGTCAGAGTGGTCTGCTGGTTTTTCAGTGAGTACTGATGCCATGATCCCAGCCAGGACCCTATCACTGCCACAAGCAATACCGCCGCGGCTGCCAGTGCCGGGTAGTAGCGACGCCGTCGGGCGCGCTGTGACTGCGCAAGGATGGCCTGCATGCGTGAACTGTTGAGTGTTTTAGACTGGTAGTAGTCGGTCAGACGTTTGTCGAGGTCACTCATGAGCGATTTCTCCCGGGTGTCAGTTTCACCACGGTGTTGTTATTGTCCGGCTCGTCACTGCCTGTTGCTTCATCCGGTGTCAGCCATCGACGCAGCTTGCCTTTGGCGCGGTGCATCAAACTGAGTACGGTACCCCGACTGCTCGATGTCATTTGCGCGACTTCATCGGCGGTATATCCTTCGACAACCGACAAATACAGCGCCTCCCGCTCTACATAGCGCAATCGATCAAGTTGCAGTTGCAGCGCTTCGGCTTCCATGTAGGCGGTTTCAAAAGCGCTCTCGACCCCTCCCGGTTCGCGGCCCTCAAAGGCTGGATCGTATCGTACTTCGTCAAAATCGCTAAACTGCACTTTGCGCTTGCGGCGGTACTGGTCGATGAAAAGGTTGCGAATAGTGCGGAAAAGCAGGGGTTTGTCCGGACACTTGCCGTAGCGTTTATCCAGTCTGATCCATGCATCATGCACCAGATCCTCGGAATCCTGCTGGTTTTCTGATAACGAGAAGGCGTAGCGATAACCGGCGTTGAGGTATTCGATGTCGACGACGTTCTGATCTTTGATCATCAATCGGTTACCCCGAGGGTTTGCGGGCCAGTCTCTGGCATACTGCAAGGTGGGGTTGTCGTCACGCGGTGGTGTGTCCGGGAGGTGGGTGTGTTTGTATTGATCGGTAACATATATCCCTACAACGAATGCACAAGTTCTTTGATTGCGGGTGTTGAAAATTAGTTCAATGATGAATGACCGGTGGGTTTTGCCGGTGAGGCAGCCACCCGAAAGACCGGCACAGATCAATAGTCACTGGGCTTACCAACACCGTTGACCGTGCTGCCGTGTCTCTCCTGTCAGCGCTGCAGGAAGCCTGGTCTGGTGATGGTGGCGTGGCACTGTTGCTGTCAGCTGTTTTTGTCAGCACCATCCGCACGGGTCATTAATTTACTGTCCCTGGCGGGTCATCGACTGCTTCGCAGATTTCGGGAGGGTGAATTTTGCGCTCCGCGGAGGTCGGGTCGAGTTTTGTCAGCGGATGCTGTTGTTTTGCCGGCAGTTGTCAACACACACCGGCGGCAGATCCGGTCGGGATCCATTGCTCTGGACGGGAGCCACGTTCCCGCCCGGTACCAGTGAATGCGTAAATCCGGTAACGCGCCCGATGACGGTATCTGTGCGCAGTCGGGCTCTACATTCCCTGCCGGCAGCAGCAGGCCGGCGGGCAGTTATCGTTCTGGTGCGGCTTCAGAGGTTAAACAGGAAAAGCCATGGCGGGATTGTAGGTTTTGAAGCTTTCCAGGTATTGTGAATTGGCTTGTTTTTGCCACTCAGTGCCGGGCGTAATTGCCGTGACGCAAGGGTACTGTGCACGATAGCTGTCGGTGCGTTCGTTTTCTTCCATCACAATGGCCACCATGCCGGCTACCTGACCTTGTTGCTGCTCGACCAATTGCACGGCACCATGCATGGTTCCACCGGTCTCAACCCATTGATCAACCAACAGCACCCGGGTGCCAGCGGCGAATGCAGGCAGGCGCATCTCCATGCTCTGCTCACGACCGGAGTAGTTGGTGAATGAGGCGGCATCGGTTTCGACACACAGCTTGCCGGCTTTTCTAATTGGCAGGAACCCGCGATTAAGCCGTGTGGCGATACCGGCGGCGAGCACAAAGCCCATCGCATCCAGCCCGGCCACAACATCGATGGAGTCCGGGTCGAGGTCAGCGCATAGATCGTCGAGCAGGTCGCTGAATGCTGCACCATTGATGTATATAGAGGTGGGGTCCAGCCAGGCGAATTTTTCGCCCTTGGTGTTTGGCGCCATCAGCTTAAAGTACCAGCGATCGTCGCGTGGCCCTTTGTCTGCTCTTTCAGCGCCGTTGTTTTTCTGGTCGCGTGTCATGTGTTTGGACTCCTGATTAAACCCATTAACGTGGCCAGCCTGGCCGGGTCGATGTTATAGAAATCGTCTTTTATATTGATACCGGTGGCTACCAGCACCGAGTCGACCCACGGCAGATACTCTGAGACGTTCTCCGGTGTGATGCCGGATGCCAGTGCCACGGGACTGTCGCCACAGGCTTTGCGGAAGGTTTCGATTTTTTCCAGATCGGCGGAGTGCCCGGTGGCAATGCCTGAGGTCGTAACGACATCCATATACTGCGTAGCGATGCCGGCGCTCTGTGCGTAGTGGGCGGGATCGACCTCGCGTTGCTTTTTAAATGCGGTGCCGCCGAAGTAGATGCCGTTCCAGCCGCAGTTGCTGAGGGTTTCGGCGATGTCGGTTGCCTCGGGTTGGTCGCTGGTATCTCTGGTTTCGTCGATGCGCGCGTCATCTGCCCAGTAGCCGTCGACTCTGGTGTTTTCAACGCCCAGCTCAGCCAGTATCGGGAAGGCGATTTTGCCGGTGACTGCAAGAAAATTAACGCCGATCCAGTAGTCCGGAAAGCAGTCGCGAGCGTGGCGGATGATGGGCAGAAACTGCTCGTAGGGGAAGTCGTGGTTGATCAGAAACACGCCGGGGCAACCGGCATCCTGCGCCAGTTGAATATTGCGTTCGGCCTGTGCATTGTCGAGTACGTGTATCACCGGCAATACCACCAGCCCGCGGCAATCGAAGCGCTGTTTGAATTGTTCTCTGTTCACTGATTCATCCTGTTTTTTCCAGTTTAAGGCGGATTAGCGATTTTGGATATTGTTAAATGCTGAGCGCTGCAGATAATGCCATAGTGGTTGTTTGTGACAGCAAGTCTGTGCTGCCGGCGGCCGGGGCGGGTGGTCATTGTGACTGTGGAGAGCGAGGCCGGAAACGCAGCGGGCCGGTGCATATTTGTGCGACCACTTGCTGACGTCGATCGGTTGCGGAAAAATGATATAGTTTCCGGAAATCAGCATTTTGCGGTACGCGGCAACTCAGGGGTGGTTACGCCCTCCTGCAGAGGCTCGTGCATCTGCACGGCCGGATCGCGGTGTACAGTGTGGTCAAACTAACCAAAGAGTCCTGAAATTATGCAAAAAAAAGACACGAATGTGGAATCACCGGGTCGCCGTAAGATTCTGAAGGCCGGCGGTGCCACCATTCTCGGCGCACCGTTCATCAGTCGGGCGTGGGCAAATGTGACAGAAATCAATATGCTGGCCTGGTATGGCCATGGTGAGCCCGATGTCGTCGCCGAGTACGAAGCCGCCAATAACGTCAAGTTCAAGCCCAAGTACTACGCCGGTGGTGACAACATGCTGGCCTTGATCGCACAGTCCCCTCCGGGCACTTATGACTTGATTCTCTCTGATGCCGAGTTCGTTCAGCAGCTCAATGCTGCAGGCTACATCGAAGAAATGAACGCTGCCGATTATCCCTTTGACGATATGCTGCACGATGACTTCACCAAATTTCCCGGCCACTGGAAGGACGGTAAACTGTTTTCGATGATGCTGCGCGGCGGTCACCTTGGCGTGTCGTACAACAAAAATGCCGTGACCGCTGAGGAAGCAATGAGCTACAAGTGCTTCTGGAAGCCCGAGCTGGAAGGCAAGGTAGGGCACTTTGACTGGCACTTACCCAACCTCGGCATGATGAGCCTCTACGAAGGCAACGGTACTTCGCTATGGGATCTCGACGACAGCAAATGGGCAGCGCTGCAGAAAACCACCACCAGCCTGCGTCCGCAAGTCGGTGGTTTCTTTGACTATGGCGGAACATTCAACTCACTGAAGAACGGCGAGATGCTGGCCATGTGTGGCATTGGTGACTGGATTACCGGCGTACTTGAGAAAGACGGCGCACCGGTCGCGTCAGTGATTCCGAAAGAAGGGGGTATCCAGTTTACCGAGAGCTACAGCATTGGTAAGGGCTCCGAAAAAGCCGCCGAGGTGAAAAAATTCATTCAATACATGATGTCACCGGACGGACAGGTGAAGTCTGCACAGATGGCTGCGTATCCGGGCTTTTGCATCACCAAGGCGGGGCGCGCCCGGTTGATCGAAGTCGATGGCAAAGAAGCGGAGCGCTCGCACCAGATGGACGGTATGCCGAATGATCCCATTGCGTTAATCAATGAGGGGCGAATTCACTACCGTGATATTCCACAGCAACAATCGCTTGAAGACTGGAATGACTACTGGTCGGAATATAAAAACGCCTGAGTAATCAGCCTCCGGACACGGATGTCCGGGGCATGGCGTCTGGCATTCCCTTTGCCGGCTGAGCAACACCGCAGAGGGACAGTCAACCGTCCCTGTGCACCTTGGGAAAGTACATCTTGTTAGACCGGGTAAGAACCATGCACTACAGCCCAGCGTACCTGCCAGTACGCGGTAATTCTCTTTGTAAAGGCATTGGCATTGAGTAGCACCAAAGCGCCTGCACGCAAAGGGTTCAACGGCTATGCCGCAACCTGGCGTTTCCCCATCATTATCTGGCAGGCGCTTTTTTTTCTGGGGCCGCTGATCTTTATGGTGGCGATGTCCTTTTTTCTGGTGAAAAACTACCGGATGGAAGAGGCGTTCGAATTTAAAAACTGGCAGAAGATGCTCACGCGCGGGTATTTCTGGGACAGCTATTTCCTGACCCTGGCGCTGGCGACAGTATCTACCATAGTCACGTCAGTGCTCGCCTTTCCGGCGGCGTTTGCGCTGGCCTTTAAAGTGTCTCCAACGGTACGACGCTGGGCTCTCTTCCTGTTGATTATTCCGTTTTTCACCAGCTATCTGGTACGGGTATTCTCGTGGTATGTGATTCTGGCTGAAAGCGGGGTGGTCAATGCCCTGCTGGCGCATATCGGGCTTGGGCCCTACACCATGCTGAATACAAAATTCGGTACTATTGTCGGCTACATGACGCTGACCTTGCCTCTGGTTGTCGTGCTGCAGACGTTTGCGCTGGCGAATATAGATCGCAATCTGGTTCAGGCGGCCCATAATCTGGGTTGTACACCGTGGCGGGCGGTGTATCGGGTTATTATGCCGCTGGCGAAAACCGGTTTGGTGGTTGCCGCCTTGTTCTGTTTTATATTGTCGTTCGGGGATTTTGTAAGCCCGTATTATCTCGGTGGGTCCAAACCACCGACGCTGCCTATATTGATTATCGATACCACCAAGTCCGGGCAGCAATGGCCGCGTGCGGCAGTGGTCGCTGTTGTGATGATGGTGACTCTCATCAGCATTGCCTTTGCGGCGCTGGCGCTGGCCTACCGCAAGCGGGCCAGTCGGTGAACGGCGGTTTTCTGTTATCGTGGGCGTTGCGTGGCTATACACTGCTGCTGTTTGTATTTGTGTTTGCGCCGATTTTATTCAGTGTGGTGTTTTCGTTTAACTCGGCACGTTTTCCTACTATTCCACTCGAGTCATTTACCCTGCACTGGTACCAGACCATCTGGGCCGACCCCGATGTCTGGACCGCGGTGCGCAACAGTGTGATTGTTTCTGTCTGTACGGCGGTGATCGCTACCGTGCTGGGTTTTTGCACGGCCTATACCGACTATCGATACAACTTTCGCTTCAAAAGCGCCTATATGGCACTGGTGTTGTTGCCACCCACCATACCGCTGATTATCATGGCGCTGGCGATGCTGGCGTGGTTTTCTAAAATCGGTGCCTCCGGTCAACTATGGTCGGTCATCATCGCGCACAGTGTACTGACTGCCCCCTTTGCGATGGCCATTGTGCGCCTGCGGCTTAACCAGATGGATAAAGACCTTGAGTCCGCTGCGTGGAATCTTGGTGCCAGTGAGTGGCGGGCGATGCGGGAAGTTATTATTCCGTTTTGCAAACCGTCTATTATTTCGGCGCTGTTTCTGACGGCAGCGGTATCGTTTGATGAGTTCGCCATCGCGTGGTTTGTGTCCGGACTCAACAAAACCGTTCCGGTACTGATTCTCGAAATTGTGCAGGGCAATATAGATCCGCAGGTCAATGCGATCGGTACGTTTGTATTTCTGGTCTCGATGACACTGGTGATTATCGCCCAGGTATTTTTCACTCTTCGTCAAAGCAAGGCATTTTCATGAGCAACCCGCTAGTCGAATTTAAACGGGTTGCCAAGCGATTTGGTGATTTCGTTGCCGTCAAAAGCATGGATCTCAGTATTGATCCGGGTGAGTTTATCGCCATCATGGGACCGTCCGGCTGTGGTAAGACCACCACACTGCGTATGCTGGCAGGCCTCGATAAACCGACCGAAGGCTCGATTTATATTGATGGTCAGTTGATGAACGATGTCAGGCCACACGAACGCGACACCCCGTTGGTGTGGCAGTCACTGGCGTTGTTTCCGTTTCTCAATGTGCGTGAAAACGTAGAGTTCGGACTGAAAATGCGCAATCAGGACGCTGCCGTCAGAAGAGAAAAAGCAATGGATTGGCTGGACCGGCTTGGCGTGGCCGAATTTGCCGGGCGCAATGTGGAGACGCTCTCGGGGGGGCAGCGTCAACGTGTGGCTCTTGCCCGATCGCTGGTGACGGAGCCGCGGTTATTGTTACTCGACGAGCCATTGTCAGCGCTGGATGCCCACCTGGTGATACGCATGCAGTCGGTGCTCACCAAACTACAGCGCGAGCTAGGCATCACCTTTGTGTACGTTACGCATTCGCAGTCAGAAGCTTTCGCGATGGCGGATCGTGTCGTGATTATGTCTGATGGCGAGGTGGCGCAAACTGCGGTGCCTCGTGATATCTACCGCGAGCCTGCCAATCGCTTTGTGGCAGAGTTTGTTGGCCGCAATAATATTGTCAGCGGCAAAGTAAGTGCTATCGAAGCGCGCCGGGTGTCGGTGGAGTCAGCGATGGGGCAGTTTTCCGTTATCGCCGATGAAGGTCGCATCCCCGCAGCCGGGGCTGACATCACGTTTGTGATCGCCGCCGATCTGGTAGAGATATCCCGCACACCCGGTGACGCTGAAAACACCGTTGCCTGTTCGTTAATTTCGGAAGAATTTATCGGGTCGGTGGTTACCTTGTTTCTGGAAACTGCCGATGGCGACGAACTCAAAGTGCAGCTTCAGGAGCGTGAGCTGGTGACGCTGGATCATACCAGTGGCGGGACGTTTTTTTTAAGCTGGCAGAGTGCCAGCGCCCATATGTTGCCGCAATAAAAACACGGTATTTGATTGTCGCAGTGTCAGCGGTTGATCGACACGCGTCTGAGTGTGTCGGTGATTCCACGTGCATGTGTGGCAATCTGTTCCAGTGTCGCAAACCAGACATCGCCTTGCCCGACTGTTGCCTCCAGCCAGCGCTCAATAACCCGCCAGCGTGCCAGTCTTCCGGTTAAAAACGGATGCAATACCGGCATCCAGAATCCGCCTGCTTCGTACATAGCGTCAAATTCTTCAAGGAAAGGTGCTATGCCGGCTGACGGCCCGCGTACCGGCATCAGGTAGTTTATTTCGGCAAAGTGTGCGAACGGCGGCCAGTCGTCAGTACCCCAGTGAGGTGGCATTTCAATCAGGCTGCCGGTCGCTGTTTCAACCAGATAGGGGAGATCGTCTGCCATCATAGAGCTGTCATACAGAAAGTCGTGTGCGATGAGCCTGTCGACGATGGCGGGGGTGATGCTATAGACCGGAGCGCGATAGCCGCGAGGGTGCCTGCCGGTCAACTTCAGGTGTGTGTCCATGGCTCGACCGAACAGCTCGGCTTCCTCGTCGTCGCTGTGGTTCATCGGGTCTTCATGTCGCCATGAGTGGTGACCAATTTCGTGCCCCGCTTTCAGAATAGCTTCTACTGTGTCGGGATAATTTTGCATAACCCAGCCGGGCATAAAAAACGTTTGTGTGAGTTGCAGGCGACGGTAGGTTTCGAGAATTCGCGGGACCGCCACGGTAGGTCCATACTGGCCCATCGATATCGCCTGCAGGCGCAATTGGCCGTCGTCACGGCGGGCATCGCGTATCAGTGAATCTGCGTCGATATCGAAGGTGATTGCGGCAGCGCATTTTGCGTTGCCCGGCCATTTGATCGGATGCAAAAGCATGATGGATTCCCGGTTCCTGTGATAATTTTTTACGTAAACAACAGCAAATGGATTCTGTGCAAATCCGGTCCGCACGGGTGGCGCAGTAGCGTAGCGGTAAAGCGAGTCAGAGTGTCTGTGTTATGCCGTGTTTTCGACACTGGACAACCGCACGCTCGTTGAAGTCTATCTTAATTGCGGTGTCGGTAACGGGGTAATACTATCGCGCTGGATTGCGTCGTTGGGTGTCGACAGCAGGCCAGGGGGAAAATAGTTGCCGCCGCAGTAGTAGCTGCATGGTTTAGTTTACAGGTCAGCCGTGCAACACTGTCGACCGGTACGATTGAAACATCGGTAACTATTGCCCCGGTGGCAGCGACACCGAAGGTTAGTCTCCGTCGTCCCCGTGCAGGTACGACGGCGGTTGACGGTACCCGGCCAGGCAATACAGTGCAACGTTGGAAGAACAAGGTGCAAGCATCGGATTCAGAACATCACCTGCAGATATTTACCCGCTATATTGAGTTGGAGCGGCGCCGCAGTGACGTTGAAGGTGCCTCTGGCTCGACAACGTTTGAAGCCGGTGTGGCCCACCTGCAGAGCGCAAAATTTCTGACCGCACACGCTGCTGTCGTGCAACGACTGACTGGTATCAAAAATCCGTTTCGAGTGGCGGCTCGCTATGCCGGATCAGCCGCCGGATTTTTCAGGCCTACAGAAAATGAAATCGACTACTTGGTGGATGCCTGTCTAGAGGTATCCAGTGCGAACTGGTATATCAAAGACGTTTCGTTTGAGGTGTCGTTGAGTTGGTGTGACAAGGCGTTGCGATACGCGAGTCAGTTTCAGTCGCATAGCGTGGCGGGTGATCCCGGCTTGGCATTTAAGGTATTTACGGCGAAAAAGAACCGCGGGCTTTTCCTTCTGTATCTGGACCGGTGCCAGGAAAGCGCAGCGCAGTATCGAGCGCTGCTTGGCGACAGTGTTGTTGATCAATATGAGGGCGAGCGGTTTACCCTGTCGGTTCAGCTGGCGAACGTGCTGCTGGACAGTTACCAGATCACAGAAGCTATGCAGCTGCTTGATGAGTGCCGGACTGGTGAGCTGGCACGTACTAATGATCAGAAACTTCGCCTTGCGTCATCGCAGAGCCTTGCCTACAGCCGTCTGGGAGACATGAATCGCGCTATTGCCTATATCCATAAAGCGCTGATGGTTTTTTATGATGACGACGAATCACTGAGCCTTCGCGGGAACCTGCTGCTTCGCTCCGCCCGCTTCAGCATGCTGGTGGGCGATACAGAAACAGCGCTTGCGACGATGTCGGATATAGAGCACCTGAGTGTGGTGCCGGCGGGTGCTCTGTTTGATCTTAATAAGCTAACCGTTGAGGCGATGGCGGCCGATGATAGCGCTGACCCTGATCAGGCGCGCGAGGCGCTTAATGCACTGGACATGGCACTGGCCGAGGTTGAGCAGGGCGGTATTTCCGAATACCGTATTCTCTATTTTCAGTTAATGGCTGAAATTAAGGCGCGCCGCAACGGCCCGCAACCGGCGGTGCAGTACCTGGAAGCGCAGACACCCGTTGCGGGTCTGACGCTGGACACGCTGGAGCGCGAATGGTGTGTGCTGCTGTTAACCTATGGTGAGTTGCTGGTCAGTTTGCCGGCATTGTCGGTGAAACTGCATTCGCTGGTGCCACTGTTGCTTCGTGGTCTAGGCTACATCGATAAATGGTATCGGTGGCGTGTTCTGTCGCTGGCTGCCAGCTACGATGCCAGAAGGGGCCGGCTGACTGACGCGGTATTGTGGTCAAAGCGGGCTTGCCTGGAAATTTCAACACTACGAGCGCCGCTGTTTAGTTCAGCCGCGCAGAGGCGGCGCCTGTCGAGTCGACTGGTGCACCCTTTCGAAGTTCTGGAGCATCACCTTGTTGCCAGCGCCCGGCTACCGGAGGCACATGTGGTACGCGGTGGGCGACGGCGACTGGCCTCCTATTGGCGATACCCTGCCTTGCGCGAAATCGACTGGCAGTTCGGCAGCGAGGCCACTGAGCTGGTTGCCCTGACCGGTGCAGAGCGTCAGCAGACAGAGCAGTGGGATCGTGCGTGTGACGCCGTGAGCGGGAAGCTTCTTGATGGGCACCCGTTACCCGACGCTTTGCAGGAAAGTGTCTACGCAGAAATAATCGATTCGTGGGTCAGGCCGGTCGCGCCGGACAATCAACTGCGGCCCGTTACCCGCAAAAGCCTGTCGCCGGGCATGGAGGGAAGTCGGCTTGATTACTGGAGCGATGGCGTGAATCTTATGGCATCGGTCACGACGGCTACTCGCTCTGAGACGATACCGTTGAGCATTAGTGTCAGCCGGCTGCGGTCACTGGTGTATGAGTGTCGACACAAAATAATCGAGAAAGATAACTGGCACAGCTGTGCCGGGCAGCTGTACAAGCAATTGATCGCGCCGCTTGAGCGCTGGCTCGATACCGGACAAGCGCTAAGTATCACGGTGTGCGATGTGCTTCGTTACCTGCCGTTTGCAGCGTTGCACGATGGCAGCCGGTTTCTCGTTGAGCACCTGCCGATCAGTTACCAGTATCGTTTTTCGCCGGTAACTGAGCCTGATGTGCGTGATTGCAGTGTCCTGTTTCTGGGCACCAATGACTATGGCTCAGGGGGGCGCCGTCTGATGGCGGACAGGGAGCGCAGTGAGATAGCCCGGACATTCCCCATTCGCCGTGCGTTAACGGATCGTCAACTCGACGGGCTGTCACTGGCGGGAGCACTGCCGCGGGCGCCGGGCATCGTGCACGTTTGCAATCACTACGATCACGTATCGCATCAACCGGATCAGTCGCGCTTGTTGCTGTCGGACGGTCGGCAGTTATCGTTGCAGGAGCTCTTCGACGATTCTATGAATTGGCGCGGTGTCGGTTTTTTGTTCCTGGGTATTTGCAACTCCGGCTTGTCCGGCGCAGGCGTTGACACGACCGATAGCGAGTCCGGATCTTCGCTGTCGCTGGCAGAATTATTTCTATCATCCGGCGTGGGGGCCGTTGTCGCCACGTTCAGCCCGGTGGAGGACACCGACAACATAAACTTCTCTGCGAGTCTATACAAACATCTGCGGTCCACCGGGCGGGTATCGTTAGCGCTGCGGCAAGCTCAAATAGAGGCAATTGCCGACCACAGCCACCATTGGCCGCTTTATGGATTGTGGCGATAAGTTATCGAGCGGCGTTGGCAGTTGGCGAGTCATGATCGTCTGTGTTAATTTTGCATGGAGAGCGTGCGGTTGCCGGTGCGACCTGTGTGTTTGAATGTCAGCAGATACTCATCCAGAATTGCGGCTGTGAGTCGGCAAGGCAGGGAATAACGCTGACGCCAGGCAATCCCGCCGGTCAGCCGTTGGGTTTGTATTCTACCTTTTGCAAAAGACTGGTAGGGTTTTGCAAATGTGGTGACTCACTGATGCGCCAATGAGCGCTTACCGGGAAGTAGTGATGAAGTCATTTTTTATTGTGTTTCTAATGGTGTTTTCTGCTGCACAAGCCAGCGCGCAGGTTGTTGCTGGCAGTGAACCGGTTACCGCCGCCGTAGTACCGTCCGGTCTCAATGGCTTGTGGAAACTGTATGGCTGGCCGTGCGGCGATATCGCCAATGAGGCGGTAGTGCGGGTGGACCATCACGAGTCACTTCTTGCCGTGACGCTGCTTGAATCCGCCTGCGAGAAAGATCACTACTATGTCAATAAGATCTACATGACTGGCTGGCTGGATCAATCGACCAATCAAATACTCTTTCAGCGCGTTGTCTATAACGCCAGAGACGGGTCGCCAAGTGACTCCAAAATCCGCATTGGCAAAGTGTATCAGCAGGAGCAGCTAATCATGATGTATCAGGCACGCTACCCCGACAGACGATACCTGATGGTCAGGAGCGCACAGAAATGATCCGTTCAAAGGTCAGACCGTTTGTGTCCATGGTGTCGGTTGTTTGTCTTCTGCTGATAGCGTCAAATGCTGCACAAAGTCAGATTATTTCCGGTAGTGAGCCTGACAGCAAGGCATCGACCACACTTGATCTGTCTGGATCGTGGGTGTTCTACGGAGCCAGGTGTGATTCGCGTGAAAAACTACAGGCATTGAAGGTGTCGATTGACCATCAAGGCAGTCTCTTGTCGATCACCCTTGATGATGAATGCAAAGATAACAAGTGGTATACCGGCAGTACCTGGATATCCGGCCACATACCGCAGGGGCTGGCCGAAGGTCACGTATTTACGCTAAATGCTCTGGAATACAATAAAAGAAACGGCGCTGTTACCAGATCCTCGGTGATGTCTAGCTATCTCTACGATAATGGCAATCTCATTGTCACACAGAGTTCCAACTGGAAATACGTGCGGTATTTTTATCGCGTTAAATAAACCGCAAAGTTGCTGGTGCTGAACAGCGCGCGAGTCCGGCTGCGCCTTGCATTTTATACTTGTGTATAGTCAAGTGCCGCGCAGGCAAGTGCTTTGTTTTCCAACATCTGGTGAATCCGCCTTACAGCATCCTGATCAAGCGTTAACTGGCCGGTATTAATGGCGATCGATTCTGCGGATCGCTGTCCGTGATGCATATGTCGCAAGCGCGCCAGTTCTCCGAAAACCACGCTTATCTGCGGGTCATTCAGTGAAAGCCCGTACAGGCGATGGTGGCCTAGATGAGTGTCCCGATGAATCTTCACACGTGCTGCGGAGGGAAATACCACAGGGCTGGTTTTTAACGCCAGTGTGTCTTCTTCGTGCGTCGGGTTGAGTATATTGATTGACTCGGTGTCGATGTGATAATTCATCAGCAGAAACCAGTTGGCTGTACTGCTATCGACCGGGTAGCTGAATTGAAATTGCGTGGTTGTCCCTTTACTCAGGCAGATAAAATCGTCGGGCTCTGTGGTGGGTAGTAGTTCAAAACCACCGCGTGTTACCGGGCTTTCTTCCAGCCGATGAAAATCCAGTTTGGCATCACTGCCAACCGCCATATCCCATAGTCTTGAATTGAGCCGGACTGCGGGGGCAGTAGCGTATTTTCCGATGCCCCGTGTTATCAGTTCCTCTCGAAACCGTTCTGGTGAGTCGACTAGAAACAGCTCCATGCCGTTGTCACCCAGGTCAAAGTAGCGGGCCAGGGCGCTGAGTTCACGGGCAACAAACTTGCGGTGACCATTGAGTTTCTTTGAGTAAGAGCTGGCGTCTATATTGAGAACGTGCTCGTGAATATGGCTTCCCTGGAAAAAAGCGTGGCTGCGTAATCCTGCATAACATGTCTCCAGTTCCCTGAACGCGTCTTTCATAGTTAACATTGCTGTGTCCTGAATTTGTAGGGTGTGAGTTGAGTACTTCCGAGCGGCTCAATGCTGTATTCAGGTAGTCATGGTAATGGTTTTTTAACGAAATTCGAGAATGAATTTCTCTTTTGACAACAACTGCCAAGTGCTGACCATGTTCTGATTGGCGGCTGGTACCGACACTTCCAGTTGTGCAATTTACGCGTTCCCGGGATTGCACAGATCTGGAAATTCGGGGCACAGATTGTCAGGAGAATATCATGACTATAGAAACCGTAACACGGGCTGATCGCTCACCGACGGTGCGTCCGCCACGTCGCAATTCTGTACCAGGATGGCTGCTTGAGTCGGAGGGTAAATCAGAGCTGGTACTGATCGAGATTGAGACCTCGTCCGAGGGGATCTTTAAGCAGGTTCATTACAGTACCTCGGCCAACGATAAGGCCTATCAGTTGTTTCTGCAAGCCAAGCTGCTCTGTCTGAATGACTACCTGGAGCAGGAGTATGAGTATCCGATTTCATTGCTGGATAAGTACGATCAGCACTCGGTGTTGTTTTTTTCGAGGCAGAAGAATGGTGTGGTAAACGGAGCACTTCGCGTTTGCTTCGATTCTACCGACGGGTTGGCGGTGGCAGATTCTATACCGGCGGAGTTTGCCCGGTATCGTCAGCGCGGGCTGCTTATGGCCGAACCGGGCCGGTTTTCCCTAAAGCGCGGGTCAAAGCTGCGTGGTCCGTTTCTTCGAGCCATTTATCAACTGGCGGTGGCTTGTCGTATCGATGTTTATCTTTTGCAGGTGCGTGAGAATCACGCACCCTATTACGAACGGCTTTTTGGTGCGATTCCTCTACCCAGTGACGATGCTCCTGCGGGCTGCCGTAATCTGCGTTGGGATATAAAACGCACGCCATCGTACTTTTTTGAAAAGCTCGGTCAGGGCCAGTCTGACTTGAAACATTTACTCAGTAATCTAGGAGAATTAGCATGACTCAACTGACATGGGACACCTACGCACCGGTGTTTGCACCGGTGACAACCAGTTTTCAGTCGCAGATGTATAGCGCGGCTGCCGGTTACCTCTATGGCCAGGTTGTCGACGGTGGTTGCGGGCCTTGCAAACTTGCACCCTACCTTGCCGATTGTGATCCGGTGACGGGCTATCTCGGGGTAGACTATAGCGAGTCTATGGTTCAGCTGGGCTTAGAGACTCTGAGGCGACTGGATCAGCCGCAGTTCAAGGTGCAGCGTAGCAAGATAGAGGAAGTGAGCGGGGAGTTTCACTCGGCGGTTTCACTGCAGAGTTATTATAGCTGGGACCATCCCGCGTTGGTGTTGCGCCACTTGCATAGCCTGTTGGTTGACGGTGGACGTCTGGTTCTGGCGACTGCCAATGATCAGCTGGACATTCACTCGCTGCTGCATCAAGCCTCGCGCGAGTGGCTGTTGTACCCGGGTTGGGATAGCTTTGCAGATTACAATCGACGGCTGGCGGCACTCCCGCAGGGGCGGTTCGTGAGTCTTGATGAACTGGTTGGTGAGTTACGTGACGCCGGTTTTTCGATTGTTAATGCCCACACCCGATATTTTCAGGGAGGGCTGAGCTTTGTGGTCGCGGAAAAAGGCCCGCTAAGCAAGCATGCTAGCGGTCTGGCGGCCATTTAAACTGACGCACGGCTGACATCCATCTGATGGCTGTCAGCCGTGTAAAGCCTGCAAACACGTTGATGCCCCGGCAGCGTTTATCTGTCTCTGACGGGCGTCCTGATGCTCGAGCGCGGTGACTTACTTATACCGTGTGATTAACCTGCCTTTCTAAGCCGGACATCACTGCAACCCTCATTGCTATAGGTTGCTTTGATAGTGCCGGCTTCCTCATTAAGTACGCCGCTAAAGCCCGATACCGAGTGACCCCGCGGACGATGCATCCAGCTTTCCGGCGATAATGTGAATTCACCGTTGTCGGGATCAATGGTACCTTCCATGGTGAACACGCCGGGTTCCAGTTTTACATCGCCCGCACCCGTTGGGTAGTAGCTCTGCATTGCGATCAGGGTATCGTCGTCGTTAACCAAAAGTGACAGCGCCAACCCGAACGACAGGTCTCCGCATTGTCCGGTACCGGTCCAGATGCCGTTGCGCAAGTCGGGACCATCGTCTCCCAGGCTGACTGTCTGTCGTCTGGTGACGGCATCAAGTTGTCTGCGCACAGTGGGAGTCAGGGGAATCCAGACGCTGGCCTGCTCTAGCAGTTCGATGGTTTCTACCATCACCAGGCGTGCATCAACTCTTACGCTATCCGTGAGTGGCGTGATCTCACCAACAATGAGGGTTTCAACGCTGAGGAACTTCCCGAGTTTCTGAGCGGTGTCGGGGTCGAATATATCAATGCCCTCGCTGACGGTTATCTCGCGCAGGGCACGTTCGAATTGTGCTTTTTCAATGACCTGAAATTTGCCAGCGCCTTGTTGCACCATTTTACCGGTCAGTGCTATCAGCAGCAGATCTGAAAACTGGGTGTTTCGACCGGACTGCACAAACGGTGTCACGGCGAGTCGTACCGGGTTTTCGGCGTTTGCCCGGGCGGCGACAAATTGCTCTGCGATCTGAGTGACGGCCTGATCGACGCTTTCAGCCGCTTTGACTGCTGACCCGGCCAGAGCGATGGTCAGCAACAAAAAAACAGAAGTGAGTTTAGTCATCATGAGCCTGCGTCCGGAATTTCGATGCCGTTGATGATGACGTCGGCAAAGTTCTGGGTTTTATTGTCGTCCGAGAACAGACCGAAGCGCGCCTGCAGGGTTGCATTCTTTGCATACGAGGCCAACTCAGCTGAGTAACCGGTTTCTGACGGTGCGAATGTCAGCACCGCGACAATGGGTTGGGTGGGCGTCATTTTAACCGGTGCATCGGGTGCATACCCCATACAGTACTTTGTGCCGTACTCCCACAGACCTTTTTTTCTGGAGCACTCACGGACACCGGTTGAATCAACCAAACCGTATACATTGCCGACATCGTCGAGCAATGTGGGCTGCGGCTTGATCAGTGCTACCCGTCGGCCTGCGGTATCGCCCTCGACTATTTTGAGGATTACTCTGATCACACCATCCTGTGATGGCATGCGAATCAGGCGCGTCACCTGAACCTGTACGTCGAGGAAAGTATCGACGGTATTTTCGGATTGATTCTGAATGCCGCTAGAGCCGCTGGAGCCCTGGCTGCCACCGCTGTTTGTCTGAAGTTGTGCGGCAATCGGTGGCGACAGCGCAAAGAGTAACAGGGGGAGTAAGGCGAAAAGTTTTTGCTGCGGCATATAGTTACTTCCCTTTAGTTGGGTGGTGGTACACAGTGTCGTTGAACGTATATTTATAAAGCCATTGCCGTAAGGTCGTTTTGCGACCGTTGCCGGATGAGGTGATCATACGCGATAAAGCCGCACAGTGGTTTGGCGGGAATCGATTATTTCAGATCCACAGTAGCGGTTCTAGTGCCGCTTTTGTGAACAGGTAGTAAAACAAATAAGTGATATTCCCCCTGGGGGGGAAGGGCTGGTGTCAGGTGTTAGTTGTCGTGCAGAATTGAATTAATGTTAGGTGTAATAGTCGTCGTTTAACGATAAATTGCGTGCACATAGTCACTCAAGCTGCGTTACCATAATAGGGCTTTGAAAAATAACAGACACCGAATGACCACGAGTGATGTATCTAGACCGTGAATGGAGTTAAAGCGTGACAGAGCGTAATTTGCGAGAGCGTCAAAAACCGTCCAGACAACAATCCGGATCGTCGCCGCACAATTCAACAACCGGGCAGTCATCGGGACAAAGCGCTGATAACCATCCGGCCGGCGGACAGCGTGATCAGCCACCCGGTGGTAGCGGTGTTCAGGGACTGGCGGCAGGGCAACCTGCAGCTAAGTCCGGTGGCACCAGGGCACTTATCGCGCTGGGGTTGGCGGTGGCTATCGGGCTCGGAGCGTTTTTCAGCATGGGAGGCGGCGGAGACCAGATCTCTGATCAGGAGACACAATCGCGCCAGAATAGCTACCAGCAGTTGGCGGCAGGGGCTGGTATGCCGCTGCAGCTGGTAACAAGTGATGAGATAGACGCGGCGGTTGCCAGTTTGCCGGATAGTGTCACTGATGAGCAGCGTACCGAAATTGTCCAGAAAGTGAATGAAGGACGACTGCAACTGGCGTGGTTGTCGGTGTGGGATACCCACGCAGAGGATGGCGACATTCTGCGTTTTGAAAGTTCTTCTTCTATCCCGGTCGATGTTGTCGCGTTGAATGCTAAGACCACGCTGGCTATCCCTTACCCGGTTGATGGTTCGGTGATGGTCACTGGCGTGAAGGACGGCGGTGGCGGAATAACCGTGGCACTGGAGTCAGGTGCCACGCAGATTGCCTGGCCGACAATGCAACCGGGTGACACGTTGAACTTACCTGTAACGCCCGCCTATTGATGAAAAGAGGGCTGGTTTACCCATGAAGTTTCTATCTGCCATACCCCTGCCACTGCGCATGGTCGCTATTTTTCTAGTGGTGGTGATCGCCTATAAAGCGTTCGGATCCCTATCGGGTTCAATACTGCTGCCGTTGATGATTTTGCTCTGGGTGGTCGTCATCACCACGCTGATGTACGAGTTTGGCTGGTTGAACCCGTTGGCCGGTGTGCCGGTGATATCCGGGTTTCTCGGGTTTATGACCCGGCGGGCGGCGATCGCCGGCGCTGATGCTGCCGCGAATGAATCGGCTGGCCCGCGTGGTGAACTCAGTGACGAAGATAGAGCCACACTCTATGAAAATGCCAGTAGTGTATTGCGCACAATGACCGGGTTCACCGACGTTGAAGCGGAAATCCATGAGCGTTTTATTCAGGTGGCACAGGCTAATCCGGACAACCCATTTGCCACTCAGGCACCCGCGGTGTTTGCGGTGTTTTCCGGTCCGCGTGGTGTCGGTAAAACGACGGCAGCCCGTGCAACGGCGCAGATGCTGGCTGGCTGCAAGGCCTTGCAAACGGCCAAAATAATTACCCTCAGAAACAGTGATCTGCGCAGTGGACAGTATTCCGGTGCCACGGACCTTGGTACAAAAAAGGCTCAGGAGGCGGTCGGTGGCACACTATTACTAGACGATGCTGACTGGCTGTTGCAGGACGATCCCTACGGTGGCACGCAAGCACCCGGGGTGGATCTTGGTCTGGCGATACTTGATGTCGCCCGCCAGCACGAGAGAAAAATAGTCATCATAGCGACCATGAGCGCCGAAGCAGCCGCGAAATTCGCTAAGCACGAAGACCACAGTCGCTGGCTGGGCAAGCTTACTCGTCGCAGCGTTGAGTTTACAGGTCTCGACGAAGGCAATTTGCTGGAGGTTCTGCAGAGTCATCTGAGCACCGCCGGATGGTCCCTCGAAGATAAAGCAACCGCCAGCTCTGTTAAACGCTTAATGCTGGAACAATCCGACCGTGCCGGTGAGTCATTCGACAACGCAGAGGCCTGCCGGCGCACGGCCGAAACGCTGATGGAAACGGCCCAGCAGGAGTACGACCCTGCAGACGCCGCGCTGCAACAGCGAATTATTAAACGACAAATCGTCACTATAGTCGACGAAGAACTGGAGTAGGCCCGATGGAAGAAGGATTCAGAAGCAGACGTCGTGCAAAGCGCTCTAGCGGGCCAAAGCGTGGCGACGGTCTTGAGCCTATCTTAAAAGAGATTGATGCATTGATCGGGCTCGAACCCGTCAAAGACGAAATCTTTCGCATTGTTGATTTTGCACGGGTGGTGTCACTTAAAAAAGAACGCGATCTACCGGTGGCGAACCTGACGTTCCACATGGTGTTTACCGGGCCGCCGGGTACAGGTAAAACAACCGTGGCCCGTTACATCGGGCAATTACTCTACGAGTTAAAACTGCTGCGCAAAGATAAACTGATCGAAGTAGATCGCAGTCAATTGGTGGGTACACACCTGGGTGATACCGCGCGTATTGTGCAGGATAAAGTAAAAGACGCACTGGACGGAGTGCTGTTTATCGACGAAGCCTATACTCTGGCCGGTGGTGGCGGTGCCACCGGTAATACCGATCCCTACGGACAGGAGGCGATCGATACACTGCTCAAGCTGATGGAGGATCACCGTGAAAAACTGGTGGTCATTTTTGCCGGCTACACCACCGAAATGCGCCGCTTTGTCTCGGCCAACCCCGGGCTTGAATCAAGAATATCCCGGACTGTGGAATTCCCGTCCTATAACGGGGAAGAGTTATTCCGGATCTTTGAAAGCCTGGTGGAAAAAAACGGTTTTAACCTGACCGACGATGCCAGTCACGAAGCGCGAAAAGTGATCGATGACATGGCGCGCTCAGCGGGCGAGAATTTTGGTAATGCCCGTGAGGTACGGCAGTTTTTTGAGGCGCTGCAACCGATTCAGGCTGAGCGCCTGGCTGACCACCTTGACGACACCGAAGACCTATCGACGATCACTGATGCTGACCTGATGTGCATCACTGACGAAGATATCATCTATTACGCAGAATCCCACTAGGCACGCAGATGGCACTATCACAGTCAGCGGTTGATCTGTGGCGGCGCTCCTCGCCATTTCGAATTGCCAGTATCGGGGCGGTGGTTGTCACGGTAATGGTAATGCTGTCCGGCAGGGGATCAGCGCCGCCGGGCTCGCCGCCGAATAATTCAGGCAATGCTGTCTCGGCTAAAGCACCGCAGCAAACGCCGCCGGCCAGTGCCGGGTCTAATCTGCCGGCGTATTGCAGTGCATCCGGCAATTCACTGCAGCCTGCATTGGTGGTAAACAGTGGCAACCAGGCACCCGCTAATGTCAGTGCTGTCGGTGGTCCGGCCACCACTGGCATGTCGGTTGATACGCAGTCGCGCTTCAGACAATTTATAACTCGTGTCGATGCTGCTGCCAGAGAGCCGAGGCTCGGTGAAAAATGCAGCCGTATGCAGGATGCAACACAGATCCTGCAGGCACAGGACTATGCGTTTGCCGCCTGTTTTGCCGATGGTGAAAAAAAACTGGTGCAGGCGCAGCAATGTTCGCAGGACTACCAAGCCTCTGAAAACCGCTTTACGCGGTTGCTGGACGCCGTGGCTGCTGTGTCTGCCGATGCGTCAGCACCACAGGTAGACGGTCTGGCGCAAGCCAGGAAATCGATGATGCCGTTTGATGAAAGCCGTGACCGATGGTCTGAAATATCGGCTGATTTAAGTTCCGGTGATAACGCCATCGCGACCATCAATGCCAGTGACGCGCGGGTCGCTGCTCTACAGGCAGCCTTCAGCGCATACAAAGCCAATCCCGGTATTGCACAATTGCAAAGTCTGGCCTCTGCCAATTCACTGCAACCTATCGATATAACCCGGCTGGACACCACCGGCAAAGACATGCTTGCACAAGCGCAAAAGGCATCTGTCACCTTGCAGGAAAGTGATTCACGTTTGAGTGATGTCAGTTCGGCGTTGAGTCTGTTGCATTCGGGCGCGGACAACGCACGGGACGCATTAATTGCCGGGGTTAGTGCGTTGACCCCGTTTGATGATTCACGCGCGTCAGTCGCGCAACGTGAAGCAATATCGTCAGCCAAGGCCGAGGCATCCAGTTTTGCCATGGACGACTTACTCAGTGTGGTGAAGACCTTCGATCACGCAACAGCTACCCCGGCACAGTTCGACAACCTGCGCAACCTTAGAGAAGTGGTTTTGCGCTATGGCGGCATTGCCGAGCCCACCATCGAACAGCAAAGCGGGCTCGATGCGGCCAGTAAAGCGACAGCTGTTCTGGAGCAGAGTGATCAGCGGCTCGCCACCGTGAATACGGTGGCAGCGACGGTTCGCACCACCGGGCCGGCTACTCAGGGGAGTCTGGTGATCGAGGCTTTTGACGCGATTACAACGTTTGATCAAGCTCGAATGGACGATCAGGCGGTCGGTGATTATAAAGAACTGTCAGTGGCAAAAGAGGTGGTACTGGCGACACGCAAACGCGCGCTGACCCGGTCTGTCCCGCTATATATCAGCGCAGATTCTGCAACACCGGTGAGCGCTATGGCTGTCGAGGCGCTGCGCGATAGTTTACGATCAGAGGGCTACCATATTGTCAGTGCCGAAGAAGAATCGGCCGTGGCATTTGAGATGTCCGTCGGGGAGCTTAATGTCAAGAGAGCCAAAATCGCCGGCGTGAAAGTAACCACCGCCGATATCAGCATGACGCTGTCCGGGCAATGGACGCTGGCCGGAGAGGCGCTGCCGATTCAGATCGCAGACGGCGTTGGTCGAGGTCGCCAGTATCAACAGCAGGCAATTGACGAGGCCATAGAGACGTTGAGCGGGTTGATTATCGAAATGACAGAGGACACTCAGTAGCGATGGCGCATCAGGTGACTTCAAGTGATGTGTCACAGGCACGCATTGAGTTTTACTCAACGTTGTGGGGGTCAATGGCGGTATGTGCAGTTGTTCATTTCAGCGCGCCTTTGTTTGCCGGGGATGTGTTCCTTAGAATGTGCCTGGTGGTGGTGTTTTTCGGGTGTCTGGCATCGGTTTTCTGGAGCTTTACAGAACCCTATAAAAAGTATCAAACCGCACTTTACCGCTGGCGCTACGCGGAAGCCGGCCCAGCCGTGCAACACAATATAGAAAGATACCTTATTCGCCAGACCCGCTATTTTGGCCTGCTGGCATCTATTGCCACCGCTGCGGTCGCCGCAATCGGGCTGGGAGTTCTGGCTCAGTGGGATTTTTTTAATATGCTGCTGCCGTTTAAGGATTGGTTTTTTAAGCTTGGCTTTCTGGGTGTGATAGCGGTACCGGTTGCCGCCGTTGTGGCGTCCCATCATTTGCGTGAGGCTTTTGCGCTCAAGCGTCAGTTTGAAGAAGAAGTACATATCTCCGGAGCGCGTGAGCGCACGTCGCAAACAGAGGTCGAGGAGCGAAAAATAGAATCCGGCCCTGCGGTATCTGTGTCCGGTCCGCTGAAGTTCAACGCCGCAGGCTATGAGTGGCATTGGGGGGATTTTTATAAAAATGCCGCTATATTCGGCCAGTCCGGTACCGGTAAGACGGTGTGCGTACTGAATGCCTTGCTCGATGGATTGCTGGGTTCTTCGTCGGCTGCAAATCTGCCTGCGTCAGGTCTGATCCTTGACCCCAAAGGGGATTTTCGCGATAAAATTACCACGCTCTGTCGACAGCATGGCAGAAGCGGTGATCTGCTGATTATAGATCCCTACAAGCTTGATGAGTCGATGCGCTGGAATCCACTTGACAGTGATGATGATGCGCTTGAGATTGCCAGTCGTTTCGGTGCCGTTATGGAGATTTTAAGTCCAGCCGGTGGTGACGACACTTTCTGGATCGATAGCTCCAAACGCCTGGTGCAGAATCTGATCTCGTTGATTCGATATGCCAGACCCGGTCAACCGCCATCGCTGACAGAAATTTATGAGGCGGCGATGAGCGACACAAAGCTTGATGATTGGGGGCGGATGGTAGAAGACGATGCTTTCGACTCCGACGTTAATATTCAACGCACGTTTGATTATTTTTTCGACGTCTGGAAACCGATGCCGGACGACACCAAAGGCACGGTGCGATCATTTGTATCGAACATGCTGGGCAGTTTTTTGACCCAGCCTTACGATACCTTGTTTGCCGGTTCATCTACCACCACTGTCTCGAAGATGATTGAAGAAGGCAAGATACTGTATGTGTATATGCCTATCGCAGACAAGGAAACGATGGCCAGGGTGGTCAGTACGTTTGTCAAACTTGAATTTTATCGTGAAGTGCTGAAGCGTCCCAACAAAGAACGGCCGAGCTTTTTTCTGTGTGATGAGTTTCAATCGTTTTTTACTGTGGGGCAGGGACGCGGTGATGCTGATGCGTTTGAGCGAACCCGGCAATCGAACCATGCCAATGTCGTTGCATTTCAGAATCTCAATGCACTGTTCAAACAGACTGATCGCAAAGAGCCTGTGTTAAATATGCTGGGTAACTGTGCGGTAAAATTGTTCCTGCGTAATACCGATAAAGAAACCAATGAGTATGCGTCCGAACTGTTCGGTGAGCACATCGAAACGCTGTCGTCATCGTCGGTGAGTATCTCCGGTGGTGCCAAGGGTACGCAGGGGGCGGGTTCTGTGTCCGGGTCCGCGCAGTACTCGGCGATTATCAAAAAAGATGAATTCCCAAAACTGGGTGTGCCGTCACTCGAAGAGAAAAGCCTGTTTGCAGAATCTATCGCACATCTGGCAGCACGGCCCACGGTAGAGACGCGCCGAATGAAATGGAAAGTTCATCCAATTAACTAGGTCTTCCTATGTTTCGATATATAGTGATTATTGTCGCGCTGGTAGTTGCATGGATGTACCTGCGCGAATTCGCGGTCACGGTTGAAGATACACTGAAGGTGGTATTTTCATGGATGATTCCGCCTCCCTAGAGCATCTGCACAGTTGGGCCGCCGCACAACGGCATGTGCCGGCATTGTGTGGTTGATCTTTACTGATTCTGTGCTGTCGTAAGTCGTTGTGTAAGTAAAACGTTATAGATTAAATATTGAAATTCATCATAAATAAAGGGTATGCAATGAGTTACTTGTCTCGCTTCCTGATTATAATTCTGACTGTTGTAGTGGTCCCGACCACACAGGCGGGTTTTTTTGACAAACTGAAGGAAAAGACCTCTGAGGTGCTGGACTCCGTCAAAGATGTTAAAGAGACGGTGGTGATTACCCGGGAGGTTGTTCGTGAAACCGATACGCTTGCAGATTCTGTGCAGTATTACGATGCCTACGCGCCGACTCCTGCAGAGGTCAGGCTGTTGCAGTCCAGGCTTAACGAACTGGGCTATGACACGGGTCGCCCGGACGGCAGAATGGGTAAGCGGACCCGGGATGCGATAAAACTGTATCAGCGCAGCAGTGGCGCGAACGCAGACGGCGCTATTAATTACGCGCTGTTTCAGGAGATCACATCGGGTCGCGGGCCGCGTATAGAAGCCCCCACATTATCGAAGGCCGAATGGAAGCAGTACCAGCAGATGTTAAACGATCTGGGCTATAACGCAGGGCGCCCTGATGGTCTGCCGGGAAAACGCACCAAAAACGCGGTCGCGCGTTTCCTGAGTGAAAATAACCTGCCTCCCTCTCAGGGCATGGACAGAAACGGTTTTAAATCGATCCGCAAGATTCTCTACGGCGAGACCAGCACCGGACAGGTGGGCAACGGTCAGGCAGGCATAGGGCAGCAGGGTACGTCCTATTCTAACGTGTCCGATACCGGCATCCTCAGTGCAGCGGGTCAAAACTCCGGGCAACTGGCATCGGCGGCCGTTGTTGAAAACAGATTTGATTCAGAGAACGCCTATGTGATTGGAAAGAACCGTGAGGAAAACGTACGCGCCTGGAATGCCATTGCATTGCTGGTGCTTTCAAAGCACCCTGAATTAATCGACAACAGAGAAACCCTGAAGAGTTGGTTTGACTATGAAGGCCGAACGGTCACATCGCAGTATCTGTTAGAAGAAGCCTTGAATGAGTTTGCTGTTGAGATCAGGCAGCGACCTGTACCAGAGGTAAAAAACCTGCTCGTCTACAAGCCGGCGGTTATGCAAAAAGGGCAGTACAACACTACAAGCGGACTGTTTGCGGTAGGCGCAGGTCGGGGAAATGAGGTAATAAGGTTGCCGCATCTGCCGAGGCTTAGTCTGGTTATCAGTGGTTTGTCGCAGGCGCCTTACATCAACACCGATACAAGCCAGTATGGCGAGAAGTATCTGGGTGTGCCGATGTCCCTGGAGCAGGCGATAGACCTTGAAGGTACCCGCATGGCGAAATCCAGCCGGTTGAATTTGACTCTGGTTGCCGGACTGCAGGTAGAGGGTATCAAGTTGCGACCGTCTGATAATGATGCGGGATATTCTATTACCGGGGAATTAACAGGCCCGCTTGCGACACTTACGGCCAATATAGCCGGGCCGCGGGGGGAAGTTATCGGCGATGGGGAAGAATTGTATCGCTGGAAAATAGAGACGAAAAACCAGCTGGCGAAAACCGAATCCAGCGTCAAGGCAATTGCGGCTCGGTATGGTATGGCAATTGTCGAGGGGCATCTTGACCCCTCTCAGGGAAAGAACAGTAGCTTCATGGCAGCGCTTGCGCTTGGCAAGCAGCCTGAACTGATTGATAAATGGCCACAGGCGTTTGTGCTTGCGCAGCAGATGCTGACACGGGATGAAAAAATAGACGTGTTTGGTGGCAGTAATACTCGATTTGACCAACTCGATAGCGTTGCTCAGTCGCGGGTGCACGAGGCTATAAAGGACAGGTATCGTGAGGTGTTGATCAGTCGTGCCTTGCCCATTGATCTGCCGTTGCTGGTTTCGCACCGGACTGATGTCGGTAGTTATCAGCCGGAGTCGAATCTATTTCCGCTATCACCACGGGATACAGCTTACACGGGCGTGCATAAGTTTATCGCCACTGGTGGCAGTTTTCAGGGAACGGCCTATCTCGGTGACCGTTGGTTGCCTGAATCGGTTTCAATCTCCGGTGAGCCGGCATTGCAGTTACGTGAGCAGTTGTTTGGTACCCGATCCGGTCAATCGGCTTCGGCAGTGCATGCCCGGTTCGGTAATATAAGCGATGTCTCTGTGCGGTTTGAGCAATCGCGGGGTTACCGCTCTGCCGGTCAATTTGATGTGCGTGTAGAGCTCGATGTTACCAGGGAAGTTTTAATTTCCGCTAAAAACCAGATTGTTTACGAGTTTCCAGCGGTGCATCCAAAGCAGGAACGGTTCAGTGAAGTGATGGCCGCGTTTAACGTACCGCTGGCAAGTTCAATGCGGATAATCGGCAGTGCAATGGCATTTGGAGAAACAGCACAGTTTAAGGATAAATACATCCGATCCTCGTCAATTGTTAGTGATGCTAATGAGTTTAACCGGGACGAAAAATTACAAGAGGCCGTGGCCTATGTGGAGTCGCGTATGGTGGATACCGGTCAACCACTATGGCTGGCGGGACATCTTGAGCTGGGGGAATACGATCTCAATAACGGATCCTTTAAGGTATTAAATGTTACCTTTTCTGAAGAGCAGCGTTATTCCCCGTCAGATGGTCATAACTTTCGTGGAAGAATAGTCAATCAGGCGCTTGGCGCTGTGCCGCCGCTTGAAGTCGATAGAGCCAGGGCCGAGCAGATTGTCCGGGGCTTTCCAGCCAATTCCAGGCGGTCCCTTGAGATCCGTGCCCGTGTGGTACCACTGGGCGCGATCACAGATCTGGGCCGCAGCAACAGTTATGGCCAGTTGACGGTAACCCACCAGATCAAAGAAATTTTTGTGTTGCGCCGGGAAGAGCGCTCCACCAGACAACAGTGGCAGTTGCTTGGCCACATAGCGATGGAGGATGTCAGTCCTGTTAAAACTGCAAAGCCGGTGCAGAATGAGATCACTTTGTCGGAAAAGCCGGTACTGGATCAAGACCTCCTGCTGTTGCTGGCGGCGCAGTCAGCCGGGTCTCTAAGTGATGAGTCATGGGATTGGTTGATGCGCAATCGGTGGGCGTACGATAACGGTGTAGCGACCACACTGGGGGTTACGTTTTTTGATGAAGGCGCACCGTTCCCTGATCGAAGTACGACCCAAGTACTGCGACCTGGATTTATATCCTGGGTAAAAGGTCTGAAAATCCCGCAGTACCAGAACGTTGCCCTGCGTTTGAACCTGGGCCGTCGGATGGGTTACCACGGATCAGGTGTCGTTGGGACCAGCCCTGCAGGCCCGTTGGCCGGGTTATGTAATGTCGCCAGTAGTGAAGTTTCCCTGTCCGGAGGTGGCGGTGTTGAGACTTTCGATAAAAGCCCCGATCAGTCAAAAGTAAGCTCGGTGCGCAATAATCTGATGCAAACTAAAACGGGCCGGTTCACGGTTGAGCCGCAAGCCAGGGCCGGCTATAAGACACTGGCATCTGCGTCGTGTCACGCTCTGAGCAAGAATGCCGCACGATCATTGCCGGCTCTGGCTAACCCACCTGCAGTGACCGTTGAGCTAAACGCGCTAGCGCATTTTCGAGACAACTCCGCGAAAATGGCTGTCGTCGATGCCAGCGTCACTTCCGTCGCGTTTGCCGACAACGGTGGTGGTATACCGCGTGTTGTTGTTTCACTCGAATTCCAGCACATGACTGTGAGTGACTCCTACACCGATGGCGGGCAAATACTGCATTCTCTCAGTGCTGCAGATATAGCTCCCAAGGCGCCAAAAGCGCCTGAGCAAAAAGATCAGCGGATTCAAACAGCGGATATCGTCGAGATCAAGCTGGGTGTGCCGCTGGCGAGTGCGGTTGAGGCGATCGAAGCGCATTTTGAAACCTCATCCCGCTACGCGATTCGTCGTGGTTTTACCACCAACCCCAAGCAGTTTGAGAATGCCGATCTGTGGGTCAACGAAACGGGCAATGAATATATCGCCGTGTTTTATGAAGGGGATGTCGAAACCGCGAATGTTCTTGGTGTTATCAGGGGATTGCGATTGCCGGGTATCGACTTTGATCGAGAGACCGCACTGCAGATGCTGCGTTCCAAGTATGGAAAAGAGCAGATTGTCGAGGCCGACCGGCACTTGAAGCTGGTTTGGGGTAAGTATGTTGATGACTGGCCGGAAGACACCGGAGACGAGAATGCAGCAGCACGTCGCGCAGGGATCAGTGGCACCGGGGGGGCCTGCAGTATGAACTGGGCAGCAGGCAGTATGCCACAGCGTGTCGAGGACGCCAGCGGTGCTTCGGTTGAGTTGCGAACGGTACTGACTCGTAGTCGCGGTCAGGGAATTTATCTGCGTTGGCCGTCGCTGCGAAATTACGCGCAGCCCGGACCCGATGTGTGTGACTTCTACCTCGAGGCCTATCACGATGACAAAAGCGATCCGGAGGTATTTGTTGGGATGTTTGATATCCAGGCCTATCAGCAGGCATTTGCCGATGCCTCGGTGGTGACGACAGAGGTTAGCGACCAGGCGGCAGATACGGTCAAGCCAAAATCTGTAGTGAAGTTCTAGATTGTCTGACGGCTTAACAGGAGCTAATCAAATGAATCCAGCCGGGCTACTACGGTCTGCATTGGGCATAGCGTGCGCTTACCGGGAGGCGAGCTGATATGGGGGATACCGAAGCGGAGCGACTGGTACTGTTGAGTAACAGTGCGGAATTTGCTTTTAATACAGAAGAGCAATACACCAATGGTGCTGGAGTCTCTCTGGCGATCCGGTCGAGTTCAAGTGCCGACTTAACGGTAGGGGGTTCGCTTCTGGAAATCCCGGTTGAATCTGCCAGCACCGATGAGGGTGGAATCGGTTGGTTTATTTATCTGTGGGATGTCTCTGTCTGGACTGCGGGCCCCGCTGCCGGTCAGATGGTGACCGAACCCGAGAAAGAACTGATTTCCACGGTGGTCGTCAGTGCTCTTGCCGCCAACCACGACTTTGTGACAGTAGAGCGCACATGAATGGTCCCCGGTACTCGACTGTTGAAGAGTACTACGCCGAAATTGAGCGCAGCCGCGATCAATTAACCGCGCCAACTGACAAAGCGGTTTTTTACACCAACAACGATTACCGCGCTGCACTTGATCACGCACGGTCGACCAACGCGCTGACACTCGAGGGAATAAAAGAAGATAAGTACTGTGAAAAGGGGGAGCAGGTCGGTCAGTTTGCGACCGCTTATGGCGCTAAACTGGAAGCGGATAAGCTTTGGGATAATTCTGATCCCAAGACACTCACCTGGAACCAGCAACATGGTGGTCGGGACAATCACAGTGCCGCCCGTGCTGTGTGGGATAAAACCTCGCGGACCTATGCTGAGCAAGCCGATGGCAAGGTTGAGGTGTTCTGCAAAAATCGCACGATAGATCCGCAGAAAACCTTCTATAGACAGGAGCTACCGTCACTGATCAACAACTCGAAGGTCACCGAGATCAATGGCGTATCACGCGCGGAGATGAGCCATCGACTGGAAGCCGCCGGCGATGATCCCGACAAGCAGAACGAAGCGTTGGAGGGTATCTGTCGTGAAATTCAAACAGGTCATGAACACCGCGATAAACGCCTGGGTGTTGAGCAAGGCAAAACCACAGCGACTAAAGTCGATACCGATAAATCTGAGAAAAAGCCCGGTGCCTGGGACAGGAAGTTGCGTGCAGAAGAAGGTAAGACGACAAAAGACAAAGGGCCGGCACGAAAATTCTAACAGACGGAATCTGCCGTCCCTGAATACCAGTGATCTCAGGTTGTGGAAAGCAAGGATTGGATCCAACAGTGAGAGTCAGCTGCCCGGGCTACGGTAGAAAGCAAGACTACCTGACTGTAAAATAACACCCATGATAAAGCTAACAGAAGTCCGTGAGCCCCCACAAAGCCTGCGGGAAAAATACTTAAATAGCCTGCCGGAGCCGCAGGAGCACTATCTTGAATTACTGGTCTCAAAAGGAAAAACGTGGCAATTTGAAGATGCCGGCTATGTAGTTCAGTCTGGTAACAGGCTGGTTGAACTGTTTGTTTTGCCGGACCATAGTCACCGCCTGTCAGAGTTGTTTAACACGGCCATGCTTACTAGTGAGGCAGTCGGTGTTTTGTGTAAGTCATACGATGCTCAATTGCTCCACGCCGCATTGTCAAAACCGGCAAACGTAAAACCGGGTGGTTTGCTGTTCCGCCGTATTTTAAATGATTCTCACCCAAACAGAGAGGACGTTATCATCCGGCCCGGGCAGATAGGCGATGCTGCGGATGTCTTTAGCATCAACGATGATTTCTTCGAGTCGGAAGCTGAGATTGAGTCTTATGCAGCCTCCGGCGGGCTATTCATACTTGAGTCAAACGGGATGATCGCAGGTTGCGGTATTGGCGAGAGAGTCATCGAAAACCGCGACGATGTTGATATCGGAATGTTAGTGGCAACTAATCATCGTCGAAAAGGCTACGGCACACATCTGGTATCTTTTCTGAAGCACTATTTTCTAAAGCAGAACATGACCCCTATCTGTGGTTGCGGTCCAAGCAATGTTGCTTCACGGCGGGCCCTGGAGAAAGCCGGTTTTGTCAGTGAACATAGAATTCTGCAAATAACCTATTGACCGTAAAGATCGCCAGCGGCGCTTTGCGCATTATTGCGGTTCAACGTTTGTTAGGTGGGTCGTCGGTATTGCACCGCGTCAGGCTGACAACACGAGAGGGCGGGCTGCAGGCCGGATCAAAGCAACGTGTTTGCAGGCAAGGTATTTATGTTGTTGCCATCCTGACTGGGTGGTACTCCGGGCTTCCTGCTGTCGTTGCGGCTGAAATGCGTCGGGCTTTCGTAGCCCGCGGCGTATGCGGTTTCGGAAACGAATTGCCGCCTTTCAAGCAGTGACGCCCGCGCCTCAATCAGGTGTAGTTCTTTTTGATACTGCAGCGGTGTTGTGCCGGTAACCGACTTGAAATGCTTGTGAAAGGATGAGGCGCTCAACCCTGCTGTATTGGCGAAGTTTGAGACGCTGAGCGGTGATCGGAACTCGCTGCGCAATGTATGAATTGCCCTGGCAATGCGGCTGGTAGGGCTATCGGCAATCTGATTATTGAAGCTCTGAACCATCCCCATATACAGAGACAGGATAACGGTCGTATTGGGTTCTGCGTTGCTGGCTTTGGTGATGCGGGACACAACCGGCAGGTCGTTACTGGCAAGTAGCGTATCATCGGGTTGTAAGTCTACGTGTTGATTACCAATGGATGTGACTTTGCTGCTCTGCAGGATCAGGCACACGACTGGTTCGTCGATTAAGGCCTCTACGGCTTGCGGTGTTCGGCAGAAAGAGTCACCGGCTGCGCTTGATCTATCGGGACAGAGCCTGCACGCATTTCAAAAACACCCACCTGGTTTTCTGTTAGAAACTTGTACTTGTTCAGACAGACGGTGTCACAATTAAATAATCGGGCTGTTTTGAAGCAGTCGGGAACAGGCAATTAATTGTTGAATTTACACGGCAGACTAGCGACGGACCCTCCATTTTATTGTGACTACAGAGACTAATACCGGCTGGCGTGCCATCATCGCTTCTTCATCGATAATGTCTCTGGCGCTATTGGGCGATGCATTGCTCTATGCTGTGCTGCCGGCGTATGCCGAGCAATTCGGCCTAACGCTTGGCTGGGTCGGGGTAATGCTATCGGCCAACCGGATAGTGCGGGTTTTCGCCTACGGAGCAATTGCGCAGCTGACAAACGCGGTCGGCATACGAAAAATGTGTATTGCCGCTGCAGTTACTGCAACGCTTTCAACCGCTATTTATGGCATCGGCCACGGACCCGGCGCGTTATTATTTGCAAGGGTATTGTGGGGTCTGACTTATGCAACACTGGTACTAGCGACGCTGTCTTACGCTATTGAATCCCGTGACAGTGCCGGGATGCGGGTGGGTATCGGACAGTCGATACAACGTGTCGGGCCGATTCTCGCTTTGCTGTTTGGGGCATGGCTGGTGGGAAAGGTCGGACCGAACACCGTGTTCTTAATCCTTGCCGTCCCGACACTGCTGGCAGTGCCGGTTGCGCTTTGGGCCTTACCTGAAAGCGTAAAACCCAAAGTCAGGGATAGAAAGCCCGTGATACTGGGCCGTCCATCACCGCTCGATGTGTTGTATTTTTTGCAGGGCTATGGCGTAGACGGCGTGTTTGCGCTTTCTATTACCTTGATCTTTGCCCGCGATGCCTCATTGTCCGAGGCCGTGTTAGGCGGCGGCGCTTTGTTAGCTATGCGACACTTTGCTGAGGCCATTGCCGCCCCGATATTTGGCTGGCTGGCAGATAAGGTCGGCGCTCGAAGAGTGTTTGTCGTGGCGGCAGCACTGACTATGCTGGGGTTTGTTTTTGTGGCTGCCGGCCTGACGGTGACAGGCGCGCTTGTCATGCTGCTTTTTCGTGGTGCATTGGCATCACTCGGGCCTGCTGTTATTGCTCAAACAATCGATGGCGACCAGGATACGCTCGGTGCACTCGCTCGTATGCAAAGCTGGCGGGACATCGGTGCATCTGCCGGGCCATTAGTCACAGGCTTCCTGTTAACGGTGGTGTCGGCAGAGCTGCAACACGGACTGGTTGCGGCAGCAATGGCCGCCGGTCTGGTCTACTGGGTGGTCAGCGATCAAAAAAATGAGCACTGGCCGGTTTGATTGATTAGCTCTTTTTTCAAGGCAAGGCTTCAGCGGGTAGTGCGGCACGATACTCAGTGATAGACCGATCTATGAGGCACGGTGGTGAGCACGTCCTGTTGAGGCTTTAGCCGAAGCAGGCATCTGAATAGCGGCGCTCGCCAGAGGCTGGCCTGTACTGATGCACACAGGTTTTTACCCCATGCCGGGTCCGCTTTTCTTCGGTTGCGGGCCGGGTGCCGGATTTCTTTTTTGTTCCTGTCGATCCCAGGCCGGGGCAGGGCCGGGGGGATTGTTTTCTTTTGCCGGCTGATCTGTGCCGTCTTTTGATTCGTCGGTGCCGTCCTTGTCAGGTGTGGCGGGCTGTGGTTCTTGCTCGGGTTCGGAGGCTTTTTTGAAGTCTTCGCCTAGATCCTTGTCGGTTTTGATGCCACCGTCGTCACCGCCTCTGCTATCCCATCTGTTTCCAGCCATTGGTCTCACCCTGTTGAGTCACTATTCTGTGCCGACACTGAGCAGATATGCTGAGCAATGCCACGCGTAGTTGTTGCCGGCAATTATACGCGGAAATCATTTACAGTGTGTTCTGCAGTACCTGTTTCGGCACACACGCAAGCGCTGACTGGCATTGCCGATTAAATTATAGGGCTGGCCGCTGTAGTGGCAGGTAAAAAGCCATCTATCATCCTTCTGACGTTTTGTATCTGTTAACTGGCCGTGATGCTAGCGGGTTAATCCGCAGACCAACTCGGCCAGTTTCCATACTGCCCGCTCAATGCTTGTACTCCAGGGGTAGCCGCAACTGATTCGCAGGCAGCTGCGGTAGTTGTCACTGGTGGTGAATAGATCGCCCGGCGCAAAGCAGATATCGTCTTTTAAAGCGAGTACAAAGACATCTCTGGCGTTGATGTTGTCGGGGAGTTCGACCCATAAAACAAACCCGCCCTCGGGGCGGCTGACGCGCGTGCCGGGCGGAAAGGTCTCCGCGATTGTTTTTGTCATTATAGCGATGTTTGCGGCAAATGATTTGCGCATGCCGCGAAGGTGATTATCGTAAGCGCCGGCGTTCAGGTACTCTCCCAAAGCAACCTGTGTCAGTGTCGGGCCACATAAGGTAGTGGCGTATTTTTCTGTGGTCAGCTTGTCGATATAGCTGGGACTGGCAATCCAGCCGATTCTATATCCGGGGGCAACAGTTTTTGAAAACGATGAGCAATAAATTACCCGTTTGGCGTTTTCCATAGCGCTGTAGGGTCGGGGACGCTGCCGGCCGAAAAATATATCGCCGTAGACATCGTCTTCGATCAGAGTTACCCGGTACCTGTTCAGCAGGGTAAGCACGCGTTTTTTCTTGTCTTCACTGGTGAGGCATCCCATTGGATTATTGAATGCAGAGGAAAACAGGCACGCCTTGATGGTGTTTTTTTCCAGTGCGGATTCCAGTGCTGTTATAGAAATTCCGTCTACGGAGTCAGTGGGGATTTCGGTCACCGTCAGATGCAATGCCTGGAGCACAGGCAGGAATCCAAAATAATTGGGCGACTCAACAGCGATGGTGTCGCCGGGGCGGGTAATGGCCTTGAGTGCAAGGTGTAGCGCTTCGGTACACCCGCAGGTAATCAGGATATCTTCTGCGGATACTGCATGCCCCCAGTTAATAGAGCGTCGTGCAATGGCTGTGCGCAGGCCTTCTTCGCCGCGTGGCGGGGCGTAGGTGTTGGCGTATTTGCCGCGGGTTCTGGCGGTGCGTACCAGAAACTTATCCAGCTTGCTGGTAGCCAGCAGATCCGGGCTGGGTATAGCGCAGCCCAGTGGCGCCATTGTCGTATCGCTGGCCAGTTCAAACATGTTTGCTACCTGAGCGCCGGTGTTAACCTTGCGAACGCGGGTGGATTTCGTAGCGGCAGAGGGTTTATCCGGCTGATTCGACGTGGCGGCGCTGACATAGAATCCCGATTGTGGCTGCGCTTCCAGCACACCCTGGCTCTCGAGCATTCGGTAGGCATGCAATGCAGTTGAGATTGATACTCCCCGCGCTTTACTCACCTTGCGAAGTGACGGGGCTTTCTGACCCGCGATCAGAGCGCCTGAGTCGATTAAGTGGTCAATAAACTTTACCACGGATTCGTAGCGGAATTCCTGCTGGTCTGTGTGTTCCGGTTTTTCCATTGCGGCGTCCCTGGTGTGGAAAACTGTACTGCTACTTTGTGCATAACAGTTTTGGGTAATTAAACTGTTATGGGTACATTTTGCATAAACTGCATCTGTTATCAACTTCGGCGAGACTCTACCTTCAATGGTGACGATGACTCACCGAAGGAACCGCTATGCGCAAACAGAGTTTTAACCGGTTTTCTAAAAATCGCATGATGACATTGACGACGGATAAGGTCCGCTATGATCTAGCCGAGAGTGTTGGTCCTGATCTGCTGTTGTCCGATGTCCTTGCCAGTGATGAGTATGCAGAGGTTGCAGGTCTGTCCCTTGAGTATGGCAATGCTCACGGAGACGCCGGGCTGCGTACTTTTATAGCGGGGCAACACGGTGTGCAGGCCGACCAGGTGATTACTACGGTTGGTGGTATGCATGCGATATTCCTCTGTGGTGCCATACTCTGCGGTGATGCCGATCATGTACTGGTGCAGCAACCGGCGTTCCCGTTAACGGAGAGTGCGCTGTCGTTTGGTCGTGCCACCCTTGAGTATTTACCGTGTCGCTTTGAAGGTGGCTATCGAGTCGATGTTGAGGATCTGCTTTCGCGCTTAACGCCACAGACGTCGCTGGTATGTCTGGCCTCACCCCAGAACCCGTCCGGTGTGTCGGTTCCCCGTCAAAGTATTGTTGAGATTCTCAATGCTATGCACGAGTACTGTCCCGACGCCTTTTTGCTGCTGGACGAAACCTATAGACAGGCGAGCTACAGTGACAGCTGCCAACGGGAGAGCCTGGTTGGGCTGGACGAGCGTGTTATTTCCTGTGCGTCACTGTCTAAGTGCCATGGTGCTCCCGGCCTGCGTGTCGGGTGGGCGATAACGCGGCACAACGCGCTGATGCAGCAGTTGATTAACGGAAAATTCCAGACTGTGATTTGCTGTTCGGGGCTGGACGAAGCAATCGCCCTGCGCGTATTGCGTGCCAGTGAAGCATTAGCTGGTCGTCGACAGCAGCACTTGCGTGATGGCCGTGACATGGTCGGCGCGTGGGTTGCCCGACATCCTCAACAACTGGCCTGGGTGCCACCTGATGCCGGGGCGTTGTGTTGTGTACGACTCAACCCTGAGGTGTTCGATAGCCGGGCAGTGCAGCAGTTTCATGAGCAGCTTCAGCAACACTCGGTACGGCTGGCACCGGGTGACTGGTTTGGAGATTCGCCGGGAGTATTTCGATTGGGCTTCGGGTTATTGCCGCTGTCACAGCTTGCTGAAGGATTGGAGATCATCAGTCATGTCCTCAAAAACAATGGTTGAATTGGCGCTGCAGAACCTGAGTCAACACACAGGCTACACAGGGTGGTTACCGGCGCGATTGCGCGGTGCCATGCATCGCTTGAAAATCTGCGTCGATATTAATCGCGAACGCGAAGCTCTGGGCAGACTTGGTGATGACGAATTGCGCGATATCGGAGTCACTCGTGGAGACGCCCTTACCGAGTGCCGACGTGCTTTCTTTGATGTGCCACACGACAGGATCGTCGGGGGGACTGCATCAACGTCAGTTGATTAAGCGGACTGACGCGCGGTGGGGTTTCATCGCTGGCGTTAAACGCCGGTTATTCGATCAGTGACAGCTCAATCAGCCGGGGGGGTTGTAGTGGGGCGTCTGGTAAGGTGATGCAACTGCGGGGGCTCCACTCGCTATAACGGGTCCCTGTGCCGGTGGTTCGCAAGGCGCGAATTCTGATGCATACGGTGTCGTTGAAGTTGGCAGTGATATCGCTTAGCCGCACACTGAACTCAGTGGCATTGCCACGGAAGTAGTTACTCTCCTGACCGTCGTTTATAGTGCCGGCAACTTCATATTCGCTGACATTTTCGCTTGCATCATTGGCCGCCCAGGTTATTCTCAGGCCGCCCTGCGTGTCATTGCCAGAGCTTACCTGGCAGCTGGTATTGTTGTCCGTGTCCCAGCCCCAGCCATCGCCGTCGTCATCAATGCAGGTTTGTGCTCGCACAGAATTTGCGCTGATTGCTGCAAAGCAGACTAAGGCAGGCAATGCTGCATGATACCAGTTGATGTGTCGCACGTTATTGCTCCAGATGCTGTGTATTCCTGATGTGCGGTTAGCCGCAGCCGGTGTTCCGGTGTTAAAGCTGATTCCGTTTGGCGTTGCAACCGGCCTTGTGTCTCGCACAACAGATAAGTGTAGTTCAAGTGAGACAGAAGTCAGACATCAAGCGCACGATGAATGGGTCGATGAGGTGGGGCGGATAAGTGTCTTCCGGCAATTTAGCCGCGATCTAGCATCGGACGGCTAGCGCAGTCCAATCAGGATCACACTCGGCACGACCAGCGCCACGGCGATTACTGCGCGCTTGTCTACCTGCGTTTCCCGAAACACCCAAATGCCAAGTACCATGGTGAAAAATGGCGTGCAGGCGACAATCGGGCTGACGACAACCAGGTCGCTCCACAGCAGAGCCGTGTTTAGCATCAGTACGGCAATTCCGTACAGCGACCCCGAGACTATCATCCAGATCAGCCCCGGTTGCGCGATTGGCACTGTCGGCTGCTGACGCTCTCTGCTTCGATTGTAGAGCCAGGCCAGCGGAAATGACACGGAATAGGCGACCAGTGCGATGAAGATCGGGCTGGGGACATACTCGAGGCCGAGTTTGGCCAGCGCATGTGAGGTGGCGCGAATCAATGCGGCACCGATGGGAAATATCAGCGCCCAGACCGGCCAGTCGGGTTTACTGCGGCCACGCCATGACAGCACCACAATCGACGTGACGATACCGGCGGTACCAACGGCTGTTTGCCAATGCAGAGTTTCAGATAAAAATACCACGGCCAGTGTCACGCTTAGTAGCGGGCCGCAAGCGCTCATGGTTGATGAGATGGTCGGTCCTAGAATTCTGGTACCAATAGTGCCGAGGTTTGCGGATACCAGCGGGCGTATTAAACCCGCGGCTGCCAGAAACGCTATCGCGGGTGAAAGCCAGTAAGCGGCTTTCATGTAGAACGGGGCGGCCATCCAGTAAATGGTGACGGAAACGCCAATTTGATAGAGCGTTACCTGTGAAGGCGCGGCGTAGTTGAGGGCGCGGCGTGAGGTCTGGTTGCCAAGTGAAAATAACAGGGCCGCCAGCAGTGCCAGCACGATAGCAGGGGTATCGGAATGCAAGAGGTCAGGGGTGTTTCAGTCTGAACACAACAGACATTGAGTACACAGAAACCACTGACATCAGAATAAGCGCACCGGCGGCAATGGAGAATACCTGTGCACCACCCAGTGCGACGATAATCGCACCGGCGATACCACCGGTTGCCATCTGCCAGGCGCCAACAACGCCGGCGCCGGTACCAGCGTTTTTGCCAGCCGCTGATATCGCACCCACGGTGGCGTTTGCGATCACGATACCGTTGGCAAAACCAAACAGTGCGCAAGGTAATGCCAGTGATAAAGCATGAGTAAAACCGGCTGCCTGTGTGATAAACAGGCTGACAACAGCAATCAGGCTTAAAGTGCAGCCAATCATGGCGGCGCGTTCAATACCCTTGGCGACAAACCACACCCGGTTTAATGAGTTACCAATCAGGTAGCACACCGGCGTTAGCGCAAACCATAGTCCGAACTCTGCCAGTGTGTAACCGTGGCGTTGGTACTGGTAGGCTAGAAAGCCGTTCAGTGAAAAAAATATACCCACCTGCATACCACTGGACATGGTCCAGCAGACAAATAATTTGTTGCGAAGCACCGTAGCGTATGCGGTCATTACCGTCTTAAGATTGATTTCGGGCAGCGGGTTGAGGTTGGTTTCGTTCGCCAAAGCGTAGGCCGAAGCCGCGATCGCTACGCCGCTGACTGTCAGCAGCACCATGATACCTTTCCAGCCAGCGCTCTCTGCCAGTACGCCGCCAAACGCCAGTGACAATGCCGGTGCCAGCGCCAGTACAATAGCAATGGTCGACATCTGCCGTGCGGCTTCGTCTCGTTCGAAGGCGTCGTTGACAATAGCTCGCCCCATCGACATGCACGCAGCAGCGCCGAGCCCCTGTATGAGACGCAGCAGCGTTAGCCACTCGATGCTGTCGGTCAATACCGATGCCAGACTGCTTACCGTGTAGAGTACAGCGCCGACGAGCATAATAGGACGACGCCCGACACGATCACTGAGCGGGCCGTAAATCAACTGCCCGACGGCCAGCGCGACCATGTAGACGGTCAGCAATTGCTGCACCGCAGCGCTTGATATTCCGAGCTCATTTTTGATCAGCGGCAGGGCTGGAGTCAGGATCGTCAGCCCGATTACCGCACTGGCCGTGCACAGCGCCAGAAACCAGATTGGCGGCGGCGTAGGTCTGAGTCGAGGAGACGAGGCAACGGTGGCGTCTGTCGGCGTCGGTGGTGCGTTAATAGTGAAAAATCCCGGTCGATGGCGTGCTGCAGAAACACACCTGCCGACATAGTAGACGATGTTGCCGGTATTAACTATCGGTCAGTCAGGCTGCCGGATCAGGTGCCGGTATTGCTGCAAGTATTGCCGCCAGACGGGCGACCGGGTTGCCCGCCAACAGGTGTTGTCCATCGATGAACGCTGCTGTGCAATATCTAACGACTGTACGGTTGTCAGTTGGTTTATGATCGCTTGCGGGGCAGTGGGCGCTGCCGCACCATTCATGCTGTTCCATTGAAAGAAATCTGGCTTTTGCAACAACAAGCAACAACGGTTAGCAGGGCAGCGGCACTCAATATGATTGCTGCCAGTGTATTTATTGCGCTGTCTGCTTTTCTGGCGAAAGGCGCTGCAGGTCGTTTTCCGTCGGCGGGTGAGGCGATTCATCCCTTGCAAATTACCGCGGCGCGCTTTGTGGTTGCGTGGCTGGTCTGGTTGATTTTCATCAGTGTTCGACGGGTGCGGTTTCAGCCTGTCCACTGGCCGTTGCATATTGTGCGCACCGCGTTTGGCTGGCTCACGGTCACCTGTCTGTTCTGGGCCAGTTCATTGATGGCACTGGCTGACGCCACGGCAATCAGCTTCCTGACGCCAGTTGTAACATTGGTGTTGGCCGTCGTGGTGTTAAAAGAGCGAGTCGGGCCAGTACGCTGGAGTGCGGTGGCCATAATGCTGTTGGGGGCACTGGTGTTACTGCGTCCCGGTACGTCAGCATTTCAACCTGCGGCACTGATTGCATTGGTGGCCGCGTTCACCAGTGCCTTTGAGGCGATGTTTATCAAGCGGCTGACTGCCCGTGAGCCGCTTGTACAGATATTATTTATCAATAACAGTATCGGTGTTGTGATAGCGGTGGCCGCAGCGGCCTTTGTCTGGGTGTGGCCGGTCGGAACGCAATGGTTTGTACTGATTGGCGTTGGTTTATCGATGGCCACCGCGCAGGTGTTTTTTATCACCAGTATGCGTGACGGTGATGCCAGTTTTGTTATCCCGTTTATGTACTCAACGCTGATCTTTGCCGGAGTGATTGATTACCTGGTGTTTGCAGATCGTCCCGATGCGACCGGTGCGGCAGGCGCGTGCATTATTGTTTTAGGTGGGGTGTTTCTGGCCTTGCGCGAAGGGGCGATCAATCGCAACGCGTCCGCCGACAGAGCGAATGACTCTTGAGTAGTACGGTAGTGGTGTGTGGTTTTATAGACTAACGATTATTTCCGGCCGCTTTGCTGTGCTGGTGATAGCACGGTGGTGTAGAACAAAGCGTGACAGTACACGCATTGGCATCATCGGTAGAAGTTAGCGGTCACGGCCGGTGTTGATCCGGTTGGCTTGAATCACCACCCGGGTTAGCGCCGGTGGTCAGGGTAGACTGCCACCGGCACGCCAGGCGTTGCACTAACCGAATGGCTGTTCGAAGTCACCGGTGTCATTGTTCATGGTCCAGAGTTCACCGCTTGAAATATCGAACCAGGCACCGTGCAGACCTATTTGCTCGCGTTCCAGCAGAATAGAGACGCAGGGAAAGGTTTTCAGGTGCTCTATCGATTGGCGAATACTGCCGCATTCGAGCTTCATTTGCAGTTCTTCCGGGGTCTCGTCGCCGCTGCGTTCTATACTGTGAGCGACCGGCTCCAACAGGGAGATCCATTTACCGATGAAGTCACCGGGGGATAATGGTTTGGCGACTTCTCCACTGAGCTGACGACGGAAGGCATCGATGCCGCCGCAGCGCCCGTGACCCATTACAACGATATGCTTCACTCGCAGCTCCTGGACGGCAAATTCCAGCGCGGCAGAGGTGCCGTGGTAATCGCCATTGCTTTCGTACGGAGGCATGATATTGGCGACGTTGCGTACGACGAATATTTCCCCCGGTGCGGTTCCGAATATCGTTTCCGGCGCTGACCGTGAATCGCAACACGCGATGATCATGGTGTCGGGTTTCTGGCCGGTTTCTGCGAGTTCTTCGTAGCGCTCACGCTCACGTGCCAGGCGCGTTTTGCGAAAATGTGCGTAGCCGCCGAGTAGCTTGCGCGGAAAACCGGGGTCGATTAGTTCGCGCTTGCGTTTCGGGTGTGCGGATTCTGTGTCGTCGTTCAAACAGCTTCTCCTGGTATTGAGTCAGGTGTCATTGAGTTAGTGGTCAGTTGCAAAGTCAGAAATTCGCGTGTGTTTATAGTATTGGCAAGCCAGGTTAATTCAACGGCTGCAATGTCACCGCGCCAGTGCAGTGATCTTCCAGACTCTTTCGGCAAACGCCGGGTAGGGATCTGCGATAAGGGCGGCCAATTGTGTGCGCAGTAGCGTGAGTCGCTCGGGCTCAGGTGCTGTGGTCACGGGGATGGTATCCGGTTTGTCAAACTCAAAGCCGGTTTGATCGAGTACTTCTTCGAGCGTGTGGCCCGGATGTATGGACTCGAGATGAAACCGGCCGCGCTGCTTATCATACCTGAATGCACACAGATTGGTGACCAGTGCCCGGGGGCCGCCGGGTCGATAAATACCGGAATCACTGCGGCCCGGTGCACTGATGAAGTCGACTTTATCGACCATAGTACGCCGAGTATGCTCGTCACGGAACAGAATCACGCGCGGCACCAGATAGTACAACAGCGCTGATCCGAACGATCCCGACCAGCGCACTGTCATTTTTGGATACTCACCGATGCCGACCAGATTGATGTTGCCACTGCCGTCGATCTGCCCGCCACTGAGAAAAAAAGCACCGATCCGGCCCTGTGCGGCCTGATCGAATAGCTCGCTGACGCCGTCATTGAGATCTTGCAAATCGCGGCTGTTGAGCACCGTAACTCGCGTGGTCGACGGCGCTATAGCCCGCGCCAGCAGTGCGGCAGAGCCCGGTATCGGTGAAGAGACACCTACCGCGATATGATCCACGCCCTGAAGCAATCGTGCGATGACGCAGATTAACAGTTCTTCCCGGCTAAACCCCGGCTGATTGGTCGCTGTGGTCATGCCGTTGCGGCAATGCTGAGGGATGGCGGTTTGTGTTGCTTGTTCAAATAGTCGATAAAGCCGCTGTCAGTTTTACCAGCTAGCACATAACGGCAGAGCTCATCGTTGTCTGCTGCGTAGCGATCTGGCAGTGGCAATGGCCAGGCACCTTGCTCGCACACACTGACCGCCGAAATATAGGGGGCGGGTATGGTGGCGGGGCTGCGTAGTTCGTCGTGCAGTAAGTTGGTATCGATAATTTCTTCAACGCTCACCAGTGTCTGCCGTGCCGCATGCGCCATGGTCATGAGCTCTCGTGCTTTACCGATCCATACATTGCCGTGGCAGTCTGCCAATGGTGCGTGGAACAGGGCGAAATCCGGGACAATTGCCGGTAACAGTACGATCGGGTCGCCGCTCGAGGCCATCGGATTGTCGATAACCCGGTAGTCGCGTCGATGTGTGAGCAGGTCAGAGCCAAGCAGCCCGCGCATCGGCATAAACGGGATGCCTTTTTCCCCGGCTTGAATCGCTGAGATCAGGGCCGGGCAGGTTGTGTCCAGGACGTTGATTGTGCCTGCCTTGACTGCGGCGACAAAGCGCGGCGCCTGCCCGTGTTCGTCCAGGGTTATACCGGCACTTTCGACTGTTTTCACGCAGCCGGCGCCAATAAGGAGATCGACCTGCAGGCCGGCGGTGGGCACAGCCACCAGATGCAGATCGCGCACCCGGCGGTTGATCAGGGCGTGGGTCGCCTGCATGGCAACACCATGACGCGAGGTAGGAATGGCCACCCGTGATCCGTCCGGGATACGAGCTGCCAGCGCGTCAAGATCTGTTGTACTCATTTATTGCCCTGCGCCGTATGGTGAGATTGATAATGCCGTATACCCCGTGCTTTGTCACGCAGCCGCTCGCTGAGCGGTCTGCTGTGATTGCCGTTTCCGGTTGGTTGGGTAAAGCCTCAAAGGTGAGATCTTTACGGCAATGATTGCCATCGCTGATTGACCGACTGGCCGGGTTTATCGGGATTGCAATCGGGGCGTATGCTCGGTAACTTAACCGGATATCAACGAGGAAAAAACAGCACATGATTGAAGAGCCACCGCTACTGACACTAAAAGTCAACCGACCCAGACCCACGCCAGATCAACTAGCCGCGCTCGATGGTGTGCCCAGTGGATTTTTAACCGATGCCATGAACGGGCAGGGGGCGATGGAGCCGTCTATCCGTCCACTGAACCCCGCCGTGTTGTCGACAACCGTCTGCGGTGTGGCGCTGACTTGCGAGTGTGGTCCGGCCGATTTACTGGCTGTGCTGGGTGCGCTGACTGAAGTTCAGACGGGAGATGTGCTGGTGGCAGACAGTGGTAATTGGCAACGCAGTGCTATTGTTGGTGATCGTGTCATGGGCATGTTAAAAAACGCCGGTGCGGTGGGGTTTGTGACTGACGGTGTTGTCCGCGACATAGAAGGAATTAACGACGTTGGCCTGCCGGTGTTTTGCAAAGGGCTGTCGCCCAACTCGCCGTATGCCAAAGGGCCGGGTTCTATCGGTACGGATATACAGATCGGTGGTGTCAGTGTGAAAAGCGGTGATGTCATAGTGACCGATGACAGCGGCATTGTTGTTGTACCGTTTGAAAAAATCGACGATGTGATTGCCGCCGTCGCACACATCAGAGTGCTTGAAGAAGAACTCGATGCCAAAGTCGCCGATGGTCTGGTTGTGCCCGACGATATTAAAACCTTGATGAGCTCGGATCAGGTCAAGCGAATCTAGCAGCGCAATGCCTGGAAGCGTTTTGCTTATCCCACCACTGAATCGTCAAAAGCCTGTGGCCCGAGCTTATGCTGGTACTCGGGGCAGGCGGGCAGGGTATAGGAGATCTGCATGGTTTTTTTGTGCTGCACCCGATATCGTCTGGCGAATTCTTCAGCGGCGGCCATACAGTCTGACTTGCGGCTGAATTCAAAGCGAGCGGGTTCAAACTCAACCCAGCTGGAGTAACCGCATTTATCGATGTTACTGTCGGTGCAGACGATATAGGCTTGTAACATAAATGCGGCAAGGTAGTAGGTCATGGCCTGGCGTCCTTGCAGGGCTATAGTTGCTGTTAAGGCATTGGCTGCATCGGGGTAATTGCCGGCGCTGGAGGCCAGTGCACCACTGGATATAGATGTCAGGCGGAGTCGCCACAACGCAGGCTGGAAACCACAGTACATCGACGTACAGAGCTTACAAAACCCGTACCATTATGTGTTATTCCGTTATGGTAAAAAGCCCGGGGTATCTATTCCAGATACGATGCAATGCAGTAGCTGACAGAGAGTCCGGTGTTGTTATGCCTGTCTGACTAGCGCAGCAATTTGGTTTTGTGCACAATCATTTATGTGAGTTGTCTGGTGATTCAGGTTGTCTATGGTTGTGCCGGAGTAACAGCAACGCATTGATTTGCCTGTTGTCGTATGGGCACTAATTTCACACTGCTTTGACGCTGAAATGCGTGGTAGTACGCCTGCTGTGCAAATTCACAACTGTTGCCAACCTCGATTAAATCGAGCATAGCGACACCCCAGGCCAGAACCACCAACGGTGGTACAGCGGTCGAAGAAGCAGCCGTGGCTTTTTGTATAGAAAGTAATAGTTCTACGATAGAGATCGCGCAATTGACACCGTCGTGGCCGAACAGTGTTGCGGTTTTCAACCCCTTGCCGGTGAGGAATAACGCAAGAACTTTAGCATCAGTGGGGTCTTTTCTTTGCTCGATTGCGTAGGGGATGTACTCGTACATCAGCGCTGCGCAGGTTTTAATCCGTGCCCGCACGTCGGCGTCTACGTTTTTCTCTGCAAGGAGGTTGTCTAGTTGATCGAGTGCGGCGCGGACTGCAAGCGATGTTACTTCTACCGTGTTACTCATCATGTTTCCACAGCACAATACCAGCGATGCAGTGTAGTGTTGAGTCTATGGTTTGTACATTACCTAATCAGGTGACTGATATTCCGGCCAGGGTTTAAAATAGATCAAAGTACTCGGCCTGCTCCCACTCTGAAATTGTCGCTTGATAGCGTTGCCATTCCGATCGCCTGATGTGACTCAGGTAGTCAACAAAAACATCGCCGAGCTCGGATCGTAACAAGGCTGAATTCTCAAACGACTGGACTGCGCTCAGCAGGCTGTCGGGCAGGGTCTCGGCTGTGCTGTCGTAGGGTGCTTCAACGGCTGGCGGTGCGCGCAGACCCCGGGTTATGCCATCGAGTCCGGAGATGATCTGACTGGCAAAATAGTAGTAGGGATTGGCAGCGGGTTCTGCGACGCGGTTTTCTATACGCGAGGTAGCGTCGTTCGGTGCCATTAATGCTCTGATCATTGCGCCCCGGTTATCGCGGCCCCATTGAATCCGGTCAGGTGCCAGCTGATGCGGTGCGTAGCGCTTATAGCCGTTAACGGTGGGTGTGGTCAGCACACAACAGGCACTGGCATGTTGCAGCAAACCGGCAATCCATGCGCTGGCGGTTGTGCTGAGTTGGTCGGTTGCTGGTGGCATCATCAGGTTGCTGCCGCTGTCACTATCCAGTATTGATTGATGCAGATGCCAGCCGCTGGCAGCGCTGTTTTCCAGTTTGGGTTTGCACATGAAGGTGGCGTGCAGGCCCTTGCGTGCACATACCTCTTTTACCATTGTGCGGAACATGATCATGTTATCCGCATGGGTCATCGGGTCGGCTGGATCAAAGGTGAATTCCAGTTGCCCGGGACCCATTTCGATCTCCATTGAGCGAATCGGTAAGTCCAGAGCCTGGCAATGGCGGCGCAATTCATTGGCGATGGGTTCCATTCTATCGTAGCGGGTCTCGGTGAGAAACTGATACCCTTGCGCCAGGTTTTGAGTAACGACCGGCTGCCCCGGCATTGTGCTGCTGGCGTGATCAAGTTTGGCATCTAGAATGTCCAGAACATGGAACTCGACTTCCAACCCGGTAACCATCGAATATCCCGCACCGGTCAGTTTATCGATGGCGGTTTGCAGTACGCGGCGCGGCGCGAATGGAATCGGGTCACCGTTTTTAAAACGGGGCTCGCACAGTATCCAGGCTGAATGGTCAGTCCATGGCAGTACTCGATAACTGACGGGGTCTGGAACCAGAAGCAGATCACCGGCACCACTCATACCACCTTCCAGACCGGGGTCGGCTGACCAGACCGGAAAGACGGTTTTATGTGCGGTGTCTTTTAACAGCAGGGTCGACGGTGCAGCCAGGCCATTGGTAAACACAGATTCAAGTGCGCTGACGACAAGTGTTTTGCCGCGTAAAATGCCGTGCTGATCAGCAAACACAACCCGCACAGTTTCTACACCGGCGTTGCAGACCCCGGCCAGGAGTTCGGCTGCTGCGGTTATCTGCTGCGCACTCAGCAGGCCACGCTGCGCGAGTGATCCTGCAGCGATGGCTGCCTGATAGTCGGTCATGATGCTGATCTCTGCAAGTGGGTTAGCTGGCTATCTATGACTACACAGTCACGATGACTGTGCCACGCATGCGTCCCAATCCTTACAGGCACGGCGACGTTCTGTGTCACTGCGTGTGAATGCCTGCTGCCAGTGCTCCCGGTCACCGATAGTATCGTTGGAGATCGGGCCGTAGATTGTTGCCGGGTCCGTGTTGCTTCGCATCGGCAGTGCCCCGGTGTTTCCCTGTTTAAGGTTTTCTATAGCGGCACGCAACATACGCCGGTATTTGATAATTGCGACATCGGTCGAACCCAGGTGCTCTTTGGTTCTGTCTGTGATGCGGCCGGGGCTTTCCACCGCCCATTGGTCATGCACATTGATATCGAGCCCCATGCCGGTATACGTTGACTGCCGCTGCTCCTGCGGATTGAAACCATAGTTATTGTGGCGGTTTTTTATCGGCGCGTAATCTGGCAGGCGGTGCTCCTGCAAGCGTTGCTCGCGCATGCGTTGCTTATCGACCGGTTTGTCAAAGCTTGTGAACATAGAGTACCAATAGCAGTTTTCATCGTCGATCGGGACGTGCCACTGGGTGATGATCATCTCCCGCGACATGGGAATGCTTATCGCTTCGGGGAATATCTGGTTGGTGATACGGACATGTGTTTTGCCATTGTCCAGATGACGCAGAGCGATGATGCGCATCCCGTACGTGGTTTCCTCGACGGAAATTTCAGGGCGGGTGTACTCCCGCAACAATTGGGTCATGGGTATATCGGTATCAGCGGCGGTGTCGCGAAATTGCTTGCCGTAGGAGTCCTGTGGGTCTTCGTCTTCTAGAAAGCGGTGCAGAAACGAGGCATGCGCTGGATCGATGCCCACTTCCATGGCCTGCAACCAGTTGCATTGCCACAAACCCTTAAAGGCAAACACATGCGTCTGCGGTGCCCGGAAGCAGTCAAAGTTGGGAAAAGCAGGGGGCTCCCCCGGGCCCATGTACGCGAACACAATGCCGTTTTTCTCAACCACCGGGTAGGAGGTCGTTTTGATTCTTGTATGCATTTTTGAGTCGGCAGGTTCTCCGGGCTGCTCAACACACTGTCCATCACGGTTGAAATGCCAGCCGTGGAACGGGCAGCGCAGGCCGTTATCTTCCAGCCTGCCATAACACAGATCGGCACCCCTGTGCGGGCAGGCGCGATCAATCAGTCCCAGTTTACCGTCAGTGTCTCGAAACAGCACGAGTTGTTCACCCAGCAACGTGACCGGCACGACCGGACGCTCACCCGCCAGTTCATCACTCAATGCCGCCGGATGCCAGTAGTGGCGCAGCACGGCACCGGCGTCGGTATCCGGGCCGGTGAGTGTGAGGGTGTCATTCATTTTCTGGCTGATCATCAGCTGCTCTGCCCGCATGTCTTAGTTAGTAACGTGTTGTTACATATCAACTAAACGTTTCAGAGGCGTTGAGTCGATGATTGTTAGTACGTTATTTAACCTAAAAGCTGTATAGCGCACAAGCGATGCCTGCAGTAAGCCGCCCATGCCCGGGTGGTTGAAGCAAGGATCAACAGGCGGCGGTGGAACGTGATGCTCGATACTCTGTGTGTTGCCACCCCCGGGAGGTAATCGGTCAGCGACACCGTCAAAGAGGCAGCCTGGCTGACTCCTTTTGCAGAAACGCACGCATGACCCGCCAATGCTACCGGGGGTACAGCGAATCGGGTTTAGTGATACTTTAAGTCCGATTTACTGGCACTATTGCGTCGTGCCGGGTCAGGTGGGCCAATGGTTAAGTGCCCCGCGCAAAACATAGTTTGGCTAGACGATACGGCCTGTGGCCGTGCACCTGCTTTGATTTTTCATGCTTTCGGAAATAACTCTATGACCCGTCCAGTTCTTCTCGGTCAAACCGCGGTGCCGGGAAGCCATCGTGTGCTGAGCCTTTATCGCGGCAAGCACGACTGCACCATCACGCTTTCCGGTGCGGGGGAGCTGATGTCTACCCGCAAGAATGCCTCGGAACAAGCACTGGCGACATTGCCTTGTCAGATGCTATCGAGTACCGATGCGGCAACGGTGCTTATCGGCGGGCTCGGCATGGGTTTTACTCTGGCGGCGGCGCTGGCTGCAACCGGGACAGGTGCCAGTGTCACAGTGGCAGAACTGGTGCCGGACGTCATTGAGTGGAATCGTGGACCACTTGGGGAATACAGCGGTTTTCCGCTGCGTGATAAACGCACGATCTTGTACGGCGGCGATGTGGCGGATCTACTGCGGCGTGACGATTGCCACTACGATGTGGTTGCGCTGGATGTCGACAACGGACCCGAGGCTCTGAGTTCAGGCGGTAATGACTGGCTGTATTCTGTTGAGGGCGTGCACCAGGCGCGTCAGTCCTTGAACCCCGGTGGTGTGCTGGCCTATTGGTCTGCCACGGCAGATCGGCGGTTTGCAAAGCGGCTGCGCCATTGTGGTTTACAGGTGATTGAAAAATCTGTTTACGCGCATGGCAGTAAAGGTGCCATGCACACAATCTGGCTGGCCACGGTAAAAACAGGATGCAGGCGCGGGTTTGGCGGATGATTCGCGAGATCCTACTCCCGGTTAGGGTAAAATACACGGACAATAGTCATCGGCTGTGCCTGTCTGACTACCCAATCGACCACTGCCGGTAGGCACACAAACTCGGGTGATAAATGAGCTCAACCAAAATTGCCTACTTCGGCTATGGATCACTGGTCAATCTTAAGTCGTTGCGAACCCCCTATATCAGTGCCCACCGGGTTTCGTTAAAGGGATGGAAGCGGGTATGGCTGGCACGCCCGAAAGTCGAAGGCAGTTTTGCCGCCAGTGACGGATTGGCATTTCTTTCGGTGGTTGCTGACGCCGACGCAGAGATCGATGGATTGTTGATCACCGATCATGCCAGCAGCCTGGCGTCTCTGGATGAGCGTGAAGCTTTGTATTCCCGTGTTGCCCTCAGCGCTGAGTCACTGCATCATCATGATGAGCGCATTGAGCCTGCTGATCAGTTTCTCTATGTCGCCGATCAGCCCCCCGCGCAGCAGAACGCGTATATTCTCCGCTCCTACCTCGATGTGGTTATGCAGGGGTATCTAACGCACTTTGGTGAACCCGGTGTTGAGCGGTTTATGCAGACGACACTAAATTTTGACTGTGAAATCAGGGAGGATCGCGAGCAGCCACAGTATCCACGATCAACGCAACTGACGGCCGCTGAAAAAAGCCTGTTTGCTAAATTCCGTTAGCCGGCACCTCAGGCACGGCGGCTCTGCTTATGATCCCCGTGGCTTGTAAACGGCGGGCCGTACAGGTAACTTTGTCGGACCAACCCGGTATTCTTCTAATAGTCCCTCGCATAATTACCTGCGGGAATGGCATTGCAGAAAATCTATATAGACGTATGGCGACGGAAAGCCATCCGGTTGGCAGAGTTGAACCTCATTGATAGCGTTCGACGGCGGCGGCACTGACAAGAGTCGTGACAATGGAGCTGATCGGGCGGGCGTGGAATAACCCGTAGTTTGTCTTGTGGGTTTCACCGGCGCTGTTTGCGGTTGCCGTTTTCTTTGACAACGATTTTATAGGTGGTGGTGCCTATAAAAAACGCTTTGATAGCGTTGTCATCTCAACGCTCTTCGGTGGGGGGCTCTAATGCTGCTTGCACCACTGGTGGATTACCATCAATTACTCTCCCGGCCGCTGATTGTACTGGTGGTGTCGGTCGCTGGTGCATTGTTGCACGTGGCCCAGTTGTACTACGCAGTGGTTGGGCGTTGTGGTGATGTTAGGCAAACGATGTGCTCTGGAGTACTTACTGCACTGATGCTGGCAGCCTACTACCTGTGTGAAGAGTATGTCTAACACCACCTATCACTGAAAAGCGGCTTATTTATTTTCTCGGCGGGGTTAACCGTTGTCGGGTTGGCCTTGCTTGTCTGGCCGGAAAGCAGGCCGCACGTATCGGTGTTGCGCCGGGTAAATTTGCAGCGATTTATGCTGGCGGAAATCGCGGCGATTCTGACTTCCCAGCAAGCGTTAAAATTAAATCCGATCGTCTATGTTATAGCGATTGAAAGCTTCACGCCGGTGTTTGTCGCCTTGCTCAGCCTAGTGCCTGGTGTCTACGGCAGGTTTATCTCGCGAGTTAGTACAGTGGGTTTGGGTGAAGAACCGGGCAGTCTGGCGACGTTTGGCGGGCAGCGGGAGAACCTTGCCATTAAAGGGGCCGGCACGTTGATCATGGTCGTTGGTACATTGTTGTTGATGTGACAGGAAAAGGCACATTACAGGTCAGGGCTCCAGGTGACTTAGTGCGCGGAAGTGTCTGCGCGCTAACATAAAGTGGGTGGGGCTTGTTTGTATGCCACGGGGTTTCAATAGACCGAATGTGGGTTTGCATTTGTAATGCGAGTGTAAAGCCCGGCTTTTGAAGCGTGTTCTATGGCTCGCGGAACCTGTGGACGAGATCGGATTCGCATATTGGTTTGGATTCGTTAGGTATACTTTTTAGCCAGGGTAGTCAGGTTATCTGCGGTGATTGCTCATGATTTTCATCTCGAATTTTGTAGGGACAACTTGATCTAGCTGCGACACTTTCGTGCAATTGTGAAGTAACGTAGTTGATAACGTATAAGCACTTCGGTCTGCATTAGATGGTTTTCAGTCGGTTGTTTTTTACAATAAATATTTAGGAAGGAACCATAG
>CALKXD010000164.1 GCA_938003855.1 uncultured Granulosicoccaceae bacterium | reverse complement strand
TTGAGTCCAGCTCAAATTTCCCGGGCTGTGTGGATCGCCCCGTCAACTAACCTGGGGAGTACGTGCAATGACCTTTGTGGTGACAGATCGATGTGTGAAATGCAAATACACAGACTGCGTTGAAGTCTGTCCGGTAGATTGCTTCCATGAGGGCGCTAACATGCTGGTGATCGATCCGATAGAGTGTATTGATTGTGGTGTGTGTGTTCCCGAATGCCCGGTAGATGCCATCTATGATGAGCACGATTTGCCAGAGAGCCAGCGTCAGTTTCTTGCAATTAATGCAAAGTATTCGCCTAAGTGGCCGGTTATAGATATTAAAAAAGAGCCGCTGGCCGACGCAGCAGAGTGGGATGAGGTGGACGACAAGTTTTCCCGTTTTTTTGATCCGGCGCCAGGTAGTGATGACGGCTGAGGTGCTTTATTCATCAAAGCCGCCGCCTCCCTGCGTCAGGGGGCGATCACTGCAAAGTGCACTGCAGATCAGATTTTCGGCCGACTGCCGTGTTCACCGTGGTAAAACCGTCTTCGCTGTAGACGTGCGGATTGTGACCTTACTGCAGAGCGCCATCCTGTCGCCTCTGAGTAGCTGATCGTCTAAGTTGCAACGGCTTTGCCACGTTTTACCGGGGGGCATTGCGGCACGCCGGCGGCGGGTAGCATCATGCTTGACCCGGTCTATAACGCACTGTGCCTTCAAGGCCGCATACGCGCTACGTAATAAATCGAACGCCGGTGGTCCATACCGGTGTGCATACAAGATCAATAAAAAAATTATCTAATGTCAAGTCGCGTGCGTCAGAAAATCCGCGTTTTGGTATTTTTACCTGAACACGAAGCCACGACTATCTTCCCTGAGCAAATCTGATATCGTGTTGGCGGCAAGCATTGACTAGTGGAGTAACGATGGTGTCTGTTCTTGCTGGTAAACCCCGGCTGGAGCAGATGCCCGCTGCCTTGACGCCAGGGACTGATTTAATTTTCAATTCGTGAAGTTGGAAGAGGAAACACCGTAGCATGGCGCATGGTAAGCACAAGCATAAGCACCATAAATCACATTGGGTTACGTATGAAAAACGCGAGACAGGGTTACCGACCTATAAGCCTAAGCATCTAGCCAAACTGGTTGAAGAACTTAGTGGTCATGTGCAGGAGTCCGGCACTCCGGGTTACAACGATGACCGCATGGTTTTTATGCATACTTACCAGCAGTATCCGCAAATAATAGTGCACTGCGTTTGCGAGACAGACGTGGTTGCAGCGCTTAAGTTTGCGCGCAAGTCCCGTCTGCAGGTGACAACGCGCTCGGGCGGTCACTCCACCGCAGGTTATTCGGTCAATGATCAGGTGGTTATCGATACCAGCGGTATTGACCATGTGATCGTCGATGAAAAAGCCCCGCACGTTCGCTGTGGCCCGGGCGTGCAGTTTCGCAAGTTAAACCGGGTACTTGACCACTACAAACTTCACGTCCCCGGTGGCGGCTGCGAGTCTGTCTGTGTGGCCGGCTATATGATGGGCGGCGGTTACGGCTTCAGTGCCCGCCTGTTTGGTATGAATTGCGATCTGGTACATGCGGTGCGACTGGTGCTGGCCGACGGCCGCATTGTGCGCGCCAGTGCTGAAGAGAATGAAGATCTATACTGGGCGATCCGTGGTGGCACCGGAAACCAGTTCGGGGTGCTGGTTGATATCGAGTACACGCCGGAGCGTCTGGAGCATAAGTTCTTTGGCTTTGGTCTGCGGTACAACCTGCGTCATAAAGACGAAATCCAGACCGCCTGTCAGGTGCTGGAGCTATTGCAGGCAGAGTATTCAAACTCCGAATCAGCACCTGAAAAAATGGGACATCAGGCATTGCTGATGTACCTGCCTGACGAAGATCATCCCGACGGGCAGATTCCCTGTCTGAACATCCGCGGGCTCTATGATGGCAGCGAGCACGAGGCAAAAGCCGCTCTTGGTCCCTTGCTGGCCAGGCTCGAAGACCCCCGCAAAGGAGTCGATATCTGGACGCACAAGCACCACTACACACGACTCAATGAGTTGCTGCTGCAGACCGTGCATCCACCGGGCAACGATATGCCCAGCGTATCTATGAATACCAAGCCGCTGGTGGAGGGCTGGATAATCGCCGAACATCACAGCGCGGAGCGTTGGCGCGATGTGGTTGAGCATTTTCTGCACGCACCGGACAAGACTTGCTTTATTGCGATGGAATTCTATGGCGGAGCGATTAACGACCCGGCACCGACTGACTGTGCATTTGTCCACCGTAATGCATCGATGGATCTTTTTTCGTGGGCGTTCTGGACCTTTGACAGTCACCGCGAGCTGACCGAAAACTGGTTAAACAAACTGGGTGATATCGTCGCTCCGATGGGGAACGGCCACCGCTACCAGAATTACCCGAGGCGCGGCGTTAGCAACGTACATCAGGCTTATTTCGGTGAAAACCTGGAGCGGCTGCAGGCAATTAAAGCGCAAGTCGATCCGCACAATATTTTTGACTTTGAAGAAAGCCTCGGGCCATCGGGGCATGTACGCGGGGAGGGTGAGCATGACCAACACAACTGAGCCGGTAGCCGATGACACAATAAAATGTCACCACGACGATCCGTCGACCTGTGAAGCCTGGTGTGGTCGTGATCCTGAGCAAGGCAGGCTGCTGGGGATATTTTTTAATCCACCAATGGCGATAGCGCGGGTAGGGCGCTCCAAGCATCCGATGCCGGCTTACCGGTGGAAGCTCGACGATAACCCGCATCGCGGCGTACAGACCATGATCGAGCCCGCCCCGACGCTGATACCGGATTCGATTCACGGCAATGGTCATCACCCCTATCGATTGACGATTGATCATCCGCAGAGTGTTTCGTTTAAAGATCGTAAGGGGCGTGTCCGTCCGGTCGCACCGTTTTTTGAGCTGTGGGCGCGACTGCAGGATACCGACGGGTCGATTATCGAGGTGCCGGTAACGCGTACTTTCCTGCGCCATCGCGGCGTCAGGCTAAAGGATCTGCGGTTTACCGTGATAGCAGCTAACCGCAAAGCGCAAGCACGTACGAAGCTTGCCTCCGATGCCGCCGTAGCGCGTAAGGTCTTTTCTGCTCATGACTATCGCTCACATCATTTGCACGCCATCAGTCCGCACACCGAAGATCAAGTGCCACTGGTGCGTGAGGACGCACCGCTGCCACTGGGTAAAGTGCAGACCTTCAGGGAAAATTGCGAGCAATGGAGTTGTAAAACCCGGCTGGATCAAATTCGTCTGCGCTTTACACCGGGTAAGGGGGATGCGTTTGGTCCGCCGGAAGCCACACGGGCGCCAGCGTCACCATTACCGCCGGGTGCGTTTGAGCCGCCAATGACCGAGTACGGCAATATTCAAAAAATGACGCGTAAGGAAAACCGCATCCTCAGTAGTGATTCGCCGTGGGTAGGTTTTAACTTTCGCACTGACAACACACCGAAGTGGCCGACACCGATGGATAGCTATGACGGTGCCCGGGTGGGGTCGGGCAATGGCTGGGGGCTGATCGACGACACTTGTGATCTGACGTTGAAGGCGGAGATGTCGGTTGCCGGAAAGCACCATGTCGCGCGTGCGCGTTCATTTGCCGGGCCGCCGGATTTTGCCCCTGACAAGCGACCGATGTATTCGATCAAAGATGAGCTGGAAGATCGGGATCTGCCGCCGGCAGAGTTCGACAAACAAAAAACGCCTGACGACGTACTGGATCTGTTCCGGCGTATTTTCGAGACGGCCAGCCTGATGAATCTGGATCAGCGCCGCTCCTGGGCTCTGGCGGGTAACGCGCAACTGTTAAGTCAGTCTGATCCGGATGACCCCGACTGGGACAATGGCATTACACCGCGGGTTGGGCCACGTTCGATGCGCGAAAGCGATAAGCCGCTAGCCGATCTGGTGCCTAACTACACGCCCGGTCAGGGCGATACCGTAAAGCCGAAGTCCGGTGACAATGACCGGCTGCCCTATACCCAGGTGGTGCAACAGGTGCACGCTCGAATGTGCGACAGCCCGGTGCTCAGAGCGTTTCTGGCGCGTGATCCCAACCGGGTGCGGCAGATTGTGCGCCCGCCGTTCGGCTACGTCAGTGAATTGCCGAAAATACCCGGTGTACAGCAAACCGCAAAGGTGCAGTTTAAGCGCAAAGCCGACATCACCGCTGATGACACTACAGCGGCCGCCGATGCAGAGGTTCGCTTCCGCGATCCGCGTCAAACCATAGATCAGACCTACGACATGCGCATGCCACCGTTTATGCGGCATTCCATGGGGGTGCCGCTGTCGGTCACACGGCGACAATACGATCTTCTTATGGGGTATCTGGACCGCCTCGAGCACGACTGGCAGGATACCGTACAACCGGTGCGCAGTAATACCGGGGAGTCAGACAAATGAAGCAACCTCCAAAGCAGCTCAATGATGCAGTCACTGATGATTTCAAGGTGCCGTATCCGGAGCCGATTCTAGGCAATCCGGTGTCAACACTTCTAGAGTCCGGCGTTGGCAATTGCTTTCCCGGTCTGGAGTTCGATGTACGTCAGCTGGATGTGCGTTTTTTCCCGGGGCTGGTGTTTGAATTTCTCGGTGTGACGCCGGCTGGACCCGATGGCAGTCAGGGGGCGCGGCTGGTGTATGCCGATCCCGCCGGTGACCCGTTGCTGGCTGCAGACAAGCCCGGTCAGCCGGAATGGATCACTAACCTGAAACGTCAGTTCGGCGGGCCGCAAGGTGCGGCGATTGGCAGCGGCGACTGGTATCTGCATTGGGTGGAGCAGGACGACAAACGGATACAGATGTACGACTACTCGCTGTATCAGAATGCCGCCGTGTTGACGCCCTATGAAGGTGAAACCTGCTGGTGGCTAATCCGTGTCATCGAACCCGAAAAAACCCTTCGCATTGCACTGACGCAGCGCGCTGAAGACGGGTCTCCGACCGGCAACCCGGTGGTGCTGGAAGGCCAGCGGCGAATTTTCCTTGATGAAGAAGGCATGATTGACCCGGTGTATCATCCCGGCGAGCTCACCTCATCAATGTGCAGCCCGTGGACGCACGATTTTCGCGATTGCGCGTGTCATTACTGGGCATCGAATCATCCTGATGTGGCGCTGGGTGAGGTCAAAGATCCAAACGATATGCTGGCCAATCGCACCGACCGTGACGATCCGATTCAGGCAGTGAACTTTGTTGACTGGATGCGTCGCCGATCACTGCCGCTGCGGGATGTCTCGGCGCAAACCACGCTTGAGACGGCCAGACCGGATCGCTATGACCCCTACGAGATTAATCTCAAATGGCAGGAGCTTGATTTTGTTCTGCAAGGTCAGGAGATGAATCAGACACCGGACAGCGGCTTGCGAATGGTCTCGAAACCCTACCAGTCCGCCCACGAAATGATTGACGACTGTCGCGAGCTGGCCACCCTCGAACTAACCCTGGCGCTGGAGTACCTGTATGCGTATTTTTCCCTGCGAAGTCCGGATCAGGTCACCGCTGAGCAGGAAAGCGACTGGCCGGGCCTGACGGCCGATCTGCGTGCCGCCCGGCAACTGATATTGTCGGTGGCGCTCAGTGAGATGACCCATCTGCGCTGGATTAATCAGGTGATGTGGCTGGTTCTCAATGCTGATCCGCAACTGGGTACTTACCAGCCTGTGCTGACTCCGGCGGCAGAGGTGGCTCAGCCCGATGCGGCACACCCCGATAAGATAATAATGCGACCGCGCTCATTGCAACGCGCGACACCAGCGGTGCTGCAGTCGTTTGTCAATATAGAGCGGCCCAGTGGCACGCTGGATACCGAGTACAGCCGGTTAGTGAATTACCTCGGTGATCAGGCTAGATTTCCAGTCGGCGTGTTGCAGCTGGCGGTGCGGATTGATAGCGATGGATTGCAGCACTATCAGAAGTTTCGCGATATTTTGCAGTTTTTATCGCCCTACCGGGACCATGAAGAAATCTATTTGCGGCCACTTATTGAAGCGTCGCCAAGCGGCGATGCCGAGGTCGAAGCAGCACTTCTGCAGATCACCCGTGCTATTGAGTCACTGCGCGAGGCCTATACGCTTGAAGCCGCTGTAAAAGATCTGCCGCAGGCTAACCTGCACATTAAAGAGGCTCGTGATGCGATGCACAACCTGAACGATATCGCCGAAGCGCTGGCAGGGAAAAATATCGGTGTGCCGTTCTTTGCCGCGTTTGAAGGCTGATTTTACGATGAATGAGTCTATGCAATCGTCGGGTGCCGCACATGTGGCGGGTAATCTATTGCTGATGGCGGAGACTGCCGCGATATTCAACTTGCAGCCGGAAGATGCAGACCGGCTCGCCACTGCGATTGAGGATAACGACACCTCGACACGCGCTGAGCTGGAGCGGCTGGGTTTGTCTGCACCGCTAATGCCGCCACCTCCCGCAACGGAATTGCACCCCGTGAGAGCGCTTGCGCTGACGGTGTCGCAAACCTGCAATCTCGCCTGTGGTTACTGTTATGCGTCAGGTGGTAATTTTGGCGGCAGCGATACCCGCATGACCTGGGATGTCGCCAGGCGCGCGGTTGATCAACTGATAGCAGACACCACACCCGGCGGTGCGGTGAAGATAGCGTTTATGGGTGGCGAGCCGATGGTGGCGCGTCCGCTGATTCGGCAGGTTGTCGACTACGCCAACCAGCGCGGTGCTGTGCGTGCGATTCGCTGCGGTTACTCGCTGACCACCAATGGCACGTTGATCACCGCGCAGGATGCGGCCTTTTTTGCCGAACATAATTTTGCCGCAACGGTCAGTCTGGACGGTGGTCGAGAGGTTAACGATGTAATGCGACCAACCCGTAGCGGGGGTGGCAGTTTTGACCGCGTCGCTGAACGCCTGCAGGCGTTGCTGGCGCGCTGCGATCAAATAGCGTTGTCGGCGCGGGTTACGGTGACCCCCGATAACCTCAATCTGCCACGTGTCGTCAACGACATCGCGGCGCTCGGGTTTGCATCGGTCGGGGTATCGCCGATGATCACATCACCGACCGGACAGGGAGCACTTAAAGGCCGTCAGTTTTCGCAACTGCTCGATGCCATGCGCGCCTGCGGCGACGAATGGATGCAGCACACGCTTACCGGACGGTCCCATCCATTTGCCAACCTCGCCACGGTGCTCGGTGAACTGCACCGGGGTAAGCCACGCAGTCATGGTTGCGGAGCGGTACGGGATTATCTGGCGGTGGACGCGTCCGGACAATATTCTGCGTGTCATCGCTTTGTTAAAGATCCACTGGGCAATATGGGGAATCTGCAGCAGGGCATCGATCACATCGCACGAGTTGATTTTCTAAATGCACGTACCGTGGAGCGGCAAAGCCCGTGTACCCGTTGCTGGGCACGGCGTTTGTGTGGTGGAGGCTGTCATCAGGAAGTCTTGCATGCGGGTCGCCCGGCGTGTGACTTTGTGCGCGGCTGGCTGGATTACGGACTGCGCAGCTACGGGCAGCTACAAGCGGCACAACCGCAATGGTTCGACGCACACGCGGCTTGAAGCTCAGGGCCGGGGTTGACGTAGCTGTTCTTGGTGCGGGCCCGGCGGGTTCGGTGGCGGCACTTGAGTTAGGCCGTGCGGGGTTGTCGGTCGCCCTGATTGATCCGGGTGTGGTGCAGCACAGCCACCAGATCGAGAGTTTTCCGGCGGCCGGTGCCCCGCTTGCTGACGCGATCGGTGTGCTGGCGCCGATCTGTCGCACGGCTGAGGGGCCGGCGCAGCGCATGCAAATGTATTGGCGCGAGCAACCGGAAACACAACAATTTAACGATGCCGGTCCGTTGTTACTGTATCGCCGTGAACTGCACCAGACACTGCGTGCAGAGGCATTAAGCGCTTCGGCAGATACGGTCTATATCAAAGCACGCGTGCGACAACTGATCTCACACGATGGTACAGAAACCGTAGCAACGACACACGGCGACATACAGGCCCGGCTGGTTCTGGACGCGCGAGGTCGAATCGGGGGGCGCCGGATTGGTGCGCAGACTGTGCCTGACTGGAACGTCAGCGATGGGCTGGTGGCATTGCCGTTCTCCGGCACACAGCAAACACCTTCGTCGTCACATATGCTGATTGAAGCGCTCCCTGAAGCCTGGGTATGGGCTGCCTGTCTGGCCAGTGGTGCAGTACACGGAGCAATCTTTCAACAGGCTTCCGCCCTTGCCGGTGTGACGCTTGCGTCGCGAGCAGCCTCTGCAGAGCGCCGCCTGAGCAAATCCCGGGCATTGCCCGATCTGGCAAATGTCGGTTTTTCGCGACCGCAATCGGCGGAGTTTGCAGCTGTGCCCGATCCGGTGCTCAGTGATACCCGACTGGTGATTGGTGATGCAGCACTGGCACGTGATCCTATCGCATCGCACGGACTGGTTCATGCGCTGCGCACGGCGGTGCAGGCGGCCGCCGTGGTGCGCACGGTGCTGGACCCGCAACTCGACAGTGAAGCGGCCTATGCTTTTATACGTCACAAGCATCGCGATGCGATGAAAAATGCTCGACTGGCCACCGCGCAGGCCTATGCAGATCAATCCTTGTTTGACACACCGTTCTGGCACCGGGTGGCAGCACTGCCATCAGCGCCTGAGCCCGCCGCGATATCACCTTCGGAGCCATTGCGACTCAGTAGTTCCCTGACGCGTGCGCCGGTACTGGACAGTGGCACGATCCGCTGGGCACCCGCTATTACACTACCCGTCATTGATGATTTTATTATCACGCACGGTGCGATCAGCGCTGTCGATATCGCAGCGTGCTGCCAGCCACCGGCGTCCTTACCCGAACTCGCGGCGCGGCTGGCGCGGTGGCACGATCAGGCATCGGTGATGGCGGTGCTGGAGCATTTGATCCGGGGCGGGGCGCTAACCCACGGTCCGACCAGCCAGGGTGCACAGGTCATTAGCGACTGATAGGCTTTTGATCGCAGTGAGCATCTTTGGTTGATAGGTCAATTTAAATGGACGCTTAGCCGGTAATACAGCGCGTCTTCGGGTTAGCTGTGACGGCATCCTCCGATAACGGTGACAAGTATCCGTTTTAACCGCTGATGCCGGTATACTGCTGTGGATCCAGCGCGAAAATTTCTTTGATTACTATTCCATGACGGCTTTTGAACAATGGCTTGATGCACAGGGACTTGTGACTCTTCACCCTCTGCTTGCAGAAAATGATATCGATCTCGATATCATTGCTGACCTATCCGAAGCTGACCTCACCGATTTGGGACTTAGCCTGGGTCAACGCAAGCGATTGCTGCGTGCGGTGGCCACGCTCTCCGCCGACGCGGGTACCGCCCCGCCCGAGTCGGTTGCGCCTCCGCACGGCGGGAGGGTCGCCGCAGATCAGCTCAGTACAGACTCGCCGGCCGTCGGTGTAGCGCCGGTGGAAACAAAAAATCCTGAGTCCACAGCGCCGGAGCGCCGCCAGCTGACAGTACTGTTTTGCGATCTGGTGGGCTCCACAGAATTATCTCTAGAGCTTGATCTGGAAGATCTGCGTGACGCTCTACTCGACTACCAGAAAACCGTCAGTAGCCTATTTGAAGCGCATCGTGGTTTTATAGCCCGCTATATGGGTGATGGGGTGCTGGTCTATTTCGGCTATCCGCAGGCGATGGAAGACGACGCCTACAGCGCGGTGCTGGCAGCGCAGGAAATACTCTCTACCTTTCAGCAATCAACCCGCTTTGTTGATTCCGGCTTCAGGGTGCGTATCGGCATTGCCACCGGGCTGGTATTGGCTGGCGATATCGTCGGTTCCGGTGCTGCTGAAGAACACACCGTACTGGGTAAAACTCCCAATCTGGCGGCACGTCTGCAGGGCGTTGCCGGGCCGAACCAAATGGTCATTGATGATCAAACCTGGCAGCTTGTACGGCGGCGCTATACCGCTAACCCGTTGGAGCAACTCACACTCAAAGGATTTTCCAGGCCGTTAACCGCCTATGAAATCCCGGTACAACAGCCACGCTCACTGTTCACCCGGCCCGTTGACCACAAGCTGATCGGCCGGGACACAGAAATGCAGGTGCTGAGTGATGCCTGGCAGAACACCATTGGCAATCGCAGTCAGTTTGTACTGATCAAGGGCGAGCCCGGTATTGGCAAGTCGCGTCTGATCCGTGAGTTCCATCAACAACTTGACGATTCAGCCAGTCACTATATTCAGTGGGAGTGCTCACCACACGCAGTGAATACCGCGTTTTATGCTGTTATTCAGTATCTGCAGGAAACCTGTGGTTTCAATGCAAACGATACGCTGGCGCAGAAGCGGGAGACCGTTATCAGTGCGGCCACCGAACTGGCCCTCAGTGAGGCGGAGGCAAATCGATTAACTCAAGTGCTGTCTCTGGCTGAGTCCGATGCCAGTGCAGAGCTAGCCACCCCGCGGGAAAGACGACTCGAGCTGATCAACCTGCTGGTCGATATGTTAATCCGCTTTGCCGCCGTTCAGACAACGGTGCTGGTGATCGAGAATATTCACGCGATCGACCCCTCTACACTTGAGCTGCTGCAGGTGCTGCAGCAGCGTTTGGAAGAGCAACCGATCATGCTGGTGGCGAGTGCCCGCCCGGAGTTTGATTTCGCCGTGCTTAACAATACCGGCTTGCTGCAATTGTCGCTAGCGCCACTGGATGATGCCGAATGTGCCGAGCTGATTTCGGAGCTCGGCAAGCTGCCCCCTGCATTGGCGCAGGAGATCCTCAGAAAAGCCGACGGTGTTCCACTGTATGTAGAAGAGATAACGCTTGCACTGTTTGAAGCAGCCAAGAACCAGCTGGTCACGAAAGGCGCAACCGATGCTATCCCGTCGTCGTTGCAGAGTCTGTTGATGGCAAAGCTCGATAGACTCGGCCCGGCGCGCGAACTGGCGCAGCTGGCGGCGGTCATAGGCGATGTCATCGATCTTGATCTGTTGCGGCATTTGTCTCAGCTAGGCAGCGATCAGTTGCAGCGCCACCTCGAACAACTGAATTTGGCCGGGGTACTGGTGCATGCGACGGCCGGCGACGTCAGGCGATTCCGCTTTCAACATACCTTGGTGCAGGAGATTGCCTACCAAACGCTATTGCGCGACGATCGCCGGCGTCTGCATTACCGCGTGGGTGAGACGATACGTGATCAGCAACCGGGGCTCGCAGCGAGTCAACCGGAGCGGGTAGCGCGACACTTCAACGCAGCACATGCGGCTGAGGAGGCTATAGAATACTGGCATCTGGCAGCGACTCGGGCATCCGGTTTGTCAGCCAATGATGAGTGCGTTGCACACCTTAAGTCGGCCACCAAATTGCTGCCGAAGCTCAAGGCAGCCTCTATGCGTGATCGCTATGAACTGGAGCTGAATATTGTCCACGGTAGCGTATTGCGCGGCACTGAAGGTCCGGGAGCCGATGCCATTGCCGAGGTCTACCAGCGGTCACTTACCTTGTGTGAAGCGCTCGGCGAGACAGAGCAGCTTATTCCCGCGTTGAATGGTTTGTATGCCTACAGCCTGCTTAGAACGCGCTATGCAGATGCCAAAGATTATGCGAACAGATTGCTGGAGCTGGCGAGTGAATCCGGCGATGTAACCAGTCTGATGGTCGGGCATCGTGCGATTGGAGCGGTCAGTTTCAACACCGGTGAGCTGCATCAGGCCAACAAGCATTTGCAGAACTCCCGCGAGCTTTATGACTCAATGTTGCACGGCAACAGTGCCGTGACAATTGGCGTCGATCACCTGCAGATTGCCACCAGCCTCTATTGCACCACCTTGAGTGTCCAGGGGCAGCCGCTGACCGCACTCAAGTTGCACAATATAGAATTGCAGCGAGCCGAGGAGCTGGGTCATGCACACAATCTGGCTCAGGCGCTGGTTTTTGCCGCATTTCAGACATCGCTGAGTGCGCGGCCGGAGGCGCCTGGATATTACCGACGGCTACGCGCTATAGCGGATGAGTACAACTTCCCGATGATGAGCGCATCAGCACAGCTTTTCCGTGGCATGGAATTATTACGGCACGGCGAATCAAAAGAAGCGCTGGCAGAATTAAGCGCGGCCACAGAGTTGTATCAATCGACCGGAGCGCTCAATTACCTGCCGTATTTCCAGATGCGGATCGCCGAAGCCAGTCTGGCACTTGGTGACCTCGCCAACGCCAGGCAGTATCTGGATATCGCACAAGAGGGCCTTGAGCGCACCGGCGAATACTGGTGTCGCGCCGAGTGGCTGCGACTCAGTGGCGAGTATCAGAAAGTAGCGCACAGCGATACCGTCGCAGAGAAAGCGTTTTATTATCAGTCAATGGCAGACGCTGAGTCTCGTGGTGCATTGCTGTGGTTGCCGCGGTCATTGCTGTCGCTTAAAAAAGCAACAGAAGATGCCGATGAAGAGCACGCCATCGATAATAAAATACAACGCTTGCTGCAAGACTGCCCGGAGCTTGCCGACAGTGTTGTGCATTAACAATGAAGCGGGTTACCGCTGATCTAGAGTGCCTTGCCGTTTAGCGCTGGTGTTGCGGCAGTCTTACCCGGCCCGGTGAACACCGACGATAACTACCGGGTCAGCAGGCTACGACCGGCTGCGGTGATGCGCCTGACCATCGGGTGGCGGTCGCGACGGTGGGGTGATATCACCAGGTAGTTTTCCTGTACACCGTCGGCGGTGCCGATGGAGCGGCTATGATGTGTGAGGGCAATATCACCGGCGATGACCTCGGGCGCGGGGTAGACGCCCAGTGCCATATCGCCAAATGTTTTCATCAGTGCGCTGTCGTCAAACTCTGCGATGATATCCGGCTCTATGCCTATCTCGTCAAACCACTGATCCAGGCTGCGCCTGAGAGCGCTGCTGGTATTGGGCAATAAAAGCGGTACTGTGGCCAGCGACTGAGGAAATCCGGCAGTAAGCTTTCGAGACCATTTAGGTGGTGCAAAAAACGATATATTGCTGGCGCCAAGTTCGTGATTAAATGCTTTTACGTGCAGACCCGAAGGTATTGGCCGGTCAGATAGTATTAGATCGAGCTTGTGGATCGCCAGATCGGCGAGCAGGGCTTCCAGATTGCCTTCCACGCAATTGAGCTTGATTGGTGTATCGCTTTGATTGCTGATGCTGTCGCCCAGCAGACGACTGGCAATCAGTTTCGGAATTGAATCAACAATGCCCACGCGCAGAAATTGCGATCTGTTGGTGGGGGCTTGCTGCAGGTGGTGTTTAAGCGCAGCCCCGGTTGAAAAGATATCGTCAGAGTAGCTTTTTACGATGTGGCCGGTGTCAGACAACACCAGGCCACGCCCCACCTTGATAAACAACTCGTGCCCGAGGGATTCTTCCAGCAGTTTAATTTGTCCACTGATTGTTTGCGGGGTGATGTGCAGAGCTTTAGCCGCAGCGCTGATACTGCCTTCGGTGGCAACGGTATGAAAATACAAAAGGTGGTTGTAATTTAACTGTCGCATCTTTGATCTATTGAAACAAATATGTCAGGTAGACAAGATAGGCGATCAGCAGTATTGCCCCTGACCACCGTGGATAGTGACCGGGCTTAAAGGCCAGCATGGTTGCGAACAGCGCAAAGGCTAACATTGACCCCAATGAAAAGCTGTCTAGCCCCTGTGTGGAGAACGGTGCAATGGTGCCGGCAACACCGAGCACCAGACCGATATTGAGAACATTAGACCCGAGCACATTGCCAACTGCAAGTTGCCCTTGCTTTCTGCTAATGGCCATTACCGTGGCGGCGATTTCCGGCAGGCTGGTGCCAAGCGCCGTGACAGTCAATGCGATGACCGCTTCACTGATGCCGAAGTTCCGGGATAACCCCACACCCCCGACGATCAGCAACTCGGCACCGATAATCAGGCCGGCCACGCCCATCGCCAGATGCAGTGCATTTTTACCGACGCTGCTGTTTCCCTGTTCGGCCATTGTTACTTCAATGGCACTCTGCGGCAATCGGTAAAAGGTGTACGCCAGTCCAGCTGCCACGACTGCAAACAGTAAAATTGCTTCCCCGCGTGTAAAGTGCCCGTCCGCCAGAAGATAGCTTGCCAGTACCGTGGCCAGCAGCATAAGCGGAAACTGGGTGGTACGCAGTATGGCATCTATGGGCAGCGGATAGAGCAATGCGCCGAGGCCGAGTACCAGTGCGATGTTTACCGTATTTGATCCGACAACGTTGCCGGCGGCGATATCCCCGAAGCCTTGCAGTGCCGAGCCGGTGCTGACAAAAAGTTCCGGTGCGCTGGTACCCAGAGAGACGACCACCAATCCGGTGATGGCGTCAGACCAGTGCAGAGACCTGCCGATACGCACAGCGCTATCGAGCAGGGTGTTACCACCGATGTAAAGAAATACACAGCCGCCGAAAACGGCGATCAGATCGAGAAGCATTAATAGGTTACCCAGTGGCAAGAGCGGGGGGACCGGCAAAAAACAACAGCAACAAGACAGGTACACAAGGTTGCTTTGCCTATGGAGCGGTAACATAAGTCAGGGGCAGCAGGCAGCCGCTATGGTTTGTGTGCTGTGCGCGGACTGGCGGCAGGGTTAAGTGTCGTTAAATTAGATACTAAAATAAAGTCGCTGTTTTCGATCAAATAGTACGAGAAAACCGAACAATTGTATCAGTACAAACGACTTTATCTTCACTCTGGTGGTCGATACCTTTAGCGCTTTGCATAAAAACAGAGCGCTGGTATGCCGTTAAAAGCCTTACGAAATTTTATTCGATTGGAATCATCAGGTGGTTTGATACTGATGATGGCCGCGATACTGTCGATGATAATCGCTAACTCGCCCTGGGCAGAGCAGCATGCGCAGTTTTTTGCGACACGAACGGCAGTAGTTTTCGGTAGTTTTTCTATTGATAAAGCGTTGTTACTGTGGATTAACGATGGATTGATGGCGGTGTTTTTCCTGTTGATTGGTCTTGAGCTCAAGCGTGAAGTCGTTGAGGGGCAACTGTCGTCACGTGACCAGTTGGTGTTGCCGGTGGTCGCAGCGCTTGGCGGATTTTTGCTACCGGCATTGATCTTCGCAGTGATCAATCAGGGGGACCCGGTCGCGCTTGCCGGTTGGGCAATCCCGTCAGCGACGGATATCGCGTTTGCTCTGGGGGTGCTGTCTTTGTTTGGGAAGCGTATTCCTCTGGCAGTGAAGGTCTTTCTGGCCTCGATTGCCATAGTCGATGACCTTGGTGCAATAGTGGTTATTGCGCTGTTCTATACCAGCCAGTTGTCGTTGACATCCCTTGCCGTATCGGTGGCGGGCGTTGTGGTGCTTGCATTGATGAATCTGTTTGGTGTCAGGCGCACGGCAATATATATAGTGGTAGGCGTGTTTATCTGGGTGGCGGTACTGAAAAGCGGCATCCATGCAACGCTGGCGGGTATTGTGGTTGCGCTGGCAATCCCGATCAAGACCGACGCGGAAGGTCACTCGCCATTGAAGAAGCTCGAGCATGCTCTGCATCCATGGATTGCCTATGCCATTCTGCCGGTGTTTGCGTTTGCCAATGCGGGTGTGAACCTAACGCAGGTCGGGGCGGATCAGGTATTCTCGGGCATCTCTCTGGGGGTGGCGCTGGGCCTCGTCTTTGGCAAGCAGATCGGGGTGTTTGTGCCAGCGTGGCTGGCGATTAGATCGGGGCTGGTGCGCATGCCGGAAGGCGCTAACTGGGTGATGTTGTATGGCGTTGCGGTGACCACCGGTATTGGCTTTACGATGAGCTTTTTTATCGGTAGTCTGGCCTACGAGTACGCCGCTGCAAGCTACAACGATACCATGAAAATCGGTGTGTTGGCAGGGTCTGCAATTTCTATGGTCTGGGCGATAGTGGTGCTGTTTATCGCTACCCGACAGCGCCCGGAAAAACCCGCGCAGGTGTCTGTGCGGTAGCCAGCAGCGCCGCCGTGCACAGTTAAACTGTGGGTGGTTTTGTTGATAACATCAGGTGCCGCAGATAGTACTGGGTGGGGTACGGTGTTTAGAATACAGCGCTCAGGCACTTGTAGAGTCGCAGACACGCTGCCATGTCCGAAGACCTGAAATGGGCTGCCACACGCGATTGGTGTGGCTGTTTTAAAATGCCGCGGCGGTTGTGATCATCCGGCCGCGACACGGTGTTACGTCAGGGCAGTTGCGTGGTGCCCATCAGGGCGCGATCTATTTCCCTGGCCGCTTCGCGTCCTTCGTTAATTGCCCACACCACCAGAGACTGTCCACGGCGGCAATCACCGGCTGCGTAAATGTCTTTTACAGAGGTGCGATAGTCGCCGTGCCCGGCTTTGTAGTTGGAGCGCTCGTCGTAGGTGAGGTTCAACGGTTCGGAGCAGTCGTGCTCTGGACCCATAAAACCCATGGCCAGTAACACCATGTCTGCCTTCCAGACGCGTTCCGTACCTTCGCGCTGCACAAACTTACCTTTGATGAAGTCGACCTCAACTGTCTTTACGCCAGTCAGTGACCCATTTTCACCGATGAATTCGAGTGAGGATATCTGGTACACACGCGGGTCATCACCAAACGTTGCGGCGGATTCTTCGTGGCCGTAATCAGTACGATAGATCTTTGGCCAGGTGGGCCAGGGATTGTCGTCAGCGCGGCTGGCGGGTGCTTGCGGCATGAGTTCAAAATTAACCAGGCTCTTGCAGCCGTGACGCAGGGAAGTGGCGATGCAGTCGGTGCCGGTGTCGCCGCCGCCAATGACAATGACGTCCTTATCTTTTGCGGAAATATAATTGCCGTCGCTGTGGTTTGAGTCGAGCAGGCTTTTGGTGTTGGCGGTTAAAAAATCCATCGCAAAATGAACACCGTCGAGATCATGCCCCTGAATTGGCAGGTTGCGTGGTACGGTGGCGCCGGTGCAAAGCAGTACGGCATCGTGCGCCGCTTTCAGGGTTTTTATATCGACACTGCCATTGCTGCCATCGCCGATGTTCTGGTTGACTAGAAACTCGACACCTTCGGTGCGCAGCATTTCTATGCGACGATTAACCACTGTGTCTTTGTCGAGCTTCATGTTCGGGATGCCGTACATCAATAAGCCACCAATGCGATCTGCACGCTCATAGACCGTCACCAGGTGACCGGCCTGATTCAATTGCGCAGCCGCCGCAAGGCCTGCAGGGCCTGATCCGACTATAGCGACTTTTTTACCGGTGCGACTGGCCGGCGGGGTAGGCACAACCCAGCCTTCGGAGAAGCCCCGGTCAATGATAGCCATTTCAATGTTTTTAATAGTGACAGCGGGATCGGCAATGCCAAGCACACAGGCACCTTCGCACGGAGCGGGGCAGACACGACCGGTGAACTCGGGGAAGTTGTTGGTCTTGTGTAAGCGATCAAGCGCATCACGCCATTGATCGCGGTAGACCAGATCGTTCCATTCCGGTATCAGATTGTGAACCGGACAGCCATCGTCAGACTGGCAGAACGGTACACCGCAGTCCATACAGCGTGCGCCCTGTGACTGCAGGCGTTTTTCGTCGTGATCGGTATAGATCTCTATATAGTCGAGTTTGCGCTCAAGCGGTGCCCGGTACGGCGCCGCTTCACGTGTGATTTCTATAAATCCGGTATGTTTACCCATTGTGGTTTGTTCTCAACCCTATAGTGTTCCAGTCGCAGTGTTACGGTGTCAGAGCTTGTTATCAGGCGACAACAGATTCTTTGTCTTCGGCGGCTGCGCCGGATTTCGATTGTGCCAGTACGCGTTTGTAGTCTTTTGGCATTACCTTGACGAATTTACCGGTCTGGCTTTCCCATGTCGACAGTATTTTACTGGCGACGTTTGACCCGGTGTAGGCAAGATGCTTTTCGATAAGTTGCTTCAACTCGAGGGTGTCAGCGTCGCCGCTAAGCGGATCGAGGTCGACCATATCGAGGTTGCAGCGCTCTGCAAAAGTGCCGTCGTCGTCCCACACGTAGGCGATACCGCCACTCATGCCTGAGGCGAAGTTGCGGCCGGTTTTACCTAGAATAACGGCGCGTCCGCCAGTCATGTACTCACAACCGTGGTCGCCTACGCCTTCAACAACGGCGATAGCGCCACTGTTCCGCACGCAGAACCGCTCTGCTACGATTCCGTTCAGGTAGCACTCGCCGCTGGTGGCACCGTAGAGGATCACGTTGCCTGCGATTACGTTTTCCTCGGCTTTGAATGGGCTTTGCTTATCGGGGTACACCACGATGCGACCGCCCGACAACCCCTTGCCGATGAAATCGTTGGCGTCGCCTTCGACTTCGAGCAGTATGCCTTTGGCGAGCCAGGCACCAAAGCTCTGTCCGGCACTGCCGGTGAATTTAAAATGGATGGTTTCATCCGCCAGCATCTGCGGGCCGACATCACGTATCACCCGGTTTGACAACATGCCGCCGACTACCCGATGAGTATTGATCACGGGTAGCTCGTGGTAGACCTTTTCACCAGAGGTGAGAGCCGGTTCGGCGAGTTCGATCAATTGATTGTCGAGCGCTTTGTGCAGCCCGTGATCCTGCTCGTGAATCTGGTAAGCGCCGAGGAAGTCGGCGGGTTCTTCGGCTTTGGTCAGCAGCGGTGAGAGATCGAGTCCTTTGGATTTCCAGTGCCGCAGAGCATCGTCAACCTCCAGTGCGTCGACTCGACCGACCATTTCGTTAAAGGTGCGGAAGCCGAGCTCGGCCATAATGAGGCGCAACTCTTTGGCAACCATGAACACGTAGTTCACCACGTGTTCGGGCTGGCCGGTAAATTTCTTACGCAATGCCTTGTCTTGCGTGGCGATACCGACGGGGCAGGTATTCAGGTGGCACTTGCGCATCATGATGCAGCCCAGAGCGATCAGTGGTGCTGTCGCCAGGCCGATTTCTTCAGCGCCCAGCAATGCCGCAATGGCGACGTCGCGACCGGTTTTAATCTGACCGTCTGTTTGCAGCACCACCCGCGAGCGAAGGTTGTTGAGCACCAGTGTCTGGTGGGTTTCGGCGATACCGAGCTCCCACGGCACACCGGCGTGCTTGATGGAAGTCAGTGGTGAGGCTCCGGTGCCTCCTGAATCGCCGGCTATTACCAGATGATCGGCCAGTGCCTTGGTGACGCCGGCGGCTACGGTTCCCACGCCTACTTCCGACCCCAGCTTGACGCTGATACGCGCTTCGGGATTGGCATTTTTCAGATCGTGAATTAACTGCGCCATGTCTTCGATCGAGTAGATATCGTGATGCGGTGGCGGGCTGATCAAGCCGACACCGGGCGTAGAGTGACGCAGCTGGGCGATGTATTCGTCCACCTTGGCACCCGGCAGTTCTCCACCTTCACCGGGCTTTGCACCCTGAATGATCTTGATTTGCAATTCGTCGGCGTTTGACAGGTAGTTGATGGTGACACCAAACCGGCCACTGGCAACCTGTTTGATCGCCGAGCGTTTTGAGTCGCCATTGGCCAGCGGAATAAAGCGCTTAGCGTCTTCGCCGCCTTCGCCAGTATTGGATTTCCCACCGATGCGATTCATTGCGACGGCGAGTGTTTCGTGTGCTTCGGCGCTGATACTGCCAAAGCTCATCGCGCCGGTGGCGAAGCGCTTGACGATTTCGGTTTCGGATTCGACATCGTCGATGGAGATCGGGCCGCCGTTGACGTCTTTATTAAACTTAAGCAGGCCGCGCAGCGTGGCGTTGCGGGTGCTTTCGAGGTTTGATTGCCTGGCAAATTTCCAGTAGGCGTCCTCGCTGTTGGTGCGTGCCGCGACTTGCAGGTTGGCGACAGAAGCCGGGTCCCACATGTGGGTTTCTCCGTGCCGACGCCAGTGGAAGTCACCGGGGTTAGGCAGGGTTGATACACCGTTGGTCTTGTGCTTTGGATAGGCCATCTGGTGGCGGCGCTGCATTTCTTCGGCAATCACTTCAAGGTCAACGCCCTTGACGCGACTGGCGGTGCCGACAAATGCCAGATCGACGACATCCTGTGCCAGACCGACAATTTCAAAAATCTGTGCGCCTTTGTATGATTGCAGCGTAGAGATGCCCATCTTGCCCATGACTTTCAGCATGCCTTTGCCGCAGGCCTTGCGGTAGGCGCTGACAATGTCGTCGTCTGAGTTGATATGGGCAATGTTGTCGAGGCGTTTTTCAGCGCGTGCCTGCCACAGTGCTTCGTAGGCCAGGTAGGGGTTGATCGCATCGGCGCCAAAGCCGACCAGCAGGCAGTGATGGTGTACTTCACGCGCCTCGCCGGTTTCGACGACAAGCCCGATCCGTGTGCGCTGATGCTGTGCGTTCAGATAGTGATGTACCGAGCCCACGGCCAGTAAGGCACTGATCGGTACACGACTGTTGCTGACCCCCCGGTCGGACAGGACGATCAGGCTTTTGCCGTTTTCGATGGCCTGCTGCGCTTCGTTGTTGATGCGCTGCAGTGCTTCCTGCAGGCCGGCTTTGCCGGACTCTGCCGGAAACGTGATGTCGATAGTGGAGGATGACCAGCCGCGATAGTCCAGGTCACGCAGTGAGGCGAGTTCCTGATTGCTGAGAATCGGGTGGGGAATGTTCAGTCGGTGGGCGTGCTGCTCTGTGGTTTCCAGCAGATTGGCTTCAGGCCCGATGTAGCAGCGCAGTGCCATGATGACTTCTTCGCGGATCGCATCGATAGCCGGATTGGTGACCTGCGCAAAACGTTGCTTGAAGTAGTCGTACAACATACGTGGTTTGCTGGACATCACAGCCAGTGCTGCATCATTGCCCATGGAGCCGACCGGATCGCGTAACTCAGTGACCATCGGTTGCAGCATGAACTGCAGGGTCTCCTGCGTATAGCCAAAGGTCTGCATGCGCTCACTAAGGGTTGCAGCGTCGAGTTGATGATGCTGGTGCTGCGGTAACTCGGCTAGCTCGATGCGCTGTCTGTCAAGCCATTCACCGTAAGGCAGGCGGTTGGCGACTTCCTGTTTGACTTCGTCGTCGGGAATCATGCGGCCGGTTTCGAAGTCAATCAGAAACATACGACCCGGCTGTAATCGTCCTTTTTCTATAATGGTTGCTGGGTCGACATCCACCACGCCGACTTCGGACGCCATGATGCAGGTGTCGTCAGAGGTGATGTAATAACGTGACGGGCGCAATCCGTTACGGTCGAGTACAGCACCTATATAGTTGCCATCGGTAAAGGCTATAGAAGCCGGTCCGTCCCACGGTTCCATCAGGCATGAGTTGTATTCGTAGAAGTTGCGTTTTGCCGCGGACATCGTTGCATGATGCTGCCATGCTTCGGGGATCATTAGCATCACGGCTTCGTGCAGCTTGCGCCCGTTCATCAGTAAAAATTCAAGGACGTTATCGAACGTGCCTGAGTCAGAGCAATCCGGTGCCACTACGGGGTACAGCTTTTTGATGTCGTCGCCAAATTGCTTGCTGACAGCGATACCTTCGCGTGAGTTCATCGCATTGACGTTGCCGAGCAGGGTGTTTATCTCACCGTTGTGGCTCATGAAGCGATTGGGTTGCGCACGCTCCCATGACGGAAAGGTGTTGGTGCTGAAACGTGAGTGAACCATAGCCAGGTGCGTTTCAAAATCATCGCGCTGCAAGTCGGTATAGAACGGGAACAGTTGTTCCGGTGTCAGCATGCCTTTGAAGACGATAACGCGTGATGATAAAGAGCACACATAGAAAGTGCTGCTGGCCGCTATCGCTTTGTCGCTGCGCAGGCGGTTAGTCGAGCGTTTTCTGATCAGGTACAGTTTGCGTTCGAAGGTGTCCTGGTCAAACGCGCTGTCGGTATCTGTGCCGTTTCCGGCACCTATGATCAGCTGCTTGAATACAGGCATCGCGGCGCGGGCAGCGATGCCGATGTCGGCGGCGTCCGGGGCGGTAGGCAAGTCACGCCAGCCGATCAGGTGCTGACCTTCGGCGGCGATCTCGTCACCGATAATGGCCATGCAGCGTGCTTGCTCGTCTTCGTCGAGTGGCATGAAAACAACACCCGCACCATACCGGCCGCGTTCGGGTAGCTCAGTGCCGAAGGTATCACTGACGACGGCTTGCAACAGAGTATGGGGTAGCGCGGTTAGTATGCCGGCGCCGTCACCGGTATTGGTTTCATAGCCAACACCGCCGCGGTGCTCCATGCAGCAGTTCATGCGATGCGCGTCGCGCAGAATTTTGTTGCTTGCTCTGCCTTTGATGTCGCAAACGAAGCCTATGCCACAACTGTCCTTTTCGAGCGCGGGATCGTAAAGTCCCTGAGATACGGGGAAATTTTTCGACATGTGTTCTGACCCTAAGTGAAGCGGGCCTGCTTTCCATTCTGATGCCAGGGCGGCGATGGGTGCGGGCCTTTTAGTTGTTTTTCCGGCTCTGCTGGTGCTGAGCCTAAATCAGTTTATCCAAGAGGTTACCACAGTCCGCGCGTGTAATTTTCAAAACGCGTCGATATCACCTCAATCGAATGACAGTTGGGACTCCCTTGGCAATTTCAGATTAATTTACTTGCGTAATGTAAATAAGGGGAATTTGCGGCTCCAATGCGGTGTTTTTGCGCTGTTGAGGGGGGTTGCGTCGGCGTTGAAAAATCGATGCCGGTGTTCCCTGATTATACAACGAAAGGTCTGATCTGCGACACGGCGTGTTGTTAACCGGGGGTTGACCGCGGTTGCAGCCTATAGCTGGCTGATCAGTTTGACTGTAGGGCAAATCTGTGAAAGCAAAAATCTGAGAGATATATCACAGTATCTGCAGAGGTCTTTCGCGAACCTGCAAGCCTTGCCAATGAAGTTGAAGCGGTATGAAGTATTCGCAGTCTTTTGCCTGGCTGGTGTGTGTTTGCAGTCTGTCGTCGCCGGTTGTTGTGGACAACGCGCTGGCAGATTCCGCCCCGCCGCTGGCGCTTGCCGGTTCCTATGCAGAGACTGTCAATCTGTCGCACTACCTGATCAGTGAAAAATACGACGGCGCGCGAGCATGGTGGGATGGCCGCCGTTTTGTCACTCGTGGTGGCAATGTCTATCAGGCACCAGCGTGGTTTACGCAACACCTGCCTGATCAGACCCTTGACGGAGAACTCTGGATAGGGCGTGGGCAATTTCAGCCTCTGATGCAAACTATTCGCGACACAGTGCCCGATGATGATGCCTGGCGCGCGGTGCGCTTTATGGTGTTTGATGCACCGGATGCAGCCGGTGGTTTCAGGGAGCGTCAAAGGCAGTTACGCCGGGTGCTTTCGAACGTTAAATCCGGATGGGTGCAGCAAGTGGAGCAAGTGCAGATCACCGGGCACCGTCAACTGCAGCAACGGCTTGCGGACATTGTGGCAGAAGGAGGTGAAGGACTGATATTGCAGCACGCCGATCTGCCGTATCGGGCCGGAAGACACGCCGGCATGCTGAAGATGACACCGTATCAGGATGCCGAGGCCACCGTAACAGCCCACATTGACGGTAATGGCAAGTATCAGGGATTGACCGGATCGCTGCTGGTGATCGACAGTGACGGACAACGTTTTAAGCTTGGTAGCGGTTTGAGTGACTCTGACCGGCATTCGCCACCGCCTATCGGGTCGGTGGTGACGTATCGGTACCGGGGCCGAACCCGGTCAGGCAAGCCGCGCTTTGCCCGATTTCTGCGACGCCGCCCGGCAGAGTAGATAGCTATCCACGTTTGCGGTCCGTACAGCGCCGGTAGAACTGCTGTGTTTTAATACACTGTCAGGGGACACGGCACGCGGTCAATAGACTCTCTGTGTCCCTTGCGATAACCTGAGATTTCCATCAGGGTTTGCCTGTATATCTGTGTCACTGACAAGGAACGTTGCCATATGAATAACGCCGATAGCGCTCTCAGCAAAGGCGGTACGCTCAGGCAGTTGCACGAGCAAACCTTCGTCATCCCCAATCCGTGGGATGTCGGTACTTCCAGAATACTCGCGTCAATGGGTTTTAAAGCACTGGCCACCACTAGTGCGGGCATGGCGTTTTCGATGGGCATACCGGAAGGCACAGCGTCTAAGGCGCAAACGCTTGCACACTGCCGGTTGATCGTCAATGCAACTGAATTGCCCGTAACGGCCGACCTTGAACGCGGCTTTGCCGATTCTCCCGAGGGGGTGGCCCGGTGCATCATTGAGGCCGCCGACACCGGACTTGCCGGATGCTCTATTGAAGATCATACCGGTCGTCAGGATCATCCAATCTACGAATACAGCCTTGCTGTGGAGCGTATACAGGCGGCCGTCTCGGCTTGTCGGTCGCTGCCGCAAGATATGGTATTTACCGCGCGCTGTGAGAATTTTCTATGGGGGCGCGATGATCTCGACGATACCATCAATCGCCTGCAGGCCTATGCGGCAGCGGGTGCTGATGTGCTCTATGCACCGGGCCTTCACGACATCGACACCATCAGAACCGTTTGTCAGTCACTGGATAAACCGGTTAACGTGGTGATGGGCATGCCTGGCGCCACGTTTGGTGTTAAAGAACTTCAGCACGCAGGTGTTAAGCGAATCAGCGTCGGCTCTGCATTGGCGCGGGCATCGTTCGGTACATTGGTGAGTGCCGCCGAAGAAATACATCAGTCGGGTCGCTTTACGTTTTCAGACAATGCCATTGGCTTTGCCCGAATGGATGCGTTTTTCAGCTAAAAACCCGGTCGGGTATGTGCAGGGCGTGGGCATACGATGCATCTGCGGGTTGAGTCAATACAGCAACAGGAGCGGCCTGGTGGACGACTTCGGATATGGTAAGCCACCGGAAACGGGCTGGGCAAAGATGGTCACTGAGTTGTACGTGCATGATCTCGCTGTAAGTCATCGCTTCTGGGTAGATATCATCGGTTTTCGCATTGCCTACCAGCGGCCCGGGGAACGCTTCATGTACCTGGAGCGACCGGATGGCGCGCAGGTGATGCTGTATCAGCCAGTGGCACATCCGGGGGCGGCCCCGGACCCTGTCAGTCAGCCCCGCTGCATGATGCAGCTTTTTGTCGATACGATTGATCCGATAACCGAGGCTCTAGAAAGCCACCGGTGGCCTGTTCTGCGCGGACCGGAGGACGTCTGGCGACGATGGGGGGATCGGCTGGGTGGCAAGCGTGAAATCCGGCTAAGCGACCCCGACGGTAATTTACTGCTTATTGCTGAAGACATTGGCGAGCGGGCGCTTTAATTATCGATCGGTTCGTTGGTGTTTGCGCACCTGAAAAATCTGTACGCCGTGCTCAAGCGCGTATACTGATGTGCTCAATCAGAATAACGGGACAGTATCGATATGCTGCCTCTCGCTGGTAAAGAGCGCTGGTGAGCCCGGGCTGCAGGCACGCATACTGGCGTATCGTGCGCGAACTATGGCACAGAAGGCCCGCAAAACAACGTTGTAACAGCATTCGGGATGCCCCGGCTGTTCAAGTCGGGTTGCTGGCTACCGGTGCGGCGTCTAAGCCCCGGGTGACTGGCTGAGCGATAGGTCACTGGCTCAAGGGTCTGCAACGATGCCACTCTGTCGCTGGAGTATCTGCAGAGCCTTATAACAACGGCTTTTTTGTCGCGGAGGTCCGCGATTTTCCCGATGAAGTCGGGGATGGCGTTACGATTGGCCTGCCGGCTGGCGACAACATCGCAACCATGCAACCGTATGACTGAGGCGATGGCCTGACTGACGCCGGATGACTCGTGCGTTGCAGCCCGACTGTGGCCGTAATACTCACCGCTTAACCAGCCCCTGCAGATGAGTTCATTTAAAGCGGGTAAACCCGCCGTATCGAGACGACCTCATGCTGATTCGTTGAACATATTTGTGGTAATTCTATCTATCGATAGGTAGTATGCGTCGCGTGGTAGCGACCGGCACGACCTTCGGGCATTGCTGGCCGGTTCATTATTCATACACAATTGGCAAATTCAGCAAAGGAAATTTTTATGCTCGCATATACGGTTATCGGTTCAACAGACCTCGATAAGTCATTGGCGTTTTACGATTCACTGCTTGAACTGGTTGGCGGCAAGCAATTGATGGGACTGGACAGGATCAAGTTTTACGGGTCTGAAGCCGGTGGTGCCATGCTGGCAGTCTGTACTCCGGCCGATGGTAATGCCCAGGCATGTGGCAACGGCAACATGATCGCGATCCCCGGTGGTTCTACCGACGGAGTGGACGCGCTCTACAAAAAGGCACTTGAACTTGGCGCGACTGATTGCGGTGCCCCTGAACAGCACTTATCGTTTTTCTACGGCGGCTATGTGCGGGATCTGGATAACAACAAAATCGGTTTTGTTCATCTGACACCGGCCTAATCGCCTGCGTGGTCGATTTCCTCTGTAACGGTGATGGCTGCAGTGTGCGGCCATCGCCGGCGTCTATCCGTATCCAGGTTACCGCGATGCAGGGTTATCTGTCTGTCGGCCGTTAGTTTGCGGCAAGTCTGCTGACTCCCCCTGGCAGACGGTGGTGTTAGCCATTGCATTGCATCTCTACAGGGTGGGCGGCGATTGCCACCGGACTGATCAGTGTGGGTTAGGCGGTGGGCCATTGCAGCGCAAGTGGTGCCCGGTTGCCACCGGGGCAACACTACGTTGCGCTGTGAGCAAGAAAGCGTTCTGATTAGCGGCCTGAAAGTGCTAGTCTAGCGCTCTTTTCGGGGCTGACAAATGCGCTCACTTGATATCGTCGATTTTGTGTTGCTGGCGGCTCTCTGGGGCCTGTCTTTTCTCTTCATGCGAGTGGCGGCGCCTGAATTCGGACCGTTTGCTTTGATGCTGCTGCGTTGCGGTATCGGTGCCGTGACGTTAATCGCTGTATTGGCGTACAAAAGTGGTCTTGCAGATCTGCAGGCCAATATCCGCGCAAGTTCATTTACCGGGTTGATAAACTCGGCGATCCCGTTTGTTCTGCTTGGCGTCGCGGCGTTAACCATAACCACCGGAACCCTGTCAATTCTCAATGCAACCGCCCCGTTCTGGGGAGCGCTGATTGCCTATTTCTGGTTGGGTGAGCGACTCACGCGCTGGCAGGTGCTGGGGTTGGCGATCGGCTTTTGTGGTGTTGTTCTGCTGGTCAACACCGACGTTGGTGACTCCGGCACTGCCCGAAGCGCGGTCATGTTGGCCATTGCGGCAGCGCTCGGTGCTACTTTCGCCTACGGCTTTGCGGCAAATTACACGAAGCGATACCTGGGCAACACTAACCCGCTCGCCAATGCCACCGGCAGTCAGTTGGGCGCGACCGTAGCGTTGTTGATTCCGGGTATCGTTGCGTGGCCTGCGGATAATCCTGGTATGTGGGCCTGGTTGTCGGTGCTGATACTCGGGGTTTTCAGTACCGGCTTTGCCTACATCCTGTTCTTTCGCTTAATAAAAAACATTGGCTCAACCAAAACAATCACCGTAACGTTCGCGATTCCCGTGTTTGGTATGTTTTTCGGCTGGCTGGTGCTCGACGAGGCTGTCACCTGGCGCATGTTAGCTGGTGCGGTGGTGGTAATTGTCGGCTGTGCGCTCACGATAAGGCTGGTGGATTTTCAAAGGGGTACCAAGCAAACATCTGACAACTAGGTCTCGCGAGCCGGCCACGGCGGCTGTCTGCCGGCTATGCACCTGGCTGTTGGCCGCTGCGTTCTTTGTAGATAGGCTTACTAACGACTGTGGTTATCAGTTACGCTTTGTTGCGAACTTCAATGTGCTGAATTTTACCGTCGAAAATGATCACATACTCCAGCCCTTCGCGGTGAATCGTTTCGCCATCGAGTTTGGTTCCGGTGAAAGTGAAGTCAAACAGAACAATGCCCGGTTTGACAACCTCGGCGTGGTGGATATCCCAGTGCATTGTTTCAAATAAGGCGTAAAAATCATTTTGCATCTGCATTATTTGATCCGCGCCAAGGTATACCCCGGTGCTGACGGAGCTGTACGTAGATGACGGTGTAAGCAGCGTCTGGATCTCTGTAAGGTTGCCATCGTTCGATAGTTTAAAATACTGATTTGCCAGTTGTAATGGGTCTGTCATAGTTGCGCCTTGAGTTATTAGGGGCCGGGGTTGGATTCTGCAGGCTGCCTCAGGATTTATCCAGGGTACGTGATCATCCGTCAGGACAGATTTACCGTATGAGCGCTTTGGTTATACGAGGGGTAAAATCGCTGCAATCCTACCCGCGTCTAGCAGCGCATTTCGCGCGATAACTTTCCTCGCGGTGCACGTACCGGTAAGTATTGGTATTTCCCTTTCAAGCAGTGCGCATCAATCCCCGGTGCAAAGCGCTGCTGAGTCGGTTCAACACAATGCAAAAAAGTCCGTGGGTCGTTACGTGAGTGTGCACACCCTTAGGTTCCAACCGGTTTGGTCTCGCCATCTCTGTATGCTGCAGGCCTATGTGTGCTATGTCAGGATCTGGCCCCGGGTATATTTCGGGCGATGGTGTTGTCTGGCGGGTGTAACTGCAAATGAACGGTCTGTGCTGATAGCTCAGACGGATTTCTACCATCACAATGACTGCTCAAAGGTTTTACGTGTGCCAGAGGTGCGCAGGGTTGGTGTGACGGGTCACGTAACTTTTGTCTTTTAAAGCAGAATTTTGTAGCGATGCCGGCCACTTGTGTGAAATGTGCTTCATGGGATACGATCGGCTGTAAGGGGAGGCTAATGGTGGTTGGAATCATAACTGCTGACCGGTGTATTCATGTGGTTTCTCCATGCTGTCAGCGCATCGGTTCAGCGGCGACCTGTAGTGAATT
>CALKXD010000163.1 GCA_938003855.1 uncultured Granulosicoccaceae bacterium | reverse complement strand
ATCTCATCATTCAGCGGATAGTATGGAATCACCACCAGCCGCCCCAGCAGCGCAGGCGGGAATATTTTCAATAATGGCTCGCGCAGTGCCTTGGAGATTCCATCCGGACTTGGCATCAATTCCGGGTCCTTGCACATATTGACGATCAGATCGGTACCAGCATTGGTGGTAAGCAGAATCAAGGTATTTTTGAAATCAATAGCCCGCCCCTCGCCGTCCTCCATCCAGCCTTTATCGAACACCTGGAAAAACATCTCGTGTACATCGGGGTGTGCTTTTTCGACTTCATCAAGCAACACAATACTATAGGGCCTGCGACGTACCGCTTCGGTCAGAACACCACCTTCGCCATAACCAACATAACCGGGAGGGGCACCTTTCAGGGTTGATACCGTATGGGCTTCCTGAAACTCGCTCATGTTTATGGTGATGACGTTTTGTTCGCCGCCGTAAAGTGTTTCAGCCAATGCCAGTGCCGTTTCCGTTTTACCCACACCGGATGATCCCGCCAGCATAAACACACCGACCGGCTTATTGGGGTTATCAAGACTGGCACGGGAGGTTTGAATGCGCTTGGCAATCATTTCCAGTGCATGACGCTGGCCGATGATGCGCTGTTCCATCGCATCCGGTAGATTCAGCACGGTTTCCAGTTCATTCTTCACCATGCGTCCAACCGGCACACCGGTCCAGTCCTGCACCACCGCACCCACTGATTGCTGGTCGACGGTTGGCAGTATCAGCGGACTCTCACCCTGAAGTTCATCCAGTTGTGTCTGCAGGGCCGCTAAATCGGCGAGTAACCCTTCACGATCGCTTTGCTCGACCGCTGCACCTTCGGCGACCTGCTCAACACCTTCCTCCAGATCACTTCCTGTCCCTTCCACTGGGGATCCATCCGCACGCAGTTTTTCGCGCAACTCAAGAATCTGGTTAACGAGCCCCTTTTCTTCTTCCCAGCGTGAGACTAATCCGGCTTCCCGCTCACGCTCGGTTGCAAGCGACTCAATCACCCGTGACTCACGTTCAGCGACATCAACACCGACGGTTTTTTCACGATCAATTATTTTATGCTCGGTCTCAAGCGCGGCAATTTTTTTACGGCAATCATCCAGCTCCGCGGGAACTGCGTGCTGGCTTATCGCCACTCGGGCCGCTGCAGTATCAAGTAAGCTAACTGACTTGTCGGGAAGCTGGCGGGCCGGAATATAACGGTGGGACAAACGCACAGAAGCCTCCAGCGCCTCGTCTAGAATCTGCACTTTGTGATGTTTTTCCATGGACGACGCAATACCACGCATCATCAGCACTGCCCGCTCCTCACTTGGCTCATCTATTTTCACCACCTGGAATCGTCGTGTCAGAGCTGGATCTTTTTCGATGTGCTTTTTATATTCTGCCCAGGTGGTCGCAGCCACCGTGCGCAGCTCGCCTCTGGCCAGCGCTGGCTTCAACAGGTTGGCAGCGTCACCCGTGCCGGCAGCACCACCAGCCCCGATCAACGTGTGGGCCTCATCGATAAAAAGAATGATCGGCTTCTCCGAGGCTTGAACCTCATCAATCACCTGACGTAATCGATTTTCAAATTCGCCCTTCATGCTGGCGCCGGCTTGCAGCAAACCAATATCCAGAGACAGCAGATCGACGTCCTGCAGTGAAGGCGGTACATCTCCGCGGGCTATACGCTGGGCAAACCCCTCAACGACCGCGGTCTTACCGACACCGGCTTCACCGGTGAGGATCGGGTTGTTCTGGCGACGACGCATCAGGATATCGACCATCTGGCGAATCTCTTCGTCACGACCGACAATAGGATCTGAATTCGAGGTTTTCGCGAGCTCAGTCATGTTGGTTGTGAATTTAGCCAGCGCTTCCTGCTTACCCATTTGTGCCGGCGCCATTGCCCCGCTGGCCTCACCGGGAACTCCGCCACCACCAATCTGATAGCCGTCCTTACTGCCCATGTTGGCTTCCGGTGATGCCGAAACAATGTTATCGAAGTCATCGATCAGTGCTTCGAGTTTAATTTCACCAAATAATTTAGAGATAGCCAGCAGGCGATTGCGCAATTGAGTGGTCTTTAGCAAACCCACCATCAAGTGGCCGGTGCGCACGGTAGAGTCTTTAAACAGCAAGGTTGAGTAAACCCAGCCACGTTCAACCGCAGAGGTAATATCTTCAGAGAAATCAGATATCGAGGTCGCACCACTGCCCATCATTTCGAGGTTGTTGGTGAGATCCCGGGACAGGTGTGAAAGATCGATATCAAAGTGACGCAAGATATGATGGACATCACTGTCCTGCTGATTGCAGATCTGATCCAGCCAGTGTGCCAGTTCTACATAAGAGTTACCGCGCAACTTACACAGCTTTGTTGCACTTTCTATAGATCGGTAGCCCACCTCATTGAGCTTCCCAAACAGATTCGCGCGGCTTATTTCAGTCATTCGATTTCCTTATACTTTACGTTGGTTGTACTAAGCTGTCAGGCCACTCTTTTCAACGGGGCACATTGCAACTGTTGTCTGCTTCGCGTTGCGGTTGCAGTTCGGTTTTCGTCACACGACGAACTGCTCAGCCAACTGTTAAAACCTAAACGACACTGGCTGTTTAGTGACAACCTTCGCGATTCACCAGCTTTGAGTTCAAGCTGAAGGTCCCAGTCAATCTCATCACCAAGATAGCTCAGTACCAGTTCCTGCAGGGCGATGTTGTTTTTTTCCCGCGGCGCAAACGCGATATAGTCCCGCCATTCCATCGGGCCCAGTTTTATACGGATCTTGTGACTGCTACTCCACACCCGCCGACCCGCATAGGACGACACCCCCAAGTGGCAATTCGCATCACGAGAGCCCAGTTTTATTAAACTCTCATCCGGCATCTGCAGCCAGCCACCAACAAACTCGGTCACGCTACAGGGCAAATTGAAGTATCCGCCGACAATCGCTATCAGCCCTTCCGGGCACCGCGTGCGTGAGCCAAGCCAGCTTGAATAATTAAATCGAGTCGCCTCCGGCAATGAATCTCTGGACCGCGCTGCATCCGGCAAAAAGCCGCCAATTGACGCTACAAAATCGGCATAGCGGTTGTCGTCATTGCGATCCAGGTTGATAGCCGGGTCCGTCTCCGCAATAGAGCGGTAAAACAGGCTAAGCATGCGGTGATTGAAAAGATCGACAAATTCGCGGAAGGTCGGATCGTTGTTGTGAGCGGCGCGTTGCAGAGCATGTTCGGTAAAGTGCACCGGCAAAGGACCGTTGGTACCGAGCAGCCCCATGCAATTGCAGAACAATCTATAAGTGTGGCTGGCGTCGCTTTCCTGCAGCCCGCTAAGGGAACCGGCCTGAAAGCCCAGAGACGGCATCTGTGACAACCGCACCGGCTCGTCTTTCAAACGGCTCGACCGACCCAACCTGGGTTTATCCGTTTGAGCTGACTCCAGAATCCGAACGGCTGCGACAAATTCCGCACCGGCGATACCAGCGATCAGCTCATCGACATTACTCATCAGATTTGCTGCCGTGTGCCAATCCGAACCGGCCACTTTTCGATCTCTTCACGCTGGAGGGTTTGCAGTACCGTCTCGGTGAATGAGTTTACGCTCGCGTAACTGGCGAAAAAATGCTCCAGCACCGAGCCCATTAAATAAGCGCCGGTGCCTTCAAAGGCTGACTCATCCAGCCTTAGTGTTATCTGTGTGCCATGGGCAATTTCAAAGTGACTGCCAAAACGCCGCTGCCGTACCACAGGCTTCGAGGTAACCTTGACAATGCCTTCAATCTGACGGCCACCCGATTTATCTCTGCCATCGGAATAGGGCTCCAGCATCTGCCGCAACATCGCCGCTGCCTGCAGACCATCCTGATCTGCACCGGCATCCCCCACCGACAAATAGTTGAGGCTGAGATTGCTGATCAGTTGCCAGGCATCGCGGCTGTGCGCACGCGACGGTCTAGGGGTCGTCGGGCCCGCGACACAGCGAATGCTACTGACCGGAGCACCGGTCTCCAGAAATAGATCAGTATCCAGACGCCCGACCGGCATTTGCAGTGGCAAATCCCGGTTGGTGCACAAAGTCTCTACGGACAGCTGCCGCAGATCACTGCGATAGGGAGCTTCCCTGGCATCTACCAGAGAGATAAATAACTCACTGCCGACATAGCTCGACCTCGGCCCGATGCGCTTTTGCTTTGCAGACAACACACGTTTTTCGCGTTGCACACTGAAAAAGGCGCTGTTGACATCGGTGCGCTTGCTGTCGATACTGAAGTAGGGAAAGAACTCCTGGCTATCACCATCACTGCCATGCCCCTTGGCCGACAGTACTCGATACACTTCAAAGTCCATAGGACGAGCACGGTCAGGCACCAGATGAAACTCGTGCTTGGTTCGATCCAGATTGATTCGATCCGTAGCCTTGCTAAACAGGTTGACCGCCGGGGCACAATTTAGCAGAAAATTATCAGCGCCAAAAAACTGCGCATTGTGCTCGATGTTATTGTCAAATAAAAATACCAGCTCGATTTCCTGTGCTTCGCACCGACCGATGCGGCCGGCTAGATTATCAACCCTAAAAAATAAAAACCGCTCAGGAAACGCAAAGTATTCCTGCAATACCCGATAGCCGTCGAAGCTGCGTTCACTACCGGGTAGCATCGCCTCATTTGAGTCAAAACCGACGCGCCGGACTTGTGGCATTTTGGATGGCGAGCGTATCTCTTTTTGTTCTGACAACACTGTAACACCGGTCGCGTGTCTGAGAATCTGCTCATACAACAGGGGGGCAACTTCATCTGCACCTTTAACAAACAGACTCAGTTCTTTAATCGGCAGCGAGGAAAAATTCAGCCCCTGCTCGGTTTTAAATTTCAGCGCCAGTGCCGACCTGACTTGCGGCGTTGCCGATATACCTGCGGCTTCGACAGCAGCACGACTGGTGAGCACCCGGCTATCGACAATCTGTATGGGCCATAAGGTGATATCTGTCGATGTAACAAACTGGCAGGCAGTTTCAGCTTCCGGCCCGGTCTGGCTACGCATTTTAGTGCCGCGCTCAATAGTAAATCCACCTGCCAGAGACCCCTCTGACATCGACGGCTGAAAATTAGCCACCAGCATAGACGGGGTTGGCGACAGGTAATCCGGATACACCATTTCCATCAGGTGGCGAGCCAGCTTACTGTAGCTGCTGTCAATTTTCAGTTGTACACGGGCCGCTAGAAACGCAAAGCCCTCGAGCAGGCGCTCGACATAGGGGTCCGAGCATTCCAGCGCTTCCAGACCTAGTCTACCGGCAATTTTTGGATATTCGGCTGCAAACTCGCCACCCATCTCCCGCACATGCTGAAGTTCGCGACGATAGTGATCCAGTAGTTCAGGATTCATGTCAGTCGTCAGCCTCTTTCAACACCAACTCTCCCAGTTCCAGATCCAGTTCTGTTCGAAGAAACAGCGCTTCAGGCATCGGCTTACCCCAAAGAGTGGCTTCAATCTGGAAAACCACGGTGTTGCTGTGTGAGACTTTCTCACCCGCCACAGTGGTGACGCGTACGGTATGCGGCAGAATTCGGGGTTCAAACGCCTGAATAGCTGAGCTGATGTGCCTTTCGACTTCCGCAAGGTCAACCCCGGTGATTGTCTTGCCCGATAAATTAGGCAGTCCGTAATTTAGAACCGACTCTGCAACTTGCGGATGCTCATCAAGGTTGACATCAAGTTCGATGTTACTGGTATTGAGCAACCACTCTAGGTCACGCAACACCGCCTTGCGCAACGTACCGATCGATTCGATACGCTGGTTACGAAATTCAGTTTTTTCTGTTGGATCATCATCTGCCAGCCGATCCAGCAATGACGGTAACAACATCTCCCCGGGTGCCAACTCAGCCATGTCGGAAAACTCTGGTCGCGTCCGGGTCCATCACTACACCGGCTCCGAATGTTCTGACCCGGCCGGCGCTTCGGGATGATCGAAACTGATATGACGAACCTGAAGCAGCGAATAATCTTCCGCTTCCGTTGACAGCACTTTCTGCCCTTTGCCGATGTAGTAGTTTTCTCCCAGATCGGTCCATTCGGTTTTTCGACACAGTGCCAGTTGATCATCACCGGTGGACTCCGGATACCGGGTGGGGATAAAACCGACAGCCTCGCCTTCGTTGCGCCAGGTAAATTCAGCGGGAAGCCAGACCAGATCACGCAGATCTTCCGGCGGCTGAATTTTCACCTCAGAGATATTAGAAAATGGTATCCAGTAGTACTTACCATTGACGATTGCTTCCATGCACGGCCCGAGGCGCATATCAGCATCCGATAACCATTCAAATGGCTGGTCATCGATTTTACCGGGCGACGCCGGTGCTGTGTCGAAGGCCTCGCTGGCAATGTTCATCGCTGCTGTTCCATCACCACTGGCAGCGGGCTGCAGGGCCTGAAACAACTTGGCAATCCACGCTTCCGGCTCACCGAAAACCAGCGGGCTGCGCCCGCCTTGAAAAACCTCCTCACGGAAGCCTTCACTTTGTAGTAACTCCCTGCATGCCTGAGCCATCAGTAAGGCAAGCGGATCGAGTTCGGCGGCAACATTCAGCTGTGTGAGGGCGCGGTCCCAGGTGCCCTGTACCGAAAGCAACTGAAACAGAAAAATACGGTCTTTTGACGACTCGGGGTTATTTCTTATTTTATCCTGCAGCGCAGATAACGCAGCACCGAGATCACCACTCTTGATCAGATCTTCCGCATCCATCCGCTATTGCCTGCTTTTTAATTAAAAAGAATTATCACGAGTTTTAAAACGCTGGCACCGGTAGCTGTTGCCAGCTACCCGATGCCAGAGTGCGCTACCTTAAAATCAGCTAGCTTCTTTGTTTGCAGCGATGTCATAGCCGAACGGTGTCTGTGCTTCCACAGTACCTTCAGTTGTTTGCATGCTGTAGGTGAAGTTGTACTCGGCAAAGTTCAGAGTG
>CALKXD010000162.1 GCA_938003855.1 uncultured Granulosicoccaceae bacterium | reverse complement strand
ATCGCCTTCGAGCAGAGGATCCACCGGAAGTGGGGCAGCAATCGGGATGTCCGGACCGACATCATCCGGGGTTTCGGTCAACGGCACGTCGGATTGCTCGAGCACGGTATCAGTGATTGTGGTCGCAGCTGGCACCGTTGCAGGTTGCTCCGGGGTGCCGGGAGCGGCCGGCACACCAGCAGTCTCCACGGGCTGATCCGCCGGCGTTTCAGTAATCATCGGCAGCGACACAGGGCTCTCCGGGGCGACCGGGTCGGCCAGCGGCGCTTGTTCTGTGGGCGCCGGCGGCGGATCGCCCTGATCAGTGCTGTCAGTGCTGTCAGTGCTGTCAGTGCTGTCAGTGCTGTCAGAAGTTTCGGTGCTCGCGGTGCTTTCGCTTGCCACGGGCTCTGCTACCACCACTTCACCGATGACATCAACATTGTCCGGCACTTCAAAGGCAAAAACGTCAGCCTGGATCGTGACATTTTTGTTGAAGTTGTTGAAGCGAATCTGTGTAGCCTGATCAAAATTATCACGCAATTCCATGGCCCGCAGACCACTGTCATCCAGTGCAATAAACACTGAGTTGAAGTCGGTATCCTTTACCAATGGCTCAAGCTGAAACCAGCGCAGACCGTCACTGACACCGAGCTCTGTAATTGTGAATTCACTCTGTATTTCCCGCTCACCACTGAGCAGCCCGATCGGTGCGCTGCCCAGTGTTGATTGTTGCGACTGTACGGTAACCTGCTTGATATCTTCGTCATACACCCACAGCGTGCGACCGTCGGCGATGATGGTTTGATTGACCGGCTCAACATAGGTCCAGCGAAATTTACCGGGACGCTCCAGCTCCACAGTGCCACTGGACTCCTGCAGCACCGCAGAGTCGCTGTCGTAGACGGTTTGAGTGAAGTCAGCCGTGAATGATTCCATGGTCGCGCTGAAATCGAGCAGCGCGTTCGACACACTGGCGGCGTGAGTGACCTGGGCTGACACGCTGAACACGACCAGCAACAGCAGTCTGTTTAGTCTCATAAGTTATATAGTCATTGTTGCGATTCACCGGCCTCGCTGGCGAGAGCACGGTAAAACTGAGTTAGCATTAAACCGGTGGCGGTGCGATAACTTCGCGCGATCCATTGTGCTGTACCGCACTGACAACACCTGCCGCTTCCATGTCTTCGACGATTCTGGCCGCACGGTTGTAACCGATTTTCAAGCGACGTTGCACATACGATATCGATGCCTTGCGGCTCTCGGTAACAATTGCGACCGCCTGATCGTACAGCGCGTCGCGCTCACCGTCAGCATCGCCACCTTCACTGGCAAGACCCGGTAACGGCACTGTCGACTCCTGCAGGATCTCGTCAACGTACACCGCAGTGCCGGATTCTTTCAACCAATCCACAACACTATGAACCTCATGGTCGTCAACAAATGCACCGTGCACGCGTTCCGGCAGAGCCGTCCCCGGAGGCAGGAACAACATATCGCCATGCCCCAGCAAGGCCTCAGCCCCGCCCTGGTCAATAATGGTCCGTGAATCTATTCGAGAAGACACCTGAAACGCCATGCGTGTCGGGATATTGGCCTTGATCAACCCGGTAATGACATCGACCGACGGTCGCTGTGTGGCCAGCACCAAATGGATACCCGCCGCGCGAGCTTTCTGTGCGATTCGAGCGATCAGCTCTTCCACTTTTTTGCCAACCACCATCATCATGTCAGCAAATTCATCGACCACCACAACAATAAACGGCAGGGTCTCCAGATCGGGGGCAGGCAGCGACGGGTCAAACGCCTCTTCCGGCTTATACAGCGGGTCTTTGATCGGCTCTCCAGCGGCGATGGCATCATTCACTTTTTTGTTGAAACCAGTGATATTGCGCACACCCAGTGAGGCCATTAAGCGATAGCGTCGCTCCATCTCACCCACACACCAGCGCAACGCGTTGGCAGCTTCTTTCATATCAGTTACCACCGGTGCCAGCAGGTGCGGTATGCCTTCATAAACATTGAGCTCCAGCATTTTCGGGTCAATTAGTATCAGCCGCACCTGATCAGCTGTGGCTTTGTATAGCAGGCTGATCAACATCGAGTTGACGGCCACCGACTTTCCTGAGCCGGTGGTTCCGGCAACCAGCAAATGCGGCATTTTGGCAAGATCAGTCACCACCGGCAGGCCACTGATGTCCTTGCCAAGCGCAATGGCTAACGGTGATTTAGTTTGCTGGTACAACTTTGATTGCAGAATCTCTGTCAGCTGAACCATCTCGCGATCCTCGTTGGGGATTTCGAGACCGATGGTCGGCTTACCCGGTATTACTTCGACAACACGCACACTCATTACCGACAACGAACGCGCGATATCCTTGGACAGACCGGTGATCTTGCTGACCTTTACACCGGGTGCGGGCAATGCTTCGAATCGGGTAATGACGGGGCCGGGGTGCACGGCCACCACTTCGATCACCACATTGAACTCGGCCAGTTTCGATTCCAGCAAGCGGGACAAGTGCTCGAGGTTTTCTTCCGAGTAACCGCTCTGCACCGTTTCGACCTTATCGAGCAGGTTCACCGGTGGGATCTCTCCGGGGTTGCGCTTACCCTCTGTTTTGGGTTTTTCGAACAACTGGAACTGCTTTTCAGCCTCAGCCGCCGGCGCCACCGGTGCTGGTGTCGCCGGACGCTGCGAGATGCTGATCTTGCGCGGTTCCTGACCCTCTGTGGCAGTACCCGGTGCTGCCACGGTTGGTACGGGTTCCGGTGTGGCTACCGGGGTCGCTGCGGCAGGGGCATCAGCGCTGTTGTCTTTGATTTCAGTCGACACCTGCACCGCTTTGCGCTTCGAGGTTCTGGTCAGCGGCTCTTTGATCTCCGGGTCCTGTTGACCGCTCTGATGCAAGGCTTGTTCGGCTTCAAACTTCTGGCGATGGCGCAGTCGCTTGGCCTCGCGGTAGGTCAGATATTCCTGGAACCGATCCCAGCTCTCGAGCAGATACTGGTGGCCGACCCGGACGGCTTTCAGGGTGAAGCGTCCGGTCTCCTCAACGATCAGAAACCACGAAGCACCGGTGATAAATGTTATCGACCCCAGAAACAACGCGGATAAAATCAGTGTGGTGCCCAGCGTGTTGATTACGCCGACCATGTTTCCAGCCACCCAGGCACCCAGCACACCACCACCGCCGGTGCCTATGGGTAAATCGCCGCGATGAACAAAGAAGTGCAAATCGCCCAGTCCACAGGCTGTGACCAGCAATAACACCAGGCCGGCGACACGTGCAAACACCAGCAGCGGCGCAGTGAACTCGCGACTATCGCGAAACGCATTCCAGCCTATCACCGCCAGTGCCACTGGCAACAGGTAGGCAATGTAGCCGAACAGGAACATGGCAATATCGGCAAACCAGGCGCCGAAGATGCCACAGGCATTGCGAATCTGCCCATAGCCACCGGTATGCGACCAGCTTGGATCAGCGACGTGGAAGGTCATCAGGGCAACCAGCATCAGGATCGCCACGACCGCCACCAGAATGGCCAGTACTTCGCGGAGTCCCCGGTGCAGCAAAGCGACCGCGCGGGCAGACAGCTCCGCTTCCATCGGTGTTCTGATGGTGCGACCGTTATGGCGCGGTTTTTTTAAACCGCTGAGCGGTGCTGCCGGCTTGGCCACTGGTTTTTTGGCCGCAGCTTTCCTGGCGGCGGGCTTGGCAGCCGCGCTGCGTTTTGTGGTTTTGCTGGCCTTGGATGCAGCGCGCCTGGTTCGCGCTGCTCCGCCTTGAGCGGCTTTGGTAGTCAAAATAATCCGGTATTGGAATTGTTGTGTCGGATAAGATAAGCGTTTGTCGCTACCCGTCTATTCACGTCGGCCTGCCCCACTCACCTTAAAGTACCGGCAGGGGCGTAGTACACTTAGCAAACTGACCTGCAATCTTATGACTTTAACTCCTGCTGCAACAGCGGCGTGTTTAGATTGTCATGTATTGAGACCCCATAAATTCGGACGACTGTAAAAACTCATGAGCGAATCCAAACATTGCAAACTGCTGATTCTCGGCTCCGGACCGGCCGGCTACACAGCCGCCGTCTATGCAGCACGCGCCAACCTTAAGCCGGTGCTGATCACCGGCGTCGAGCAAGGTGGTCAGCTAATGACCACTACTGACGTTGATAACTGGCCGGCCGACAACGATGGCGTTCAGGGCCCGGCTTTGATGGAGCGGTTCCGCAAACACGCCGAGCGCTTCGAAACCGAGATCGTGTTCGACCACATCCACACGGTTGATCTGAAAAACAAACCTTTCACTCTGACCGGAGATTCCGCCACTTACACTTGTGACGCGCTGATTATTTCCACCGGTGCCAGTGCTCGCTACCTCGGTCTTCCCTCGGAAGAGGCCTTTAAGGGACGCGGCGTGTCTGCCTGCGCTACCTGCGACGGATTTTTCTACAAGCAAAAGCGCGTGGCCGTGATTGGTGGTGGTAACACCGCTGTCGAGGAAGCACTGTACCTGTCGAACATCGCCTCTGAGGTCGTGGTCGTGCATCGCCGCGACGAGTTGCGTGCCGAAAAAATCATGCAAAAGCACCTGTTTGAAAAACAGGATGCCGGCAAGGTGGTGATGAAATGGAATCACACGCTCGATGAAGTCCTCGGCGATGACAGCGGTGTGACCGGTATGCGCATTAAAAGCACTGCAGACGGAACCACAGAGGACATCGATCTGCACGGCGTATTTATCGCCATCGGCCACACACCCAATACCGGTATTTTCGAAGGCCAGCTCGACATGGCCGGCGGCTACATCAAGGTGCAGAGCGGGCTCGATGGGAACGCCACCGCAACCAGCGTCGAAGGGGTTTTTGCCTCGGGAGACGTTATGGACCATATCTACCGACAGGCTATAACATCAGCAGGATCCGGCTGCATGGCAGCGCTTGATGCGGAAAAATACCTCGACGCACAAAGTGCCGGCAAGAGTTAATGGCAACCAGAGCGGCTGATTGAATTAGTCAATGCAAATAGAAATTTCTGACTCATTGGCAGACATCCCCGCTGATGACTGGAACGCGCTTAGCGATGGCAGTAATCCTTTTGTGCGCTACGAGTTTTTAAGCGCACTGGAAACCAACAAGTGCGTGTCAGCAGAGCATGGCTGGCACCCTTATCACCTGTTATTGAAAAACGACGACGGCGATTTAATCGGTGCTGCACCAAGCTACTTAAAAACAAACTCCTACGGCGAGTTTGTTTTTGACTTTGCGTGGGCTGAAGCCTATCAACGCAGCGGCGAATCCTACTACCCCAAACTGGTCTGCGCCGTGCCATTCACGCCGGCAACCGGCCCTCGCCTGTTGGTCAAAGCCGGTGAAAACTACCAGCAATGTTCATCCGCGCTGTTTTCAGCGGCCATTGCCATCGTCGATCAGCAAGAGTTGTCCGGCGTACACTGGCTGTTTCCACCGGATGACGAATCGAAGCGACTGGTTACCGGGGGCTACATGGAGCGGATGGGGTGTCAGTACATCTGGGCCAACGATAACTACACAGACTTTGAAGATTTTTTGTCCCGATGTACCTCAAAAAAACGCAAGAACCTGCGCCGTGAGCGCACCCGGGTCGCCGAGCAGGGGGTGTCGCTCAGTGTTTTTCACGGGCGCGATTTAAAAGACGCTGACTGGCATGATGTCACCAGTTTTTATCTGGACACATTTAACCGAAAATGGGGTACGCCAACACTTAATCACTCATTCTTCGCTGAAGTCGGCAAAACCATGGGCGACGATGTGATCATTGTCTTTGCCACCCACAATGATAAGCGGGTCGCCTGCTCGGTAATGTTCAAAGGTACCGATACGCTGTTCGGACGCTACTGGGGATGCAGCGATGAATTCCACAGCCTGCACTTTGAAGCTTGTTATTATCAGGGTATCGATTACTGCATCGCTAACAACCTGACGCGTTTCGAACCGGGCGCTCAGGGGGAACACAAAATCGGGCGCGGGTTTGTCCCTACCCCAACCTGGTCGGCACACTACCTAAGGAATCAAGATTTCAGCCAGGCGGTGCAACGGTTCCTGAATCAGGAGCGTCCACTGATGGAACAACACTGTGAGCAATTGCATGCGCTGTTGCCGTTTAAGTCCAGCGATGCGGTCAATTGAGTTACCCTGCGCGTACATTCCCCCCGGGCACTGACACACACCCTGTGGCCCGACGCATTACTACCAATGCTTGTTACACCCTACCCTTTTTTGTATGAACGAAATTCCCATTCCATTTCTTGATGCGGATGACGATCTGACACCGTTTCCACCCGCAGATACAGCAATGCAAGAACCGAACGGCTTGCTGATGGCCGGGGGCAACCTAAAACCCGAGCGACTTATTCAAGCGTATCAGCAGGGAATTTTCCCGTGGTATTCTGACGGCGAACCGATCCTCTGGTGGTCTCCGGACCCGCGCTGTGTAATCTGGCCCGCGCAGATAAAGATTCGTCGCAGTCTGCAGAAAACCATAAAAAAGCAAAAATTCACCGTCAGCTACAACCAGGCGTTTGACCAGGTTATCGACAATTGCGGTAAGCCGAGGCCTGGCTCAGAAGGCACCTGGATTACCAATGATATGGCAGCGTCCTACTGCGAACTCGCACACCGGGGCGCCGCCGAATCAATCGAAGTCTGGGCAGATGACGAACTCGTCGGCGGGTTATACGGCGTGGTCGTCGGACGTGTTTTCATTGGCGAATCAATGTTCAGTCAACAACCGGATGCTTCGAAAATCGCCCTGGTGATGCTGGCTACCTGTGGACGTTTCGAACTCATAGATTGCCAGCTGCCTACCGAGCACCTGATGAGCATGGGCGCGGTCTGCATCAGCCGGAATGACTACCTGAGCGCACTGAAAACTCTATCGCGCTAAACCCCGGTCTCACAAAGCGGTGGATGCACTTGCACATTATAAGGTCCCGACATAACCTTAGAATACACACCATCTAACGCACCAGTGACCGTTCAGGCCTGTGCAGGGAATAAAACACCATGGCTTCAAAAAAATCAAACGATCGCTCCGAGAGCAGAATCGGCAACCGATGGATTGGTGTGGATCTCGATGGCACCCTCGCCCAGTGGGACGGCTGGAAAGGACACCAGCATATCGGTCCACCTATTCCCGCCATGCTGGAGCGCGTAAAACGCTGGCTGAAGATGGATATAGAAGTTCGAGTATTTACCGCCAGAGCGTCTGTGGCAGACCACATTCCACCGGTCGAAAAATGGCTTGCTGACAATGGCCTGGAAGGCCTACGAGTCACTAATCAAAAAGATTATAAAATGCTGCAACTGTGGGACGACCGGTGTGTGCAGGTAATTCCAAACTCCGGCGAACTAGTAAAAAACGCCAACTGGACTCCGCCTTCACAACAGTCGTAACACGCCACTACTCAAAATGATAACCACTGCGTTATCGCGGTGGTTATTCTGGATGGGCGCTGATTAGTCCCCCGCTAGCGGATCTGCAGGCAACTACCCCAGTGACTCTACGCGAATACGCGTTACTGTTCCTTCGACACTGCCCAGCGCTTCAATCTTTGCAATTGCAGACTCCATAGCACCTTCAACCATCTTTCGAGTCAGCAGGATAATCGGTACCCGGGCTGAGTCAGCCGTTGGTTCTTTCTGGATAATCGCCTCAATGCTGATATCTTCATCCCCCAGTATCCGGCTGATATCTGCCATAACGCCCGGCTTGTCATCGACCAGAATCCGCAGATAGTACGAGGTACTGAACTCGCTGCTCGACAGCACCCTGACGTCATTCAGCGCATCATGCTGAAAAGCCAGATGCGGGACGCGATTGTCAACGGCTGCCGATGCAACGCGCGCGGCGTCCATGATATCGGCCACTATACTTGACCCGGTCGGTTCGGCTCCGGCTCCGGCCCCGTAGTAAAGCGTCGGGCCGACTGCATCAGCCTGCACCAGAACAGCATTCATGACTCCGTCGACGTTGGCAATAAGCCGGCGCTCCGGTATCAGGGTCGGGTGCACCCGCAGCTCCAGGCCGTCACCGGTATCAACCGCCAGGCCAAGATGCTTGATGCGATAGCCAAGTTCCTCGGCATAAGCGGTGTCTTCACGAGTGATGTGACTGATGCCTTCAATATAGACAGCATCAAATTTCAACGGCACACCAAACGCAATAGATGCCAGTATCGTCAGTTTATGGGCGGCGTCGATGCCTTCCACATCGAAGGTTGGATCTGCCTCGGCGTAACCCAGATCCTGAGCTTCCTGCAGAACGTCGGCGAAGTCGCGCCCTTTGTCACGCATCTCGGTAAGAATGTAATTACTAGTGCCGTTGATAATGCCGGCCAGCCATTGAATTTTGTTGCCTGCCAGTCCTTCCCGGATCGATTTGATCACCGGAATACCACCAGCGACGGCTGCCTCAAATGCCACCGAGACATTGTGCTCTCTGGCGGCTTCGAATAGTTCGTTGCCAAAGCGTGCGATTAACGCTTTATTTGCAGTGACTACGTGCTTGCCATTGGCTATCGCCTGCAGCAGCAGGGTTTTCGCCGGCTCGTCGCCACCGACAACTTCAACAACCACATCGATATCCGGGTCATTGACTACATCGAGCGGGTCGGTTGTGAGGATGACACCTTCAAGTCCCGCTTCGCGAGTGCGATTGATGTCACGCACAACCGCCGATTTGACGCTGATCTCACGACCGGCACGCCGGCTGATCTCCAGCGCGTTTCTGGCTAGTACAATGGCGGCACCCTGACCGACAGTTCCGAACCCTAAAAAACCAATTTTTACCGGTTTCAATGTAGTGACTCACTCCAGCTTAGATGTGTGTGGCAATGCAACTGCAGGCTTACAGACTTTAATTACCATGGGCGTAACGCTTCCTGCAGGCTATTATACCGACCGGCGCCGCTTTTAAATCGAAAACATGAAATTTACACTGGAAAGCCCGCAAGGCAACAACGTATTCAGCAACTACGGCGATGGTTTTCTTACCATCAACGATAACCGGCACCACAGCAGCGTGCTGATATTTCCGGATCGGATTGTACCTGACTGGCCAGTTCAGAACGTTGCAGACTTGCAGATTGGGCATTTCGACATTTTCCGCGAGCGAAAGCCGGATGTTGTGATCCTCGGAACCGGTGCCAGACAGCAATTCCCTGAGACCAGTCTGCGCCGTGAACTGCTCAGCATCCCTCTGCCAATTGAAATAATGGATTCCGCCGCCGCCTGCCGAACATACAACTTGCTGGTCTCTGAAGGGCGCGATGTGGGCGCTGCTGTGATGGTGATCTGATCTCGGGCAAGATACTTATTGCAAATGAGAATAATTCGCATTAGTCTCTGCATTCCAAATTAACCTACTGCAGCCCCAATGCATCAAACCCCGGCGCCGCGACGATTGTGAACCTCACTTCGCCCGGTAACCTGCAATCCGCAATCCCCCGTCAGTCAAAGCCTGTCACGCCGGGAACTGTGATCGCTATTATCATGGCGCTGCTAATCTGCCTGCCGATCATCTCGGTCGTGTATCTGGCCGTATTTCCCAGCGAGAATATCTGGCCTCACCTCTACGCTACGGTACTGCCCACCTATCTGCTCAATACGTTCCTGCTGATGGCCGGCGTGGCCACAGGCACTTTCCTGATCGGCGTCTCCACCGCCTGGGTTGTCACCCACTACGAATTCTCCGGTCGCAACATCCTGGTCTGGGCGCTGTTACTGCCGTTTGCGGTGCCAGCCTACGTCATTGCTTTTATCTACACCGACCTGCTCGAATACTCCGGGCCGGTGCAATCTCTGCTACGCCATATGTTTAACTGGCAGTCGGCGGCAGACTATCGCTTCCCGACCATCCGCTCACTGCCCGGCGCCATCTGCATGATGGTACTGGTGCTTTACCCCTATGTGTACTTGCTGGCACGCGCCGCTTTTATCGAGCAATCGGCCTCATTACTGGAAGCCGCGCGCGTGCTGGGGCAACCACGCAGAAAAGGCTTTCTAAGCATTTCCCTGCCGCTGGCAAGGCCGGCTATTGCCGTGGGTATCGCGATGGCATTGATGGAGACGCTGAACGACTTCGGCACCGTTGACTACTTCGCTGTCCGCACCCTGACGTCCGGCCTCTACGACGTCTGGCTGAACATGGACAATCTTGGCGGTGGTGCGCAGATCGCCAGCCTGCTGCTGATTTTTGTTTTTACGTTATTTGGACTGGAGCGAATCAGCCGCGCCCACCAGAAGCAGTTCCAGCCGTCCAGCAGTCGCTTTTCTAAAAGAACCCGCCGCCAGGTGTCTGGCTGGAGAAACCTGCTGCTGAGCACGGCTTGCGCGATGCCTGTGATACTGGGTTTTCTGCTACCGGCTATTGTCCTGCTGAATTATTCCATCAAGAATTTTTCCGTGTCATGGACACCGGACTTTCGACAAACCGCATTAAACAGCCTGCTGCTATCGGCGACTGCGGCCACCATCGCTGTACTACTGGGTATATTCCTAGCCTACTCCGCCCGTATCAATCGAAGCGGCATCCTGCGACTTTGCACACGGGTTGCCAGTACCGGCTATGCACTGCCCGGCGCGGTACTGGCCATTGGCATACTGATTCCACTGGCGGCATTTGATAATACGGTTGATGCCTTTATGCGCAGTAACTTTGATATCTCTACCGGCTTGATACTGAGCGGCACCGTGATCGCACTGATTCTTGCCTACGTCGTACGCTTTCTTGCCGTGGCATTCGGCGCTGTAGAATCAAGCCTCGAGAAAATCACCCCGAGCATGGATCTGGCTGCCCGATCACTGGGCCAGTCATCCGGCAAAATGCTGTGGCGCGTTCATCTGCCACTGATGCGAAGCGGAATTATCACCGCCCTGCTGGTGGTATTCGTCGACTGTATGAAAGAGCTGCCGGCGACACTGGTACTACGGCCTTTTAATTTCGACACCCTCGCTACCCATGTCTATCAATTCGCCTCTGACGAATTGATAGAAGAAAGCGCACTGGCTGCGTTGCTCATCGTACTGACCGGCTTGATACCGGTAATACTATTGAGTAAGACGCTGGACCATTCCCAGAGCGTGAGCAAAAAGAAGTAGACACGCAGGCCCGATCAACCCGCGTGCCCTACACCTTCTACTCTGGATTCCGGTGACTGCGCACAATTTCTGTTGGCCGCCTGCCGCGGCGAATCATGCCGACCATGGCACCGGCAACCAGCAACCCGAACAGCGGATCTGCTGGCGCTGCCCCCGGTGACAAGCTGCAACCACTGCCACGAGTGCCGGTAACGAGCGAGTTGGCATCATCGTCAAGATAGTCGGCGATCCCGTCAAAGTCGCGATCCCCGGTCTCGTCAACGTCGGCGATACCATCATTATCGGAGTCTGTATCGAGATGATTTGGCAGACCATCATTGTCATAGTCGGCAAGCGTAAAGGCATCATCGATACCATCGCCATTCAGATCATCACCACCGGTTTGATCCACATCCATCAGGTTATCTATACCATCATTATCTGAGTCTATACCGGCCAATCCGGCTTCGACACCATCGGCTATGGTGTCATTGTCGCTATCGGTATCGACATTATCGTTAAGGCCATCTCCGTCACTGTCAGTGGTGCGCTCCAGTGAATTCGGCAAGCCGTCACCATCGCTGTCGAAGACGTCCATGCTATCGATCCGCCCATCGTTGTTGGCGTCGGGTGGCAGTACGGTGTCGTCAATGCCATCGCCATTATCGTCAACGCCGCCGGTCTGGTTGACGTCGTAATAATCGTCTATACCATCTCCGTCACTGTCGATCCCCAGAGCACCACCTTCGATGGCATCGGACACGCCATCGCCATCACTGTCATCGTCGCGATAGTTACCGATGCCATCACCATCCAGATCGGCGGCACCTTCATAACTGTCTGGCACACCATCACCATCACTGTCTGGATCGTAGGGGTCCGGCCGATTGTCGTCATCGGATGAGACAAACGCAAAATCATCGTCTATCCCATCGTTGTTGGCATCACCGCCGCCGGTGCTGTCGACATCAAACAGATCGACTATTCCGTCGTTATCAGTATCCAGACTGGACGATCCCGATGGAGTCGCTTCAAAAAAATCGGCCAGGCCGTCATTGTCGCTATCCAGGTCGCGATAATTAGGGTATCCATCGCCATCGGCATCAGAGGCACTTTCAAGGCTGTCCGGCAAGGCATCGTTATCTGAGTCAACATCGAACATATCAGGCACACCGTCTTCCTCGCTGTCACGCAGGGTCGAGCGGGTGTTCGGTGAGTCTGCATCGAAAGCGTCATCAATACCGTCATTGTCACTGTCGATCTGTAAGGCACCACTTTCCAGCGTGTCGCTTAACCCGTCGTTATCGCTGTCGGTATCACGGTAGTTCGGCAGGCCATCGCCGTCATTGTCACCTTTGCCTTCCAGCTTATCAGGGACGCCGTCACCGTCACTGTCCGGGTCGATGTAGTCAGCTAAACCGTCGCTATCAAAATCATGGCGATCAATGGCCGCATCATCAACCCCATCACCATTGCTGTCAGTACCTCCCGTCTGAGAGACATCGACACTGTCGGGAATGCCGTCATTGTCCTGATCAGCGATCGGGTTGTTTGTCGTTTTGGTGAACGTCTCCTCACCGTCGCTCAACCCATCGTTATCGGAGTCAGCGTCCAGATAGTTGGGCACACCGTCGCCATCGGAATCATCATTGCTGACAACGCCATCGCGATTGACATCTTCAAGCACATCGAGCAAGCCGTCGTCATCAGCGTCAATGGTGCAAATACTCACGCCATCGAGAAACAGATCGACAAAGTTGTCAGCCGTATTTGAGCGCGCGGTAAAGGCCAGTTTTTCGGTTTCGAAGCTGGCCAGATACGGACCGGTGATCTGCTCTGACCAACCGCCCTGCTGTGGCTGCGCTGTCGGGCTGTCGGCATCCGGACCATCGATAGTGATATCACCCAACTGCACCCTGAATCCACCATTCGCCGTCGAATAACTGGTGGCGACACGCGCCTGATAATACCGGACATAAAATCGGGTGCCGGGTCGAAGGCCGGAAATCTGCTGATAGATTTGTTCCTGGTAGTTGTTATTGTTATCGACCAGGCGGGTCCAGGTTCCACCATCAGGCGACGCCGTCAATGAAAACGGATTAGCCACATAAGCCGCCTCGTAGGTCACACCGACATCCACCCGATCCGGCGAATTTACGATGCTCCACTGATCCGGTCCGGTACCGTTGGGCACGGCATTGACCAGCACAGAACTGTCCATGCTGCCATTCGCAACCAGCCTTGTTGCATGACACAACTTTGCCAGATCAGCAATCGCATCATCCATCGGCAGCAAGGTTAAAGCGATTGCCAGATACAGCGGTTTCATGCGGTTGCGCTGCCCGGGCTGTGTCTCCAGTGCAGGCAATGCACTCTCTGCATACCCGATGCTATTGCGATAAACCATTGATCTTGTCCTGCGATTAGTCTCGTACACCGGTTGAAACGTGCATACGGATCGTTGCCACTGAGGAGTCTGTGTCTCTACAGCGACCTATCGGTTTGACAGGTCAAGTCTTTATTTTTTAACGCTTACGCGGTCGGCAGAACTATCATTTGGGACTAATCAACCAAATGATCAGGCCGCCAGTCTGAGCTGCGATTCACGCAGAGCAACAAACGTTTTCAGCTGTTGCTGATCGTCGCTGTGGATTTTGTCAAAGCGGGCGGCGACACCCACATGAGCCCCGGTTTTGTCATCGCGCTCCACACTGCAATGCATAACATTGGCGAGCGCAATCAACGCCAGCATCGGTGAGCGGTAGCTGGCCATGCGCAGGCAGATCAAGCTGTTAGGTTCAATGTTCTGCGGATGGTCAAACTTGATTCCACTCTCGCTGATAAGCACCTGCTGGCGCTCCTGAATCCCGACGGAGTGGGTCGCCAACCCTGACAGGCCAGCGAGCATTTCGACACGCAACTCGATACTCTCGGCAAACACGGCCAATTCCCCTTGAGGCATCCGCGCATCGTTCAACGCTTTGCGGCCCAGAAGTGTCAGGCGGTTATACTCAACGGACATCAGAAAACGCTGCCGCAAATCGTCAAAGGTTTTCAGGTAGAGATCGTGCTGGCTGGGCTTCAGCACCGATACCCTGAACGACAAGTCGGCCGGAATCCGCTCAGAGACACGTCGCTCACCGAAGCGCCGGTCAATCTCGGTTTTACTCAGTATTTGTTCTGCTAAGGCCAAAGTACACTCCTGGTGTTGCACGGTCTGGCGGCGACGGATTACCGAACGCACCAGCACAGGGAGCATTTACAAGAAAGAAGCTAGCCAGTTTTGTCGATTAGTCAATTATCACCTGACGTTGTTAACAACGGCCGACACCGTTCCGACCAATCTGCCGGTCCTAGAAATGCAAAGTCAGGCCAACGTAGGCGCCATCGAAGGTGGCATCAGAGTTCCAGTTATCGAGATCGTCAATATCCAGACTGAGACGCCGAATCCCGCCTTGAATGCCCAAATCGATTGCCGGCAGAAGATCAACCTCAAGGTGCAGATAGGCTTCCACATCAAGCAAATTGCTTTCCTGGTAGCCAATCGCATTACCGCGCACACCAAGCGCCAATCCGCTGAACGGCAAATCAAAACGCGCATGCCCGTACAACATGGGTATCGTGGTGCCCAGGTCGACTGCATCGGTCAAATTGGTCGACGTTTCAGTGGCACTTACCTGGCCGTCCATGTTGCGGACAGTCAATCCCACATCCAGGCTTACCCAGTTATCGAGAATTTCGTAGTACAGCGTGAAATCAGTCATGTCGATATCGACAACGGCATCGACATTACCATTCAGCGTAACTAGCCCGCCAAGCGTTCCACTAGCCGCGTCCGAGTTACCTGTCCAGTTGACCGGAGTGCTGCGAACCATCGCATTGGGCAGTAACGGCAGGAAGTGCTCAACGGCGACATACAGGGACGTACTATCGGCGTCTCCCTGACTGAACTCACTGGAGAAGTCGAAATTGTTTTCAGACTGACCAATGGTGCCATTGAATTCCGGTTGCCACAGATTGGCGCCGGCATAAAGCCCGAAGATTGTATCCGCCGATACCGGTGTCATGGTGGTAGCAGCCAGCGCGGTTGCAAACCCGACTGTGGTTAATCGCGCACAAACGCGGCGAAAACTGTCGGAGTAATTAGTGATTTCAGCCATGGTGTATCGATTCTCGACGGATGATGCTGGTAGGGTACAGTCGCTAATTCCATTGTTGTGCCAGATGACGCAATCATCGAATGAGCGTTTGTTAATTCTGGGGTGTTTCATTAACGCTGTGCACCTCATTCACAAGCCAGAGCGCACGGGCTTACCGTACACACAACAGGGATCAAACCACCGCACAGCGTGGCCCGGCAGGCAATCAGCCGCGGAGTTCAGCGATAAATTTGTCAGACTCGGCAATCGACCGATTCATTTCCCTGATTAGCACACTGATGTCATCCTGCAGCGACGCGAACTCCCCTTTCAGCGAGCCAATAGCCTGTGCATTGAGGTTGTGCTTGAGAAACAACACGTTGTCATTGAAGGTTTGCAATACCGGCTGCATGCTCGCTTCGGAACGTCGCATAGACCCCAGCATTTCACTGTAGCGGCTGCGGGTATCGCGCAACTGGCTGGTGCTGCTTCGTTTGTAGTCAGGATTGCTAAACTGCTCGATCTCTTTTTCCCATTCTTTGAACAGCGCTTCGGCCACTGCTTCGACACTGTCGATTCGATCAGTCACGGTTTCCGCCGCCTCCAGACTGTCGTCGTATTCGGCGGATAATTTATCGTATGCGGTTTTGAGATCGGTGTTCTCAATTGCGATAATCGAACCGAATTGCTCCAACGCATCTTTGAACTCAACCTGTGCTTCCTGCTGAGCATCTCTTGTATTTTCTACTCTGCTGACAAGAATATCGCGTTTATGGTAACCCGCTTTCTCCCAGGCGTTATAGTAAGTCGAGGCACAGGACGCGGTGAAACAGGCAAGCGGTAGAATCAGCAGTCGAGCTAGTCTGGCGTGTCGGACAGTCATTAAGTATTCCTGCAGTAGTTTAACGTCAGCAACCCGAATGTCGCTGGTATTCTCGCGGCGTGCAGCAAAAGCTCACTCGATAAGACCAGAATTGCGTAACCCGCTGGCCCATTCTACTGCATCAAGCCATCGTCTAGCGAATCAGACGACGACCATAATATTTGGTAATTAAACCGTTCGCCGGAATTCGCTATCTTCCCCACTACCGATTTCACGCAAACTACCAATGATAAAAATAAAGGTTTGCGGATATTCTGTGGTCAACGCAAAAATTTCTCGATACCTTGTCCTCACCGGGTGTCTTGCAAGTGTTTGCGGTTGCACTATGTCCGCCCAAATTCCCCACCGCCAGACCCTGTATAAAATCGCCTACGATGTTATCAGAACCGCGGAATGCCAAAACCAGCAGGATTTGCACTCGGGCTATGAACAGTGCAATCGCTCCTACCTGGCTGATTACCGTCAATACAAACTGCACCGGGATCACTACATGCAACACGTGCGCGCCCAACAGACAACGGTCCTGCCTGGGAAATAGCGCCTGCAGTTACCCTGGATAACATAAAGAGCACTATTGAGCGTAACGCGGTGTCTTCGCTGCAAGGCTGCTGGTTCTAGAGTACTGCTTTGCGGCCGCCAGCCGCTTGCACCGCATCGGCCACCGCAACACTAACTGATCTCCAGACCGGTCAGTTGCTGCACCGTGGATAAGTAGCGGGTGACTAACTGCCTATCGGTACACTGTTCAAACTGTCTTTTGTAGCCGTAGGCACCAATCAACCCGCCCGTGTGAACAAATATAACTCTGCTGTTGGCCGGCAGAGTTTGCAGAAACTGTTCACTCAACACCACTCGCATCACCTTGGCGGTATAGACGGGATCGAGCACTACACCGGTATCGTCGAAAAATGCCAGTATGAAGTCGAGCAGTTGGCGATTCACTTTACCGTAGGACGGCATAACCGACTCACGCCACATTGACCATCGACAGGTATGCGTGTCGCTGGAGTTCATCGCCACCCAGCGCGCTACCCGGTCCGTCACGGACGCATCCTTGACGACCGGAAAACCGATGGCGCGCTGGTTATCGCGCAACCCGCAAGCCACCCCTGCCAATGTCGCCCCGGTTCCAACCGGCAAAGCAAAGACCGAGACAGAGTTCTGACAAGCATCGTGTTGCAGCAACGCGGTGATTTCCTTGCATCCGTTTACTGCCGTTGTGTTGGAACCGCCTTCGGGAAGCCAGGTGTCACATTCGAGTTGTCCGCACAACTCCTGACAATAACCGGTTTCATTGCGACGTCGATACTCGCCGCGACTAACGAAATGCAACTGCATGCCGGCCATGCGTGCTGATTGCAGCAGGCTGTTTTCAACCTGTTCTTCCCCCCTCACAACACCGACAGTTTGCAAGCCGGTCAATTTCCCCATTAGTGCAAATGCGTGCAGGTGATTGGACCAGGCTCCCCCGAAAGTCAGCACTTTCTCGACACCACGGCGACGCCACTCCGCTAGGTTGCCAGCAAGCTTGTATTGCTTATTGCCTATGGCCTGACAGGTATGCCGCTCGGTATGCAGAATTTGCACATCAACATCAGCCCTGCTGCACCATTTTTGATCAATTCGCGTCAAATCCCCCATTATTTATCAGTATTTCCCGCCACTTTGCCCCTCTTTTTTAAACGCACTATTACTTGCAAAACAAGCTGTTCCACAGCATCCCTCAGACTCTCGGTGACATGCAGAAAGTAACTGCCCCTTAAAGGACAGCAAGTCACGCCGATAACCCCCCTGCCTTCACGACGCACTCGTATGTTGAGTCCAGGCTGTGGCGTCATAAAAAGAATAATAAAAATAAAATGAAATCAACCACAAGACGGGATGTACTCAAATCTACCGCGGCGCTTGCCGCCGCCACCGTGCTGCCATTGTCATTGACTGCACCTGCTTTTGCACGTGAAACAGCCAGCAATGATTTTCTAAAGCAATTTTTTACTACTTCAGGCCGAAACAGCATCGGTAGTGTCAAGCTGCGCTATAAGACCGAACTGACCTGGATCTACCAGCAACGTGGATTTGTGCCGCTCTGGATCGAAAACAACAGGCCTACCTCGACCAGCAAGGCGGTACTGAAAAAACTCGCTTCCGCACAATTGATAGGGCTTGATGCGTCTAAATACTACAGCCGCTTGCTGAACCAACTGGCAAAAGGGAAAAAGCCGGAGCACCGCGTTCATTTTGAAATCATTATGACTGACGCGCTCTATACCTACTTCGATGATATCGCCCACGGCAATCTACGGCAGGATCACGCAAGCTCCGGATGGGATCTCAAGGAAGGCAATATCGATGTCCACTCTATCGCCAGTGAGTTTTTCTCCGGAAACCATTCTTTCCGTCAAACCATCGATGAACTGGAACCGCATCATAGACGTTACAAAGGCTTACTGGATAGCCTGCATGCCCACTACGTTATGGCCGCTAATGGCGGCTGGACAGAAATACCCAAAGGCCCCGCACTGGAATTCGGTGAAACAGACAGCCGCATACCGCTGTTAAAACGGCGGTTAATTGAATCAGGTGATCTGCTGGAGAGTTCGGTGGACGACGGCGACATATTTAATCTGGCCGTATTCGGTGGTCTGACCGATTTCCAGAGTCGCCACGGACTTGATCCGGACGGTGTACTCGGCCCGGTGACAACCTCTGAACTGAACATCCCTCTGCACAAGCGGATAGCACAGCTGCATATGAATCTGGATCGCTGGCGCTGGCTTACCCGATCGGACACAGACTCCAACATCATTGTGAACGTTCCGGGCTTCGATCTCGATGTCACTCTCAACAACCAAGTGGCAATGAACATGAAGGTGGTGGTCGGGAAACCTAAAAACCGGACACCGTTGTTCTCCGATGAAATGGAGCACCTGGTGGTGAACCCGTCCTGGTATGTTCCGAGCAGTATTACCCGAGAGCTATTGCCCAAGGAACTCGCCAACCCGGGTTATTTAGCCAACCGGCGATTCGAGGCAATTTCGCTGGACACGGAAAAGTCGGTTCCGATAAGCAGTCTCGATTTCTATGACAAGCACCCTAGAAATTTCCTTTCCAGCTACCGCTTAAGGCAGCTTCCCGGTAAAACCAACGCACTGGGCGACATAAAATTTATGTTTCCCAATGACTACAGTATTTATCTGCACGACACTAACGCAAAAAAACTGTTTGCAAAAACGCAGCGTGCCTATAGTCACGGTTGTATACGCTTGGAGAAACCTTTTGCGCTGGCAAAACTACTCTTGCAGAACGACGGGCGCAGCGATGTAGAAATAGACGCACGTCTGGGTCGAAAATCAACAACCACCATTGTGCTGGATCGCAAACTGCCCGTTCATCTGACCTACCAGACAGCGTGGCTCGACGAGAACGGCAAGACCCAGTTCAGAGCGGACATCTATGGTCACGACAAAAGGGCGCGAGAGGCACAGGACAAAGACAAGATGTTATACGCCGATGCTGAGAATTACGCGATTGACAGCGCAGAAAATATTGTGGTCTCCAGCGGATAGTTACCTGTACTGACCTTTATCAGCCGCTACCATTCTCCGGTGGCGGCCAACAAGCAGGACCGGTACCCAGAACGCCGCCACGCCTCCGCCACCCACTGGACTGGCGGGGGCACGCGCAGCAATCTCAGCCGACCAACGGCTGGCGTCTTTGAGCGTCGCCGCGATCAGCGCTTTGCTTTGCGCGCTTCCAGACAGGCAACTCTCACCCAGCAGTGCGTTTGTCGACAAGCAAATATCAAGCGCGTGTTTACCTTCGCTAAACAGGTGCAATTCACTATGGACGCCACAGTCCACGACCAGCGATAAACCGGCAGTGTCCGGCACCGGTTGATCTAACGCTGTTCCTGCCAGTGCGTTACACAACCGCAGCGACTGATCCGGCAACACTAATTCATCGGCCATTCCATGCACGATAAACATCGGCGGGAAACCATCGGGCCGCGGCGCTACAATCGCGGGAAACGTGTTTTCAGGAATAGGCGATTGGCTGATGTCAGCATCGCCAGCCTCTTCACCGAGGACCTTCGATAAAATATTCAGGCCTTGCTGGTTTGTGTACTCCCCGCTTCGAGCTTGCAGGACAAAATGCTCAAAGTCCGTTGGCGGATAAAGCAGCACCGCTCCTGCCACCCTCGGCGACTGATTAACGGCCAGCGACAATGCCAGATGGGCACCGGCAGACTGCCCGAATACTATCGGCTTGCCGCTGGCACCGTATTGCGGCGCCTGTACTTCGACCCAATCGAGAGCGGCTTCGATATCGTCAACAATCTGCGGCAGAGTTGCATCATTGCACTGCGGGCCAGCGGCTGAATCACCGAGTAACCGATAGAACGGTGCGAACACGGTAAAACCCTGGTCGGTGTAATGCGCCACAGTCGCCTCGATCCCAAACGCACCAAAGCCGCGGCTGCTCCAGCTACCACCATGCAAAGCAATCAATGGACGCTGGCCTGTGGCGCCAGGCATGTTTTTATAGATGCGCATCTCCAGCAGGCAATCACCGGTACCGCGGTTTACACGGCGGTAGATCTGACTCGTGCGATAAGGCTGCTTGAGTCCCGTGAGCGATGCTGCGCCAACGTCATAACGGGTACCTGGCGACAGTGTCCACCGGCCCTCAACCACCGTCGCCCCATTACCCAGATTAGTCCGGTCAATGGCCTCTGCACAAAATTGCTGCTGGCTGGTGGCCGCAAACGCTATCTCATTACGGCAGGCCTCATCCGTGAAAAAAGCGCCCGAGGCACCGGGGTTAGACGGCAAGCACTGCAATCCCGCGGCGCTGTACAGTGGGTTGACGGTCATATCGGCCATCAGCGTACTACTGAGCTCGCAGCCCAGCGCCGTACCGATCGACTGCAATAGATCATCGGTACTGAAAATATCAGTTTGCTGTGCTTGCGCCACACCAATCAACTGACCGCCACTCAGCCATAACACAACAGATACCAGCGCGGTGTTCAGACGATTCATAGATTACCTTTCACAAGTTTATACCCGGTTTACACGAGATTGATCGACTGGCCTGCAGGGTCGGATGCCGTTTCATCCGCAGACAATCCGCGGCATTGCAGGTCTATCGCCGAAAGACCCGATTTTGTTTTCGGAAACCGAATTCAACCTGCGGCTTTGCGCTTATAATACCCGCCGACCACAGCTACAGGCGATATCATGGCCGGTTTATTTGCACAGAGACCCAGTACCAGCCACAGCAAGCCGGCAGCTTTTGTGGTTGCTGAGCTGTTCGCCGGGAGCGGCTCACAGGCTGGCGGCGCCAAAGCCGCTAACACCGCACGACAGATCAGCGTCGGCGACATTCAGTGCTGCGATCCGACCCTCAGGCACGGTCGGGACCAACACACCCGGCAATCCGGTCACTGGCCGCTGAGGCTAACGCCGTTCGCTTACTCGTCTTACTGCGACATCTGACATGAACCCATCTTTAAGCAAGCTGCACCCCTATCCGTTCGAGAAGTTATCTGCGCTGTACCGGAACCTGCAAACACCCGACAAAGCACCCGCGATCAATCTATCGATCGGCGAACCCAAACATCAACCACCGCAATTCGTACTCGATGCCCTGACCCGCGCGTTACACGGTGTAGCGAATTACCCGCCCACCCGCGGTAGCACCGGCATCAGGGAGGCAATTGCGACATGGCTGATACACCGCTTCACGCTGCCGGCCACGAGTGTCGATGCGCAACACAACGTGTTGCCTGTCAATGGCACGCGTGAAGCGTTGTTCGCCATCGCTCAATGCCTGTATGACACCTCTTTAGCAAAAAAACACATATTGATACCCAATCCGTTCTATCAAATTTACGAAGGTGCAGCACTGTTAGCCGGAGCGGAACCCTGGTTATACGACACTCCGGCAAGACTCGACTACCAACCCGACTTCGAGTCCATTCCAGAACCAGTCTGGCAGCAATGCCAGATACTGTATTTGTGTACGCCGGGCAACCCTGCCGGTGCCGTAATCCCTGAAGCAACTCTACAACAGGTACTGTTAAAGGCTGAACAGTACAATTTTTATGTGGTGTCAGATGAGTGTTACTCTGAAATATACCCGGATGAGAGCAACAGGCCATGTGGACTGCTGCAGGCGGCGGCAAACATGGGCAACACAGATTTCAAACGATGCATTGTTTTTAACAGTCTGTCCAAACGCTCTAATCTTCCCGGTCTTCGCTCGGGGTTTACCGCCGGCGACAGCAATATCATTAAAAAATTTCTGCTTTATAGAACGTATCATGGCTGTGCCATGCCAGCCTATACCGATGCGGCCAGCACCGCCGCGTGGAGCGATGAGCAGCACGTCGTAGAAAACCGAGCCCTGTATCGCGAGAAATTTCGGCAGGTACTCGATCTGCTTGCCACTCCCCTTTCACTGCAGCAACCCGATGGTGGATTTTTTCTTTGGCCACAACTGCCCATCGATGAAATCGATTTTACCCGCTGGCTTTATACTGAACAGAACATTCGAGTGCTGCCCGGCAGCTATTTATCGCGGCCCTCTCAGCAAAACCGTAACCCGGGCGCCAACCACGTCAGACTGGCACTGGTAGCACCACTCGAACAATGCCTGCAGGCGTCGGCCCGAATCATCGAATGCCTCGAACAACACCGCTAGCTCAACAGCAACAGGGCTGTGCCCAACACCACATCAGGGACCGACGAATACCGAATATCCGCTTCTCTGCGGGTTGGCACAACAGGGATAAATAGCTTTAATTTTTTAGCTGAAAAGTTACTATACCCCCACACTGAAACGAACAACCAACAGGAGCCTCCATGGCAGATCTGGAACCCATCATTAACGCGGCATTTGAACGCCGTGCAGAAATCACCCCGGCAAGCGTCGATGCAGAGACCAAAAATGCAATCGATTCAGCCATCCTGCTCATCGACAGCGGCGAGGCCCGGGTGGCCGAGCGCCGTGGCGTGGGTGACTGGGTAGTCAATGAGTGGCTGAAAAAAGCCGTTCTGCTGTCGTTCCGTATTCGCGACAACGAACCCATGAGTGCCGGCGGCTATACCCAGTTTTACGACAAGGTCGACTCAAAATTCACCGACTACAGCGCGGAGCAGTTTGCCGCTTCCGGTGTTCGCGTGGTTCCGCCTGCCGTCGCCCGCAAGGGGTCATACGTCGCGCCGAACACGGTCCTGATGCCGTCCTATGTCAATATCGGCGCCTACGTTGACAGCGGCACCATGGTCGATACCTGGGCCACTGTCGGCTCCTGCGCGCAAATCGGCAAGAATGTTCACCTGTCCGGTGGCGTGGGTATTGGCGGTGTTCTGGAGCCTTTGCAGGCAAGCCCTACCATTATTGAAGACAATTGCTTTGTCGGCGCGCGCTCAGAAGTTGTTGAAGGGGTGATCGTCGAAGAAGGCTCGGTGATTTCCATGGGCGTATACATTGGACAGAGCACCCGAATCTACGACCGCGAAAACGACGAAATCATCTATGGCCGCGTACCCGCAGGATCAGTCGTTGTGTCTGGCAATCTGCCTTCCGCAGACGGCAAGTACAGTTTGTATTGCGCAGTGATTGTAAAACGGGTCGATGAAAAAACCCGCAGTAAAGTGGGTATTAACGAATTGCTGCGCGTCGTTGACTGATGAAGACCACGCTCTACGGCATTAAGAACTGCGACACGATCAAAAAAGCACGCCGTCACCTCGATGCTCTGGGTGCCGAGTATACGTTTCACGACTACCGAGTTGACGGCGTTGATAAAAAAATCATCCAGCAGTGGATTAAGCAGCACGGATGGGAAACCGTGCTGAACAAACGCGGTACCACCTGGCGCAAACTAGACGAGTCGGTCAAAAGCAACACTACCGGCAACAACGCTGCTGATCTTCTCTGCGAGCACCCCGCAATGATCAAGCGCCCGATACTGGTACATGGCAAAGAGACGCTGGTGGGTTTTTCTGAAGACAGCTACGGCGCCCTACTGAAATAAACCGATCGCCTGCAACTGTTAATGAGACATCAACCTTATGACAAGCCGGCAAATCATCCAGACACTGACCCGTCAGGCGGATAAATCCCGGGCTCTGAAGTCGGCCCGGTTCTTCAAAACCGGCCCGGGCGACTATGCCGCCGACGACAAATTTCTAGGCATTACCGTACCGGTGCTGCGGTCGATGGTTAAGCAATCCGGCGGCACCCTCACATTGGCGGACGCCATCACTCTATTGCAAAACGAATGGCATGAAATTCGACTGTTTGCTTTGTTCGCGATGGTCGATCTCTTCAACCGCGCAGATCAACCAGACAAGAAAAAAATCGTCTCTGCGTATTTTTCTCAGAAGAAGTTCATCAACAACTGGGATCTGGTTGATTCCTCGGCCTATTTTATCGCCGGAGCCTGGTACTTCGATAAAAATCGCAGCCGGCTCGATAAATTAATCAACGCGCGCCGCCTTTGGGACCGACGCATAGCGATGATAGCCACGCTGCACTATATCCGTCACAACGATCTCGACGACACCTTCAAGTATGCTGCCGCTCTGCTAAACGACAAAGAAGACTTAATGCATAAGGCTTCCGGCTGGATGCTGCGCGAGGCGGGCAAGCGCGATCCCGTCCGACTGTACCGGTTTCTCGATCAGCACTTGCAGCAAATGCCGCGGACGATGTTGCGCTATGCAATAGAAAAGCTGCCTCAGGACAGACGTAAACACTATATGTTACACAGCAAGTAACGACTCACCTGGCCCGGGCCACTCCACGCTCAGCCTCCGTTTTTGCCACATTGTTGCGCAGATAAACCGGGGCCGCATGTTCGGCCGAAACGCCGTTACCGTTGGCGTACATCAGCGTGCCTATGGCCAGTACATCCAGTGCATGAGGAAAGGGATCGGTTAATTCAACCAGTTGCGCGCCACTAACGGCCTGCAGTTGCTCGCCATAAGTAGCCCAGCCGGTTCCCGCCGCAACCCAGCTACTATCGAGTGTTGCAACCTGCTCTGCCGGGCAGACCCGCTCCTCTCCGAGCAGCTGAATACCCTCCGCGCTCTGCTGATACGCTCCCCAGTAAACCTCATTCATGCGCGCATCAATTGCTACGGCTACTTTTTCATGCCCGCCTTCACGCATCGCACGTGCAGCAATGGCCGCCAGAGTGGAGACCGGCATTACAGGAATATCAGCAGCCAGTGCAATGGCCTGTGCGGCGGCAGTGGCAATCCGCACACCGGTAAACGCACCGGGCCCCCGCGCAAAAGCAACCCCGTCGATCTGCGTCGGCAGCAGTCCAGCTTCCGCCAGTAGCTCATCGAGCATCGGCAGCAACTTTCGCGCATGCATTCTGGGCTCAACGGTATAACCACTGGCGGTTTTACCGTTACTCAGCAGGGCCACCGAGCAAGCCTCGGTTGAGGTATCCAATGCGACAATATTCAATGACGTACAACGCTCAGATGGTGCATGGTTGTCAGGCTTCGGATTCCCGGTCTTGTTGAAAAAACTGATTGACGCTATGCGGTTTCTGCACAGTACGCATGCTTGGCAAACTGTTTAAAAACGTATTGCCGTAATCTTTGGTTTGCAACCGTGGATCACAAATCACCATAACACCGCGATCGTTGACATCACGAATGAGCCGTCCTACACCTTGCTTGAGAGTTAACACCGCCTTAGGCAACTGATACTCGGTAAAGGCATTGATGCCATTTTTTTTAAGGCCGTTAATCCGCGCCTGCAGTACCGGATCACCGGGTGAGGCAAACGGCAGCCGGTCTATAATAACACTCGACAGCGCCTCCCCCCGAACATCAACTCCTTCCCAGAAACTGCTGGTTCCCAGCAATACCGCATTACCCATCGACTGAAATGCGTCTACGAGTTCCCGCTTGGGCATTTGCCCTTGAACCAGCACCGGGTAGGTGCAGGTTCGTCGCATTTCTGCAGCAGCATATTCGAGCGCACGATGACTGGTGAACAAAATAAAGCATCGTCCTTCACTGGCTTCAACGACTTCGGACGCTATACGCAACACCGCATTGTCGAACTCCGGCTGCTGCGGCAATGGCATGCCGGCGGGTAAATACAGCAGCGCATTTTTTTTATAGTTAAACGGGCTGTCCACCTGGATCTCGTTCGCGTCTTCGATGCCGAGTTGCGATTGAAAATGCTCAAAGCTGCCATTGACTGCCAGTGTAGCGGAGGTGAATACCCACGAGCAGCTCAATTGAGCCAGTGCGCTGGAGAATGGCTTGGCGACATTCTGCGGCGTGAGGTTCAGACTGAAACCTGTACGGTAAGTCTCAAACCAGTGAATGTACTCCTCGTCGCGCTGATCGGTATAGGATTCCAGCACTTCCATATGGGCCAGACAACGTCGTCGGCAGCTTTCAAGACCCTTGCCACGCACGGAAGCAATATCCAGGGGCTCAAACAGCAACTCCAGCGTATCGCGCAAATGTTCCAGTGCTGAAGAAACTTCTGTTTTCGAGTCAACAGCTGCCCAGGCATCACGACGCTGATTTACCCCAAGCGACAAGCGAAAGTCGCGCGTGGCTTTCTCCAGCGCTTCGGAACGATCTCTGATTTCAGTGACATCGGGTGCCTCAGACAGAAATTCGGCCTGACTGTCCCGCACCAGATCAAACAATTGCCGACTGCTCAGACGCTTGCCGAAAAAAATCGCTGCGGTGTCGGGTAACTGATGTGCTTCATCGATAATTACGACATCGGCCTCGGGCAGGATCTCACCAAACGACCCCTCCTTCAGCGCCAGATCAGCACAAAACAAATGATGGTTGACCACCACGATTTTGGCATCCATTGCACGCTTTCGTGCTTTCAGGACAAAGCACCCACCCATGTCTTCAGGGTTGTGATCAGAGCAAAAATCATCGTTGGATGTCACGTAAGCCCAAACCGGTGATGCCTCCGGCACATCAAGGACCTCAGAGATATCTCCGGTTTCGGTCTGGTCTGACCAGTTGCGGATCTGCGCCAACTGTGCGGACAGCGCAGGATCACGCAGTGCCGGGTTACGCATTGCACGTTCGACACGGCTTTTGCAAATGTAGTTGGCTCGTCCTTTCAGCAGGGCCACCTTCGGGTGGCGTCCGAGTGTCCGGCGCACAACGGGCAGATCGGTGTGGTACAGCTGATCCTGCAAATGGCGCGTGCCGGTCGACAGAATAACCCGCTTGCCACAGGTGAGCGCCGGCACCAGATACGCGAACGTTTTACCAACACCGGTGCCCGCCTCGCCGATCAAAATGTTGCTTTCAGCAATGCACTGATCAATGGCTGTAGCCAGCTGCTGCTGCTCTGTGCGGGCGCGAAAGCCGGGCTTGCTATCGGCAAACGGACCATAGTCGCCCAGCACATAGGCCATAGACTCGGGATCATCGAGTGCCGCGACATTAACTTCGCTGACAGTTGGCTCGTCGCTCATGGTATGTCCGAACCGTTGTTGCAATACCGGTCGACTGTCATCGATGCTCCAACGGATGCGCTGACCGCAACCCGGCGTCCGGCATCGAGGTCCGCGACGGAGTTGTCAGATCTGCGGTGGCGGGACCTATGGCTTGATGAGCTTGGTTGTCTCAAGTTCGGCTTCACGTGCCCCCAGCAGATCCCCACGCCCTTTGCGTGATAGCTGAATAATCAGCCAGTTGCGATAGCGTAAACCAGTGTTGTCGACAGTGGCCAGAAAGTTCGATTTAGCAGCATAGTTTTCCGCCCGCAGGTGAGAGTTCTGATCGAGTTCGAGTTCCGCTGCGCGACTCCACAACACCGCATCTCTCGGTGTGATCTGAATCGCCTGCTCCAAACGGCTTTTGGCGGTTTCAATATCACCGCTGCGCTGTAAAATTTCTGACTCCTGCCACAGCCGGGCTACGTCTTCATTGATTACTTCATGGCGAATATCGCCGTCAGCGACGACGTAGGAATCGAGCTTTTCTGCCACGAGGTCCGGCTCGGTAACACGACTGTTTACCGCGCAACCGTTCAGGAGCGCTATCGACAGCATCCCTGCCACCCAAAGTTTTGCTTTGGCGCCGGATCGGGTGGGATATGTAAGGCCTAATGTATTGTTCACCGTATTCCCATCTCACAAATAAAAAAGCCGCGACCCGGAAAATCCGGATCGCGGCTCAGTGTACCAACTGCGCGCGGCAGTTGTAAGTCGTGAGGCGGGGACTACTTACCGGTAACGTGGAACTCCACCCGGCGATTCGCCTGCCGACCTTCAGCTGTATCGTTGCTTTCCAGTGGCTTGGATTCACCAAAAGCTCGCGCCTGGAGTTGCTCCGATGGAACACCGCGCAACATCAGGTAGCGAACAGTCGCCAGTGCGCGTTTCTTGGATAACTCAAGATTGTAATCTGCAGCACCCTGGCTATCGGTGTGCGCCTGAACCTCGATGCTCACATTAGGATACTTAAGCAACACATCTGCAGCATCGTTTAGCACCACCTGCGAATCATCAGTCAGCCTGTCGGCGCCACTCTCGAACAGAACCCCTTCCAGAACGCCGCCGAACATCGCACAGCCTGTCGCCGATACCGGATCGCCTGCTAGTGTGTCCGGGCAGTCATCAAGATTGTTGGAGATACCATCGGCGTCATCATCGTCCAGACCCATCATGCCTTTGGCATCGACCTTCTGAAACAAGGAGGGTTTTTTGTCGCCACTGCCGCCCAGTCGCCAAAGTACACCAACGGATGCAAGCACGGCGTCTTCATCAAACGCTTCAATCTCGCCGCGCAGTGCCAGCCCCATTTTGGTGCCGTATTCAACACCCAGGCCACCCATCACATGCCAGTCGTTGTCACGTCTGAAATCAAATGTGTTAGCGGGATCGGTTTTCTGTGTGGCGTTGTCCATCATGCCGACGCCCAGCTTCCAAAACGCTCCTAAACCACGGCGCGCTGCCAGACGATCATAGCCACCAAGATTATAGAAGTGGTACAGCACACTGGCATCAGCTACTGAATACTCCAGGCTTCCCAGATTGTCCGGACCGATTTGAGCTTCCCCCAAATCAGCAACGCCGATCTCGACCGCTAGATGCGGACGGAAATCCCAACCAATGTAGACCTTCTGGCCGGTGCTTTCTTTATCTTCTACCGTCAGATTTACCCCGGCATCAACTTCTGGAGACAGCTGTGAAGCGCCTCCCCCTACGCCAAGGTATAACTTTTTATGGAAGCCACCATGGTCCTCATCGGCAATCGCCGGAACACACAAACATGCACTGACAAGTGTGGCGACGAGGGATTGTTTACATTTCATTGTTGAGAATTCCCATTAAATTGTTTGCTCTTCGCCCAATGGTCACCCTGTGACGGTTGGGAAGCTGTTAGCGCTTCTTTAGAGACGACGCGTACTTTTTTTTATGTACCCACAGTTTTATAGTCCAACAATTAGAAAATTGAAGAGAAAGTGAAATTGAAAGGTTAAATCTTGAGTAGTGGCACAAGCTGTGGCGCACACAGAAGGAAATCACAGAATCTTAAGAAGCTTAAGGCCAGCCAGAAAGGACGGGACTTCACGGCACTTGCAGCTAGACAGCCGGTTGCCGGCGCTGTCGGATCAGTACTTGAAAATAAATGTGACAGTATTGCCACAATGCAGGACTCAATCTAGAGTCAACCGCCACCCGGGATATCTTGACTTTGCATCCTGGCTGGCGCGGGCGCGCCGCAGCAGAGAATCATTCCCATTCGATTGTCGCTGGCGGCTTGCCGGAGATGTCGTAGACCACCCGGGAGACTCCTTCTATCTCGTTAATGATTCGACGTGACATCAGGTCCAGGAAGTCATAAGGCAGTCGCGCCCATACGGCTGTCATGAAATCAGTGGTTTCAACTGCACGCAAACTAATCACATGCGCATAGCGCCTGCCATCGCCGGTCACGCCAACAGACTTTACCGGTAAAAACACAGCAAATGCCTGAGAGACTTTATCGTAGAGATCATGATTGCGCAGCTCTTCAATAAATATATGATCGGCTTTTCGCAGGGTATCAGCGAACGGTTTGGTGACCTCCCCGAGGATACGAACTCCAAGCCCCGGCCCGGGGAATGGATGGCGATCAATCATTGCTGCCGGCAGCCCCAATTGATGACCCACGCGCCTGACTTCATCTTTGAACAGTTCCCGCAGAGGCTCCAGCAACTGTAGTTTCATGTGTGCAGGCAACCCGCCAACATTATGGTGCGACTTGATCACGTGCGCCTTGCCGGTCGCACTCCCCGCAGACTCGATGACGTCCGGGTAGATTGTGCCTTGCGCGAGCCACTTTACATCGGTAATTTTATTGGCTTCTGCTTCAAAAATCTCCACAAACAATCCGCCGATCACTTTGCGTTTTTGTTCCGGGTCGGACACCCCGGCCAATGCCTGTAAGAACTGATCCTCGGCATTCACCCGGATAACCTTCACCCCCAGGGAGTTGGCAAAGGTATCCATAACCTGATCACCTTCAGCATGGCGAAGCAAACCGGTATCGACAAACACGCAGGTTAATTGCGCACCAATCGCCTGATGCAACAACGCAGCTACGACAGATGAATCAACACCTCCCGATAAACCCAGCAGAACATTGTCAGAACCCACCTGCGCACGCACTGACTCGATACTGCTGTCGACGATTCCAGCGGGCTGCCATTGCGCTTCGCACCCGCAAATATCGGTGAGAAAACGCTGAATGATTCGCGCGCCTTGCTTGGTGTGGGTCACTTCGCAGTGAAACTGCAGTCCATAGTAACCGCGGCTTTCATCGGCGATTCCTGCGACCGGAGCGCTGTCGGTACTGGCGATCAGCTTGAACCCGTTCGGCAGTGACTCAACCCGGTCACCGTGACTCATCCAGACATCCAGCAACCCGTGCCCTTGCTCGTTCACGTCATCCTGAATGTCTCGAAGCAGGGCCGAGTGCCCTCTGGCACGCACCGTGGCGTAGCCGAACTCTGCATGATCAGCAGCGCCAACATCAGCACCAAAATAGGCTGCCATCGCCTGCATTCCATAGCAGACGCCGAATACCGGCACAGCCAGATCGAACACCACGTCTGGAATGTCGGACGGTGCGCTGGCCGATACAGACTCGGGACCACCAGACAGAATAATTCCCTTCGGCGCAAATGAACGGATTCTATCGGGATCGGCATCGCAACCGTATATCTCACAATAGACCCCGGCCTCGCGCACGCGCCTGGCAATCAATTGAGTGAATTGCGATCCAAAATCCAGGATCAGAATTTTATCTGTATAAATATCAGGCATGGGGTACTGTGTTTAATTGACGCTGCAGGATGCGTCGAAGGAAATAGCCTGCTAGTCGAGCCGGTAGTTAGGCGGTTCTTTAGTGATTTGAACATCATGCACATGGCTCTCACGCATACCCGCCACACTCGCGCGAACGAATGTTGAATCAGTCTGCATCGCAGGGATAGTCGCACAACCGCAGTACCCCATGCCCGATCGCAAACCACCGATCAATTGATGTATCACTGCCGATACTGGCCCCTTATAGGGAACACGGCCTTCGATGCCTTCCGGTACCAGCTTGCGCTCGGATTCTTCTTCGTCCTGAAAGTAGCGGTCGCTGGACCCTTTCTGCATAGCACCGACAGATCCCATCCCACGGTACGATTTGTAAGAGCGCCCCTGAAATAACTCAACCTCACCCGGCGCTTCTTCAGTCCCCGCCAGCAGACTGCCCACCATCACTGAGGCGGCACCTGCAGCAATCGCCTTGGCGATATCGCCGGAGAATCGCACGCCACCATCAGCAATAAGCGGAATAGAAGTTCCTTTGAGCGCCTCGGCGACGTTATCGATAGCAGTGATCTGCGGCACCCCGACACCGGCGACAATACGTGTGGTGCAAATGGACCCGGGGCCGATGCCCACTTTAAGGCCGTCAGCACCTGCCGCCACCAGTGCGCGCGCAGCTTCACCTGTGGCAATGTTGCCAGCGATAAGCTGGATGTCGGGAAACTGCTGCTTGGTTCGTCGTACCCGGTCGATCACACTCTGCGCGTGACCATGGGCGGTATCAACCACTAGAACATCAACGCCAGCCTCTGCCAGTGCGGCGGCGCGTTCATCGGTATCCGCGCCAACGCCGATAGCCGCCCCACTGATTAACCGCTGCTGGCTGTCTTTACAGGCAACCGGGTAATCTCTGGCCCGACGGATATCCTTGACGGTAATCATGCCACGCAACTCGAAGTTGTCATTAACCACTAACACTTTTTCAATGCGATGCTGGTGTAATTTTTCGACCGCCTGCTCCCGCGGCGCATTAACCGGTACAGTGACCAGACGCTCGCGCGGCGTCATGATCGACGATACGGGTTCGTCCTCACGGGTTTCGAAGCGAATATCACGCTTGGTAACAATACCGACCAGACCATCAGAATCGACTACCGGCAATCCGGAAATACCATGCCGGGCAGTCAGCTCTCTGACTTCCCTGATAGTCGTTTGCGGTGTGATGGTAATGGGTTCCAGCACGACTCCGCTTTCAAAGCGTTTGACGCGTCTGACTTCACTGGCCTGAGCCTGCACGGTCATGTTTTTATGGATAATTCCGATTCCGCCTTCCTGCGCCATCGCAATGGCAAGCCGGGAGTCAGTTACGGTATCCATCGCTGCAGATAACAACGGCAGGTTAAGATGCAGGTCACGCGTTAAGCGCGTTTGCAGATTTACCTGGTTGGGCAGGACTAAAGAGTGGGCGGGTTGCAATAGCACGTCGTCAAACGTGAGGGCATCCTGAACTATGTTCATGATCGACTGAAAGCCGGTAGCTTAGGGAAATCCCTATGTGCACCCCATTATACGGTTTGACCGCCAGCAGGTAAATTGATTAACTGCAGCAATTTTAATTTTCTACCCGAATTAGCCTGGAAATTTTCACTATGCAGCAAACGCCGCTGTCAAAAGATCACGTCTTTACCGTTAGTGAACTCAACAGCGAAGTCAAATGGCTGCTCGACACTCAATTCGGGACCGTGTGGGTTGAAGGTGAACTTTCAAACACCATGCGCGCGCGCACCGGACACATGTATTTTTCAGTTAAAGACAGTCGCTCGCAACTGCGTTGTGCGATGTTCCGAAACGACAACCGACGCGTTGATTTTTCACCTAAAGATGGCCAGAAGGTATTGGTTCGTGGCCGACTGGGAATATACGAGGCGCGCGGCGACTATCAAATGGTGGTCGATCGAATGCTCGAGGTTGGCGCCGGTGACCTGCAACGCAAATTCGAGGAAAACAAACGTCGACTGCACGAAGAAGGGTTGTTCGACGAAAAACATAAAAAGCCGCTACCGCCGTTTCCCAACACCATTGGCGTGATTACCTCACCGACTGGGGCCGCCGTACAGGACGCGCTGACGGTTCTGCGGCGTCGCTCCGGTCACGCACAGGTGATCATCTACCCGGCAACGGTTCAAGGTGCCACCGCGGCGCCTTCAATCGCCGCCATGCTGAAACTGGCCAATCAAAGAAATGAATGTGATGTTCTGCTGCTGATACGCGGCGGCGGCTCGCTGGAGGATTTGTGGGCGTTTAACGAAGAGGTGGTGGCACGGGCGGTATTTGCGTCTCGGCTGCCAGTGATAGCCGGCGTGGGTCACGAGGTTGACTATTCTATTGCAGATCTGGTTGCAGATTTGCGAGCGGCAACACCGACCGCGGCCGCAGAGCTCTGCAGCCCCGACAGCGGCGAGCTCAGCCAACTTATTCAAAGTATGCAGCAGCGCCTGGTTCGTCAACAGCAAAGCTACGGCCAGCACCTGACGAGCAAGCTGTCGCATTTGCAGCGTCGACTCGCCAATCACCATCCGGACAACCGCTTGCGCCAGCGCGCGCAGCGTTGCGACGAACTCGAATTGCGTCTGCAAAGAGCAGTGTTGAATGCGCACGAGAGATCGCGGGCCCGATTGTCCCAGCTACAGACGCGATTACGCAATTTGTCGCCCGAGCTTCAGTTCAGCCGGCGGCAGCAACAGCTATCCAGTCTGCGTCTGCGGCTGGAAAACAGCACCAGATCGGCTTTGCAAAATACCCGGCTGCGGCTCGACGGCAGCAACCGCGCATTACAGGCTATCAGCCCGCTCAACACCCTCGGTCGCGGGTACGCAATTGTGCAGACGACACAGGGCTCAGTGGTCACCGATACTGATCAGGTCAACAGCGGCGATACGCTCGATATCCGGGTTTCTACCGGTCAGATTGCCGCCACAGTTAGGTGATTTTTCACCTCCATTTTAAGAAAAACGCAGTCCACATAATAGCTTACAGCTGTTTTACCCGTCACAAAAGCGATGCGCTTTATTTGCGTTCGCTCCACTTTTCTGGTAGAACCGTGCGGCTTCGATTTTGGACAAGGTGGGGAAGATGGCTGCCAAAAAGAAAACTGCTGGCAAAGCGACAAAGACAATTGCAAAATCCGGATCGACCGATGCCACTGCTGTGAAAACAGCAGTAAAGAAACCGACTGCGAAACAGGCTTTGGCCAAAAAGCCTGCCACGAAGAAAAAGGTAACGAAACAAGTGACAGTTGCGAATACAACGATTGAAGAAACACCAAAAGTTGCCACCAAGGCGGTAGCAAAGAAAAAGTCGGTCGCAAAGAAAGCGACGGCAAAAAAAGCGGCCTCCGCCGCGACCGGGGGCACTGGACAGTTCAAGACCTTCGAGCCCTACAAAGTCGCCAAGGGCGAAGAGTACATGAGCGATGAGCAAATGGAGCACTTTCGCGCCATACTGCTCGACTGGAAAGTATCGTTGATGCAGGAAGTTGACAGAACCGTTGGCCACATGAAAAGCGACGCCACCAACTTCCCGGATCCAAACGACCGCGCCACCCAGGAAGAGGAATTCAGCCTCGAACTCCGCACCCGCGATCGCGAGCGCAAGCTGATCAAAAAAATCGACGAATCAATTACCAAACTGGACGACGACGAATACGGCTTTTGCGATGGCTGCGGCGTCGAGATCGGCATCCGCCGTCTGGAAGCCCGACCGACCGCCAACATGTGCATTGAGTGCAAGACACTCGAAGAGATTCGCGAAAAGCAAATCGCCTAAACCGTGCAGATAGCAGCGGAGGCCGGTTACGGCCTCCGCTGTTGATACCGACACATCTACGCTGTGCCCTACATCGGCCGCTTTGCCCCCTCGCCCACTGGCCATTTGCACGCTGGCTCGCTGATTACAGCGCTGGCTACCTGGCTCGACGCCAGACACCACAACGGCCGCTGGCTGCTGAGAATTGAAGACATCGACCCTCCCCGCGAAGTCGCTGGCGCCAGTGAATCGATCATAAACAGCCTGCGTGCTCATCAGCTTGAGTGGGACGACACAATCCAGTTTCAAAGCCAAAGGTCACCGTTCTACGAACAGGCTTTGCAGCAGCTGCGAGAGCAGAATAAGCTCTATGCCTGTTGCTGTACACGCAAGCAACTGCGCGCTATCGCCGAAACCCGACACACGCACAGTTACCCCGGAACCTGCCGTGACCTGGATCTGCCGGAAGGCGATTCTGCTTTGCGCCTGCGCATCGATTCCGGCCAGGTCAGCATCGTCGATGCCCTGGCTGGCCCCATCGAGGAAAATGTGCAGCACACCGTCGGAGATTTCATCATCAGGCGACGTGGCCCTCTGTTTGCCTACCAGCTAGCCGTTGTGGTTGATGATGCCTTACAGGGCATTACACACGTTGTGAGAGGGGCAGACCTCCTCGATAACACTGCCCGGCAAGTCATTCTGCAGCGCGCACTGGGTTACCCCACCCCGGCGTATTTACACATTCCTCTGGCGGTTCAGGCCGACGGCCGAAAACTGAGCAAGCAAACGGGAGCGAAACCGATCAACAACAGCGATGCATTGTGTAATCTGCAGTTTGCGTGGAAGTTTCTCGGCCAGCAGCAACCTGACGCAGACCTTGGCAGTGTCGCTGAATTTCTACAATTTGCGGTGCCTAATTGGCGACGCGACCGCATTCCCGCGACCTTACAACCGATCTCAGTCGCCGAATCGAGCAGTAATAGTTGACCCGGCGGGCCTGTCGCCATATCTTTCACAAATTCAACAACAACCCAGCAACAACTTACGGTGGAGCGCTGATGTCAGAATCCAAAACCTATCCGGTAAACGCAGATGTTTCCGGCAACGCATGGATCAACGACGAAAAGTACCGGGAAATGTACACCCGCTCTGTGGAGCAGCCGGATGAATTCTGGGCCGAGCAAGCCAATGAATTTATTGACTGGTATACCCCCTGGGATAAAGTCCAGCAGGTTGACTACAACACCGCAGACATCAAATGGTTTGAAGGCGCACGGGTTAATGTTGCCCACAACTGTCTCGACCGGCATCTCGAGACTCGTGGCGACCAGGTAGCGATCATCTGGGAAGGCGACGACCCCAACGAACAACGCAGGATTACCTACCGCGAACTGCATGCCGAAGTGTGCCAGTTTGCCAGTGCCCTCAAGGGACTGGGCGTCAAAAAAGGGGATCGAATCTGCATCTATATGCCGATGATTCCGGAAGCCGCTGTAGCCATGCTGGCCTGCACGCGCATCGGTGCTGTGCACTCTGTCGTGTTTGGCGGTTTCTCACCCGACGCGCTGCGCGATCGCATCAACGACTCCGAGTGCTCTGTGGTCATCACCGCTGATCAGGGACTGCGCGGCGGCAAAAAAGTTCCGTTGAAAACCAATGCTGACAAGGCCTGCGAAGACACCCCGAGTGTACGAAAAATGGTTGTCGTCAAGCGCGGCGGTGAGCCCACCGGCTGGAATGACGGCCGAGACGTCTGGTATCACGAATTAGTCGAAGCGGGCTCAGTCAGTTGTGCCGCCGAAGAAATGAACGCAGAGGATCCGCTGTTTATCCTCTACACCTCCGGCTCTACCGGTAAACCCAAAGGGGTTCTGCACACAACAGGTGGCTATATCCTCTATGCCGCGATGACGCACAAATACGTCTTTGACTACCATGACGGTGATATTTACTGGTGCACCGCTGATGTCGGCTGGGTTACCGGGCACTCATATATTGTGTACGGCCCGTTGGCTAATGGCGCGACCACACTGATGTTTGAAGGCGTCCCCACCTACCCGGATGCCGGTCGATTCTGGGAGATCATCGACAAGCACCAGGTGAACACGTTCTACACCGCACCAACTGCACTGCGTGCGCTGATGGCGCAGGGCGACGAACTCGTCAAGAAACACTCGCGCGATAGCCTGCGACTGCTTGGCTCGGTGGGCGAACCGATCAACCCCGAAGCCTGGGAGTGGTACCACAAAGTAGTCGGTGATGAACGCTGCCCGATTGTCGATACCTGGTGGCAGACTGAAACCGGAGGCATTCTAATCACCCCCCTGCCCGGTGCCACTGCACTGAAACCCGGCTCGGCGACTAAACCGTTTTTCGGTGTTGTACCGGCTCTGCTCGACGATCAAGGCGTCATGATCGAGGGGCCCGGATCAGGCAATCTAGTGATCACCTCCTCGTGGCCGGGCCAAATGCGTTCCGTCTACGGCGATCACAAACGCTTCTACGAAACCTATTTTCAAATGTATCCCGGTTATTACTTTACCGGTGATGGCGCCCGTCTGGACGAAGACGGCTACTGGTGGATCACCGGGCGCGTTGACGATGTGCTCAATGTCTCAGGCCACCGCATGGGCACGGCAGAAGTCGAGAGCGCACTGGTACTACACGAAGCAGTTGCCGAGGCCGCCGTCGTCGGCTATCCACACGATATCAAAGGCCAGGGCATCTACGCCTATGTCACGTTGATGATCGGCACCGAACCCACTGAGGAACTACGCGCGGCTCTCGTGCAGCACGTCCGCAAAGAGATCGGCCCGATTGCCAGTCCCGATATTATCCAGTGGGCACCGGGTCTACCGAAAACGCGTTCCGGTAAAATCATGCGCCGTATTCTCCGCAAGATCGCGGAAAATGAAATCGACAGCCTGGGCGATACCTCTACCCTGGCGGACCCGGCTGTGGTCGACGATCTGGTTGAAAACCGCGCTGCTAAACAAGCCTGACAGGCTTCCCAAAAGGCGGAGCGCGGCTGCGCGCTCCGCCCGGTTTATTCGCGCAAGCCTCTCTGCGCTATAACCGCACAGCCGCCGACTGCTAACCTCCCAGTCCGTAAGTGACAAAGTGCCAGATCAAATAGATCACACTGCAAAAGATCAGACCGACGCTCCAGACGATCAACCACATCTGCTTGCCAAACTTACCGAGCGCCAATAACAGAATCCCTACAAGCAACGCGATTCCGACAGTAAAAGCCAGCAACCCCGGAGAGGTCTGGGTGTAGGGTAATCCGGTGGTTTCTTCGACCCCGTACCTCACCACAGTGTCCTGACTGCGCCCTTACCCGTATCGCAAATCATTCGCTTTCTTCTTCGGACGCCACAAAGCTCAATGATGCCGAGTTGATGCAGTATCTCAGCCCGGTCGGGTCAGGACCGTCAGGAAACACATGGCCCTGATGTGCGTTGCACTTACTGCAATGCACCTCTGTGCGCTGCATACCGAGTGAAGAATCCGTTGTTTCAGCGATGTTGTCTTTTTCAGCAACGTCCCAAAAGCTGGGCCAGCCGCTGCGAGAGTCGTACTTGGTGTCAGAATCAAACAGGTACGCTCCACACACCACGCACAAGTACCTGCCGCTGCGCTTGTTGTCATTGAGCTCACCAGTGAATGGCCGTTCCGTGCCATGGCCCTGAGTCACTTGATACTGGATTTCGGAGAGTCGCTCACGCAGCTCTTTGTCGTCTGGTTTGGTCATCTGTCACTCCTGCTCGTGGTTCAATTATCGACAATACTGCATTGCGAAATACCGTGCACCGCAGGACGGCCCCGGGGTCGCATTTTCAGGCGCTGACACCTGAAGCGCCACGACGAAAAAGCGATTGCGACTTTGACAAGACTTGTCGGTGAATTCCCTGAAACGCTACACTGTATCGGTCAGTATTTCATCAGCCCCGATTATTTATAGGCGATTGCAGCGTGCACAACCCGTACACCTCTCTATTTTCCGGACACCACACGGGAGCTGCCACCACAGACGGTTCAACTGTCAGATGCTGCCTTTATTTTCCAGTCGCGCTGCGCCCGATATGACAAGTAACCCGCCGGACGATGACACGGATAAACTCAGCGCTGCCGACCTGTTTCGCCAGGCCGTCGGGGACGTAAAGCCCGTCGACAATGATCGCGTTGCCGATAAACGCAAACCACCACCACCAAGACCCCGTCAGTTCGAGCTCGACGAGCAACAAGTCATGCACGACGCCATGACTGACCCACGTGATCCGGAAGACATAGACAGCGGCGAGCATTTGTACTGGGCGCGCTCAGGCGTACAGCGCCGGGTCATGCGCAAACTCAGAAACGGCTACTACTCTGTTCAGGAGACCCTTGATTTACACGGCCTGACGGTTAACGAAGCACGGGAGACTATGCAGCTGTTTGTCACCTCGGCAACACGCAGTCATGGCAGCTGCTGCGTGCGGATAATTCACGGCAAGGGTCGGAAAACAATGACCGATGCGCCCGTCCTGAAGCCATTCACGGCGTCCTGGCTCAGGCAGCGCAAAGACGTGCTCGCTTATACGTCGGCGAAACCAGCGCACGGGGGTACTGGCGCGGTGTATGTGTTGCTCAGATCACGTGACAATGATCAGTATGAGCCCTAGTGGAGAGTGATATTACCGGCTAACTGCTCGCTATCTTCACTGATCTCGGCGCTGATCAGATTGTTGTCAACGTCATTGTCGCCGTCGCCATCTGATTCCTGCTGTTCTTCACCGGTGCCCGCCGCAATCGGCATCTCAAGCTGCGTGGCAATACTGTCGAGGTCGGTCAATTCACTCAACGGCGGTAGTTCGTCTATTCGACGCAAATTGAAGTAATCAAGAAATTCTTTGGTTGTCGCATACATCGCCGGTCGCCCCGGAACTTCCTTATGGCCAACGACACGCACCCACTCTCTTTCAAGCAGAGTCTTGATGATGTTGGTGCTCACCGACACGCCGCGAACATCTTCAATTTCACTGCGGGTTATCGGCTGTCTATAGGCCACCAAGGCCAGGGTCTCAAGTAATGCCCGGGTGTAGCGCGGCGGCTTTTCATCAAACAGGCGCGAAATCCACGGCGATACTTCCTGATCAATCTGGACCCGAAATCCACTCGAGACCTCTACAATACTGACACCGCGTGTGGCATATTCTTCCTGCAGATCGACCAGCGCATGACTGACTTCCTCGCGAGTTACCGTTTCTTCTTCACGGGAAAACAACCGGTGCAGCTGCACGAGAGTCAGCGGTCTATCCACTGCCATCAATGCGGCTTCCAGAATTTTTTTGATTTGCAATTTTTCCACGGGAATAACCTTTTAATTATTCTGTAAAAATCTCGTGCACCGGCGGCCGAACTACTTGTAGCTCGAGTCCGGATTACCGGCGGAATCGTCGTTGCCAGCCAGATTTAGCTGGTCTTCGAATTCGGCTTGCTTGCGGGTACGCTCGTTTGCCACGGCTTCGGTCACCGGTCGAATGAAAATTCGCGCAAGCGGTTTCTCCTGAACGATCTCGAGCAGCGATTCTTTACATAATTCCAACATCGCGAGGAAAGTGACCACGCAACCGGCACGGCCTTCTTCGACGGTAAACAGCGACACAAACTCGAGCTCGCCGTGCTCCTGTAACATGGCCAGCAAGTTAGACATGCGTTCACGAACAGACAGGAATTCTTTTTGAATATTATGGTGCTGATGCAACTTGGCACGCATCACCACACTGCGAAAAGCACCAAGCATCTCTTCCAGCGTGATGTCGGGCAGCGGCTGGCGGTTTTCAAGCTCGGGCAAACCGGCACAGGCATCAAAAATATCGCGCTCCATACGCGGTAATTCGTCCAGGTCTTCTGCGGCTTTCTTGAATTGCTCGTAGGCCTGCAAGCGGCGAATAAGCTCTGCCCGCGGGTCGTCTTCGTCTTCACATTCTTCCGGGCGCGGCAGCAGCAGGCGCGATTTTATCTCCGCCAGCATGGCCGCCATCACCAGATACTCCGCGGCAAGCTCCACACGCATCAGTTCCATCACCGCAATGTACTGCATGTATTGCTCGGTGACAGCAGCGACGGGAATATCGAGGATATCGAGGTTTTCGCGTTTAATCAGGTACAGCAGTAGGTCGAGCGGACCCTCGAAGGTTTCAAGAAAAACCTCCAGCGCATCCGGCGGGATGTACAGGTCTTTGGGGGTGTCGGCATAAGGCTCGCCAAGCACGACCGCTACCGGCATTTGCATATCCAATTGCTGGTTAGCAACGTCCGGCTCGTTTTCGCCCATTAACTTATTACCTTGAAAACGTTAGTGTATTTGCTGTGAGGCGCTACTGCAGTAAACTTACCTCACCCTTTCCTTCTCGTATAACTTCCACCTCTTGTCCCTCCATCGATATTACCGATGTTTCCTCCAGACCACAGGCACCACCGTCAATCACAAGGTCCACACGGTCATTCAGAGTTTCGCTGATCTCATAGGCGTCGTTTAACGGAAAGGTGTCACCGGGCAACAGCATGGTAGTACTCATCATCGGTTCTCGTAATTCTGCCAGTAATGCCTGAGCAATCCGGTTATCAGGAACCCGGATACCGATCGATTTGCGCTTGGGGTGCAGAAAGCGCCGCGGAACCTCATTGGTACTGCGCAGGATAAAGGTATACGCCCCCGGCGTCAGGGCTTTCAGCAATCGATAATCCCGGTTATCCACCTTTGCGTACACGGATATGGCTGACAAATCAGCACACATGAGTGTCATGTGGTGGCCTTTGGCCAGTTGCCGTAATCGATAGATCCTCTCAACGCCCTGCTTGTTATCGAGCAGACAGCCAAGCGCATAGCACGAGTCAGTCGGGTATACGATCACGCCGCCTTGCTGTAATAGCTTCGCCGCTTGCGCAATTAGTCTGGGTTGCGGATTATCAGGATGAATTTCGAAATACTGGCTCATAAGGCATTCTGGTTTGCCTCTGACAGGCAGGTTGATCACAGCTAACCCGGTATTTGTCGCCGGGCTACTGATTCATTATCGGGATAACATTCTGGTTAAGACGCGTCCGGCTGCTTGGTCCCCCGAAGCATGCATGCCAGCGACGGTCATTTCTCTGATCAATCTACTAAAATCATCAGTAAGTTCTCGAAATTGACCCAAAAAGCTACAATTTCGAAAAAAGGGCGTTGCAACATTAATCGCTCAGGCGGAGTTCCCCCGGCGGTGAGTTCGCTGTTTTCCTCAGCACCGTCGCCGAGGCCCTACCATACCTGTATTTGCAACGGACTATGCGATGAAATTCCTGTTTGATTTTTTCCCTCTTGCGCTATTTTTGATTGCGTACAAAACAAGCGATATCTACACAGCAACTGTGGTGATTATTGCAGCCTGTGCGGTTCAGGTGTGCACCTACTGGATCATCCATCGCCGTTTCGAAAAAATGCACCTTATCTCATTGGCGTTGATCCTGGTACTCGGTGGTATGACTCTCTACCTTCGCGATAAGCGATTTATCATGTGGAAGCCAACCATCGTCAACTGGCTGTTTGCAGCGGGCTTTGCCGGCACGGCATTGCTGACCGAAAAAACACTGATTCAACGCCTGCTCGATGGCCAGATTTCAATCGCAAAACCAGTGTGGCGAGCGCTCAACCAGGCCTGGGTCATTTTTTTTGTGGTGTCGGGACTAGTCAACCTGCACTTTGCGCAGCGCTACCTCAGTGCGCAAAACCAACTGACCGCTGCTGTACCGGAAATTTCGTCTGCACAACTGGCCGACCTCGACTGCACGACCGGCTTTGACAGCACCCAGCGACCCTTGTGTGAAACGGCAAGCGCGCGTGAAAAAACCTGGGTCAGCATCAAAGTATTCGGCCTGATGGGCTTGACAGTGATTTTCGTGATCGGCCAGAGCATCTATTTGATGCGCCACATCGAGGTCGAAGACAACGAACACGACGATCCCGTTAGTGATCGCCCGGACAAGTCCGGCAACACGACAGGCGCCAGTTAATCTAAACTCCCTATCACATCTCACCACTTACCGGGATATTCCGAGGCCCACTGAACTATGAATAAAAAATTATTACTTGCGGCTGCTACAGCCACGTCACTGTCCTGCGCTGTTGTTTTCGCCGACGGTAAAGATGATGACGCAGCAAACAAGGCACTGGTCATTGTCAACGGCGAGACAATTACCGCCGTTGATCGCGATACCCAGGCTCAGCAATTTGTTGCACGCGGACAACAAGCAAGCGATGAGCAGATCGTCGAAGAACTGATAAGCCTGGAATTAATGCGTCAGGAAGCCATTAAACGCGGACTCGATAAAACACCGCAAATGGATGCTGAGATGAAAATAATGCAGGCGCGCGTGCTTGCCAATGCCCTGCTGACAGAACACACTGCAAGTGTCGACATGAGTGATGAATCGCTACGTGCCGAATATGACAAGCAAATCGCCATGGCCGATGTCAAAGAATATCAGGCAAGCCACATATTGCTGGAAGATGAAGCGCGTGCCAAAGAGATTATTGTTGAACTCAATGACGGCGCCGACTTTGCCGAAGCGGCAAAAAAATATTCCACCGGCCCGTCAGGACCGAATGGCGGCGACCTGGGCTGGTTTGACGCAGGCACTATGGTGCCCGAGTTTTCGCAAGCTGTGGCAGAACTTGATACCGGCAAATACAGTGCGACACCTGTCAAAACCGACTTTGGCTGGCATATCATCAAGCTGGTTGACAGTCGCTCCAAGGAAGCTCAGCCATTTGAATCGGTAAAGGAGCAGATCCGCACTATGAAAATGCGCACCGAAGTAGAGCAGTTTGTCAGAAGCCTGCACGACGAAGCTACTATCGAAATGCAATAGGCAAAAAATTCTGTTTGCTCAGACAGGCCGGGCAGCAAGTGCTACCTGGCCTGTTTCGCATCCGAAGCGAGGCGATTCCAAAGTTTCCTAGACGCTAAAACCGCGATCAAGATCAGCCTTGATATCGGCGACAGACTCCAGCCCGACCCCGATCCGCAACAGCCCTTGCCCTATCCCCGCATCCGCTCGATCCTGATCCGTCAGACGCCCATGCGTCGTTGTCGCAGGGTGAGTGATTGTCGACTTAGCATCACCCAGATTGGCGGTCACTGAGAGCATTTTAGTATTGTCTATTATCTGCCAGGCGCGCTCACGGGTGCCACCCGCTACCTCGAAAGAGACGATTCCGCCAAAGCCACTTTGCTGCTCCCTGCACAGCGCATGCTGCGGATGGCTTTGCAGCCCCGGGTAATACACCTTCGACACTGCATCGTGCTGATCCAGCCATCGGGCAAGCTCCAGAGCACTTTCACAATGACGCTGCATTCGAAGCTCTAGCGTCTCCAGTCCTTTTAGAAACACCCAGGCATTAAACGGACTCATGGTCGGCCCTGCCGTGCGCAGAAAACCCAGAATATCTTCACCTACGCGCTTTTTGTCACCCACCACAGCTCCACCAACACAGCGTCCCTGCCCGTCAATAAACTTGGTAGCCGAATGAATCACAAGGTGCGCACCCAGCTCCAGCGGTCGCTGCAAGACCGGCGAGCAGAAACAATTGTCTACCACCAACAGCGCGTTACTCTCATTGGCCAGCGCTGCCAGTGCGGTAATATCAGCAAGCTGAGTCAGGGGATTGGAAGGTGTCTCCACAAACAGCATGCGGGTTTGCGGGGTAATTCTGGCAGCCCAGTCATCGATACTATCAATCTGCGCAAAGCTCACCGGATTGCCGATGCGGGTCAGATACTTTTTAAAGAACTGCGAGGTCGAACCAAACAAACCGCTGGACGCAACCACATGCTCGCCCGGTGCAAGCAAAGCCACACAGGTAGACATGATCGCAGCCATACCAGAGGCGGTAGCAATGCAGGACTCCCCTCCCTCCAGCGCGGCAAGCCGTTGCTCAAACGCACGCACGGTTGGATTAGTGAATCGCGAGTACACATTACCCGGCGCGTTGTTCTGAAAGCGCGCTGCAGCCTCAGCTGCGCTGTCAAAGACAAAGCTTGAGGTGGTAAAAATAGCTTCGGCGTTTTCGCCTTCATTGCTGCGTTGATGACCGGCGCGAACGGCAGCAGTGGCAAAATCGTGATCGGACCAATCGAGGGTATTCATCTGTGCTGAGACCTGCAGGTAAAATAACGGGGGAGTACGGCTTGCAGGGCTGATAAGCCAGCTTTACATTTGCAATAAGGCATCCCTCATTGCTCAGTACCTCTGTCGTATGCCATGGCATAGCCGACAGTGTTCAGCGGGCCTAAAGCTCGCTTTAGCTGTATTTTTCAAGCGCCCGCAAGCTGAATCAAATCGGCGCAGACTGAATTATGCATCAAGTTGATAGAGAGTCAAGAGCCAACAGAGCAACACCGGTCACTAAAGCTGCCCGCCTCTGAAAGCTGTAACGCCACCGCCATTACCTTATCGGCTTTCCTCATCTGTGAAACCCGATGCACCATGCACATGCCCCGGACTACTGGCGCGCAGAAGGTCTTTAAGGTCGCAGGATCGCTGAGCATTTTTATCGATTGAGACAGGTGATCAACGGTACACACAACGTCGATCCTTATCGCCAGTTACAGGCCGGGTTTGCCACTGACACCGCTCCAGCTGAGCCGGTATTCTCTCAGCGCAATGCAGTCTGGCTAATATAGACTGCGGCACCGACGTCGACCTGCTGACACAGCTGAATGACGTCGTTATTGCGCATGCGAATACACCCGTGCGATACCGCAGACCCTATCAAGTGCTCCTGTGCCGTACCGTGGATATAGATATATCGGGATTTACTATCAACCTGGCCTCCGCGATTGTAGCCGGGCCGTAAACCATCGAGCCAGAGTATTCGACTGGTGATGAGATCGTCGTCGCTATCAGAACTCAGCGACGCGGCAATTTCACCGGCAACCCTGCCACTGAATATTGTTCCCGCTGGCGCGTTGTCGCCGATCTTCTGCGCAACAGTGTGCCACCCCAGGGGCGTGCACGACGATCCTTCGCGACAGCCCGCGCCTCGTTTCGAGGTTGAAACCGGGTACCGGGCAAACTCCCGTTGCGAAGTAAAACAGCGCATCTGCTGGGTGGCAATCTCAACAAGCAGCACCAGCGGTGCCAATGCATTATTGCCGTGCTCTGCCCAAAGCGATTGCAGTGTGTTCACTACTCGACGCCGACGTCGACAAACTCCTCGTCAGCAACGCTCGTTTGACTGGCATCAGCGCGTCGTGCCGCCAGCCAGCTCAGGTATTTTCCGTCGACATCACCGGTGACGTAGTGCCCGTTGAAGCAACTGGTCTCAAATTCATCCAGCTGCGGGTTTATCTCCCGCACCGCATCGATGAGATCGTTGAGATCCTGATAAATCAGCCCGTCGGCACCGATTTCCGCACAAATTTCGTCGACGCTGCGTTCAAACGCAATTAACTCGTTGGCGGCCGGCATATCAATGCCGTAAACGTTCGGGTAGGCAACCGGTGGTGCTGCAGACGCCATATAGACCTTGTTTGCCCCCACTTCCCGCGCCATCTGAATGATCTGCTCAGAGGTTGTACCGCGAACAATGGAATCGTCAACCAGCAATACATTCAAGCCGCGAAACTCTGACTCGATTGGGTTCAGCTTTTGTCGCACCGACTTGCGGCGTTTGGTTTGCCCCGGCATTATAAACGTGCGGCCAATGTAGCGGTTTTTAACAAAGCCTTCGCGATAAGTAATACCCAGATCCATCGCCAGCTCCAGCGCCGAGGTTCGCGCTGTGTCGGGAATCGGAATCACCACATCGATATCGTGATCCGGCCACTCATTGCGTATTTTACTGGCCAGTTTGCGCCCCATTTTCAAGCGTGCCGAGTAAACAGAGACATTGTCAATGACGGAATCGGGTCTGGCAAAATACACGTATTCAAAGATACAAGGCGTCAGACTCGACTGTACCGCACACTGCTGTTGATACAGCGTGCCATCGCGGCTGATGTAGATTGCTTCACCGGGCAACAGATCCCGAACCGGTTCAAAGCCAAGCCCGGTGAGCGCAACACTCTCAGAGGCAACAATGTACTCGGTGCCGTCAGCCGACTCACGCTTGCCCAGAATGGCCGGACGGATTCCATGTTTATCACGAAACGCCAGCACACCTCTGCCGACCAGCATCGCAATGACAGCGTAGCTGCCTTTGCAGCGCTGGTGCACCGCTGACACCGCTTTAAACAACATATCCGGATGAAACTTGTCGGACTGCGCTGCACGCTGCAGTTCGTGCGCAAACACGTTGAGCAGAACTTCACTGTCAGAGCTGGTGTTGATGTGACGGCGATCAGTTCGGTAGAGTTCGCTTTGCAGATCCTCAGCGTTGGTCAGATTGCCGTTGTGAGTCATCACAATACCAAACGGCGAGTTGACGTAAAACGGCTGCGCCTCGGCAGAAACTTTGGAGCTGCCCGCTGTGGGATAGCGCAGATGCCCGATGCCCATATTGCCGCGCAACCGCAGCATGTGAGCGGTGCGAAACACCTCGGTGACCAGACCGGGCGCTTTTCGAACAAACAACTTTCTGTCTTCGCAGGTAGCGATGCCGGCTGCATCCTGCCCCCGATGCTGCAGCAGCGACAAGCCGTCGTAAAGTCGATGATTTACCGGTTCGCGGCCGACGATGCCGATTATCCCGCACATGTACCTGTAATCCTGCTGCTAATGCCAGCGTGGATTGTAAACGGTTTACTACACAGATACTCAAACAATAGCCAGGAATGGCGGTTAATAGTTACTTGCAGTTGAGAGTCCGTCTATTTCGGTACAGAACTCTTCAGCCGGTGTAGCTCGAGGCGCAGGCCTGTTACTGCCGCGGCAGTTGACCCGGATCGATTTAAATCTTGAACCACCCGGCTATGCTGGCAGGCAACTGCTTGTGGATCACTCTGGAGATATTCAGCGTCAATGGCATTAGCTTTGATTCATTCCACCATGTCTCCTGCGGTATCGACGGGTTGGATGTTGCCAGAAGCGCTACGATGGCAACGATCAGCACGCCCCTGACCGCCCCGAGGCAAACGCCGAGAAGCCGGTCCATAAAACCCAGGTTAGTGGCACCGACCAGTTTGCGGATCATAAAGCTGATGGCAGAGCAAAATATCAGCGCGCCAAAAAACAACACGCCAGCGCTGATAAACCATCTTGCCGACGGGCTTTGCACCGACTCAGGTAGAAAAGTACTGAATTGCTCGGTGTAGTTAAACGGAAGCCAGAGCGCAATTGCCCAGCTCAGCAAAGACAGCGCTTCACTGGCAAACCCACGAAACAAACTGAGCAGCGCTGACAGTGCAATTACCGCGATGATTAGCAAATCCAGTGTCGTAAAAGTCATTACAAATTCTCTGAAGTATGCCTCTATTGTAGCAGTGCTAAGACAACCCGCTAATTAGCTCCCATCCACAAACAGTTCGGGTCCAGCCGGCATACGACAAGCGACGGGCTCCCGACCAGGCAGCAGCCGTGCTACGGACGTCGAGCGTCAGATCAGGCGCTAATTTCGCGTCACCATAATGCTCTCGACGCGGTAATTCCGGTCGACCTGGTTTTTCAGCGCCAGCGCATCGATCTGGTTGTCGAGCGGCCCGACAAACACGCGATAAATGGGTCGCTGCCGGCCGTCCACCCGATTAATATAACTGGCCAGCCCCTCAGCCTGCAGCCGCGTCAGCAATTGATCGGCATTCTGTGGCTTAATAAAGCTGGCCACCTGGATGTTCCAGCCAATCGCTATGTCCCGTGAGCCACCGGCCAATACGTCCGCCGCCGCTGGTGTTGAATCTATTGCACCGGCGGTAACCGGCTCGGTCGCGGCGGGCGCGACGGCTGCTATGGGCTCCTCGCTCATAGATGCCGGCAACAACGCATCAACCTCGTCCACCGTCGGCGCTTTCGGCAGAGGCTGCCGGGATGAATAGGACTGTTCTACCACCGGCCGCTTAGGTTGCACCGGGATAGTTTCAGCGTAGTCGTATTCATGTTTGGACCCGGCGCCGTCCAGTACAAACGGCAACACGATAACCGCAATGGCCAACAATACCGCCGCCCCGATCAAGCGCGCCAGCAGTTGCTCGTCTTTATACTCTTTTCGACCCTGAGCCATAATCACAGTCCCGCTCAATTTGAATTACCCATATCAGCCTTGCTCATCTATTAACGGGGTAACCCAACTCCCCAACCATCAGGTCACTGGCCTGACTCATTTACCTCACGCAGATGTTGCAGTACCGGCCCGACAACATGAAACGAACCTAACACCACAACGAGGTCTCCCGCCCGCGATTGTGCAACAGCCGCCTCGAAGGCTGAAATTACCGAGCCGAAAATAGCACTGTCATCTGCGCCGGCGATCTCCGCCAGTCGGGCACCGGGCATCGCTCGGGGGTAATCAATTTCGGTGATATACCAATTATCGAACACCGATTTCAGTTCAGCCAGAACTGCTGCTGCGTCTTTATCCTGCATACACCCGAATACTGCCACTACCCGGTTGTGCGCCTCTATGTCAAGATAGCTGGCAAGCATCGCCGCAGCGGCGGGGTTGTGAGCAACATCGAGCAACACGTCAATACCGCGGTAGCGGAACTGCTGCATGCGCCCGGCCAGAACGACTTCGTCGAGTGCCCCCTGGACAGCCTCAGCCGATGGCTGCCTGCCAAGAAAAAGGCTACTCGCGCAAACGGCAACAGCTGCGTTGTCGGGTACCCATCGCCCTGCCATTCGGGCCGGCTGTAAAAACAGTTCACCGTAAGGCCCCTGGTAATGCCAGCGATTATTATCCGCTGAAGTGACAGAAAAATGCTCGTCAACCAAAACTAACTCAGCGCCTGCCTCGGTGGCTACCGCTGTCACGCTGGCCGGCAGATTTCTTTCCCCACAGACGAGACTACAGCCGCTGCGAGCGACACCGGCTTTTTCCCGACCAATGGACTCGCGATCGTCACCAAGCCAGTCGGTGTGGTCAATACCAATAGAAGAAATACAGGCAACCTCGCTATCCCAGGCATTTACCGCATCAAGCCGACCACCAAGACCCACTTCAAGAATGGCAACATCAATACCCGCTTTGGCAAAACAGTAGATCGCCGCCAGCGTGGTAAATTCAAAGTAGGTCAGATCGATCTGTTCACGGGACAACTCGATAAAATCAAAAGCCTCGCAAAGATGCGACGCTGACGCCTGTCGGGTATCGACAACGACTCGTTCGGTAAAATCGATAAAGTGCGGTGAAGTATAGACGCCGGTAACAAAGCCCGACCGCCTGAGTACGCTGTCAATATAGGCAACCGTCGAGCCTTTGCCATTCGTCCCCGCTACCGTCACTATGCGGAACCCCGGCCGATCAAGACCCGCCGCCCTGGCTACGGTTTTTATTCGATCCAGGCCAAGCTCAATTCGGTCTGGCTGCATTGCTTCCAGTTTTCGCAACCACGCCTGTAACTGCTTATCCACTGATGGTTTGTTCCATTGAAGCACTGGCCGGCGGTACAGAATGATCCGGTGGTGACGGCTGTCCGGTTAGCTGCGCGATGATCTGCGCAATGTTGTCCCGCATTTCCCGGCGATCCACGATCATGTCTATCGCCCCGTGCTCAAGTAAAAACTCCGACCGCTGAAAGCCATCGGGCAAGGTTTCCCGCACGGTTTGCTCAATCACACGGGGCCCGGCAAAGCCGATCAGAGCACGCGGCTCCGCCATAACGATATCACCCAGCATCGCAAAACTTGCCGACACACCCCCCATCGTCGGGTCGGTCAGTACCGAAATATAAGGCACTCCTCGCCGTGCCAGTTGCGCCAGCGCAGAGCTGGTTTTAGCCATCTGAAACAGCGACAGCAATGCCTCCTGCATCCGTGCACCACCAGACGCCGAAAAGCAGATAAGCGTGGCGTTATGCTGCAGAGAGGTCTCCGCTGCTCGAACAAACTTCTCGCCCACTACGGAGCCCATCGACCCCGCCATGAACTCATACTCAAACGCCGCCGCAACAACAGGCATGCCCTTTACTGCCCCGTGAATGGCTACCAGCGCGTCTTTCTCGTCGCTGTTTTTGGCTGCCTGAGCAAGACGATCCCGGTATTTTTTGGTATCGCGAAATTTCAGCTGATCAACCGGTTCCAGGCCAGCGCCGATTTCTATACGCGGGTCGACATCGAGCAACATTTCAAGTCTTTCCCTCGCTCGAATTCGGCGATGATATCCGCACCGCGGACAGACGTTATTGTTACGCTCCAGGTCTGCGCCGTACAACACATTGGTACAGCTGTCGCACTTAACCCACAGGCCTTCCGGCACCGACCCCCGATTGCGGCTATCGCTGCGAACCCTCGAGGGCATTAACTTATCAAACCAGCTCATTGCTTATACTCGCACTGTACTGTATTGCCTGAGAATTGTACCGCGACAGTTCCAGTGCTGCTGCCGCCATACGGCGGTTATTCATCTTGACACATAAGCCGGCAATCACCCGAGCGCAGCACCAACGCGTGCAAAAGCGCTGTAAAACCCCATTCGAACAGCCCTCCAGCGCTTGTATGCCGGGTGACCGCGTAGAGTTGCATTGGCAGAGTTAACCGGCCACAGCGGCGTCGGCGGATCGCACTTGCGCTATAAACTTGCGGACCATTAAAGGATCTTTTATCCCTTTGGCCGACTCAACGCCACTGCTCACATCCACCGCGGCGGGTCGCACGCAGCTGATCGCCTCGGCTACGTTATCGGTATCGAGACCACCCGCCAGTACCAGCGATGCGGGAAATTCACGGGGTACCAGTGCCCAGTCAAAGGTTTCACCACTGCCGCCGGCCGCGCCTGCCACATTGCTGTCGAGCAGGAACGCTCTGGCACGACCATACTCACGGCAGTAGGCAGCTATATCCGCAGTCGACTTCATTGACACAGATTTCATATAGGGTCGCTTGAATGACTCACAGTACGACGCGGTTTCGATGCCGTGAAACTGCAGCATCGAAATCGGCAACTCCCCCAGCACTTCATCAACGGTGTCTTTGTCTGCGTTGAGAAACAACGCGGTCAGGCAGGTGAATGGTGCCACTTCAGCAACAATTGCCCGGGCCTGATCAATACTGACATGGCGCGGACTTGGCGGGTAGAACACCAGACCGAGTGAATCCGCACCCGCCGCTACCGCAGCAACCGCATCGGCAGGTCGGGTGAATCCACATATTTTTACCTGAGTTCGCACGGCTGATTCATTCATAGCAAGACGATACCACATCAGCCGGGGACTTTATTCAACGGCAAATCAGAAACACCAGCGCTTTGAGCACGCTTGTCTCCGACGCGCCTGATCGATTTACCCAAGCCCGACAGGCAGACTGTCACTCCACAGCGGAATGTTATGTTCCGGTGCATATCGAGGGCCCATAAAATAGAGGCCCGCCGCCACCGAGGTCGCGCCAGCCAGTGTGCGGTCACGGGCGTGCAGAACCTCACTCAGCCATTCAACCCGCTCGGCTCCGGTACCAACACGCACCAGACTGCCAATGATAATCCGAATCATATTATGCAAAAAGGCATTGCCGGTTATTTGCACGTCAACCTGCAGATTTCGCCTTGTCACGGTCACCGAAAAAATTTCACGACGGGGATGCTTTGCCTGGCAACCGGCTGCCCGGAAACTGGTGAAATCGTGCTCCCCAACCAGGCACTGTGCAGCACGTTGCATTCGCTCCGCATCCAGCGGCTGGTACACCACTGCAACGCGTCTATGCAGCAGCGCGGAACGGGAATTTTGATTCAATAGCAGATAACGATAAGTTCTATCGAGCGTACTGTAACGTGCATGAAAGTCTTCAGACACCGGCGTCGCGCTTCGCACTGAGATATCTGCCGGTAACTGTGCATTGACACCCAGCACCCACGCTTTCAAGTCACGTCTGGCAGAGGTTTCAAAATGGGCACATTGCTGCCATGCATGGACACCGGCATCGGTGCGCCCGGAGGCCACCAGCACAACATCATCGTCAGCCACTTTGCTCAGCGCAATTTCCAGTTGCTGCTGAATTGTCGTGCTGTGATGCTGGCGCTGCCATCCGCTGTAGGCAGTGCCATCGTATTCTATCGCAAGGGCAAATTTATTCATCAGGTATCAACGGCCGGGCTGGATCGAAGCATACCTTTTTTATACTCAAATCGGGTGCATTGTCGGCTGCACCGTCGGCCCACTGAAAAAAGCAACAGACAAAAAAAAGCGCCCCTGCGGACGCTTTTTTTACAGGTTTCCTGCAGGTTAAATTACCCCAGGCTTTTCAAAAGCTCATTTGCTTCAAGCTTCTGCGTGGCGTTGCCGTTGGCCGCGATATCCTGCAACGCGCTCGCCGCACTGTCGTTGTCGCCCATATCGATGTAGGCCTTGGCCAGATCCAGCATGGTCTCCATCTCGTCGGAATTTGCCGACAGACCCGCATCGAGATCATCTGCAGCGACGTCGGTTTCAAGCCCGCTACGCAGATTCGAGGTAACGTCGCCGAGCGAGTTGAGGTCGGCATCATCAAGAGTCAGGTTGTCCAGCGTCGAGTCACCATCGGTATTGGTTAAGTCCAGTGAGCCCAGGTCAAGGCCGGACATTTGATCTCCAGCCAGCTCCTCAAGGTTAAGAGTACCGTCATCATCAAGGGCTGCGAGATCAACTTCGTCAAGCGTTACATCCCCGAGATCCGTTAACTCCGCTCCGTCGCCGAATTGTCTGCCAACACTAAACTGTCCTGCCGACCCGGTATCAAACTGGCCGGTCGCATCCAGATCAGACATGTTGAATTCAGCATTGGCATCGATCGTCGCATCAACGTCTGTACCATCAACGGTATCAGCGCCGCCTTCAGGACTGCCGATCGCAGAGACAACACCACCCGCTGCCGCGGCACCACCAGCGACCAGGCCCGGGCTGGAGCCCATCGCCGTCACTCGTGAAAACAAGGTGTTGCCCGGTTCCAGATCCCGCCCCATCTCGGCCACGCGCTCCCACCGTGCAGAGTTGCCGAAGCGACTCTGGAACTCGGTGGCTGCTGTGTTAAATCCACTTTCGTTTTTCTGGTCGTGATAGTTCTCCAGCAACTTGAAATGATATTCCTCGTTGTCCGGTGAACGTTCGATTGCCGTTTGCAGCAGGTCTTCGGCCTGGCCATGCAAACCGTAGCGCAGATAAACCTCGGCTTCAGTAATGGTATCGTCCAGCGACGCGGCGTCTTCCACTGGCTCAGAGTCGCTTAGGCGACTGCCGGAATCATCATTGGCCGCCGCTTCCGGGACCACGGCGGGTAACACTGGTGCTGTTTCTACTGCCGCTGACTCTAACCGCTCGTCTTTGTCGGCAGCATCAACTGGCTGCTCTTGATCTTCGGTTCGGTTCTGTGCCGCGCTGCGAGATGCCGCCGCAGCACTTCCCGCCGCAGCCGCCGCGGCACTGGCCGCCACCGCTGCACTTCCCATACTGTTTCGCGGAGCCTCATCAACTGCCTCGTAGTTTGCAGGACGATTGTTAAACGATGATCTCGGCACGCTTGTGCCACGATCCAGATCGATGTCTTCTCGCACCTCAGGCTTGCGGCGCCGGGTGAACCACGCACCCAGCAAACCCAGCAGCGCAATACCGCCGCCCGCTGCAAGTACTGTCTTGCGGTTACCGATCTCTTTCTGCAGGGGTTCCACAGCCATTAAGCCACCGACGGCCGCCGCTCCTGCCGCGCCTTTTGCTGCCAGATCAGCCGCCGTATCAGCTACCTGACTCGGGACTGCTACGTCAGGTGCTTTTACATCGACAGCGTTGACCTCAGTAACGGTATCGTCAACAACCGCCTCGACTGCCTCTCCGCTGGACGCGAGGTTGGCTGACGCGTCAGCCTGCAACTGCGCCAGGCGATCTTTCACCTGCACTGATTCTTCTTCTACGCGCAGTTTTTCCGCTTCAGCTTCTGCTTGCAAACGCTGCTGATCTGCGGCTAACTGCTGTGCTTTTTCAGCGGCTTGTTGAAGCTGTGTTTTGTCGAGCTCGGCTTCGGCCATCAAGCGAGCTTTTTCTTCCTCTAGATCAACAAGCTTGAGACGCATCGCCTCACTTTCTGCCGCCAGTTTTTCACGCTCAGCGGTAGCCTCTGCAATCAACTGTTCTTTTTCAGCCTGCGCTTCACTGGCGATGCGCTCGCGATCTGCAATAGCCTGATCGGTGATGCGTTGCTTTTCACTTTCAAGCTCCGCCATTATACGCTCACGCTCAGCTTTGGCCTGTGCCAGCAGCTCTGATTTTTCAGCCTCAGCCTGACGAACCAGCTCAACCTTGTCGTTCTGGGCAGAACGAATCAACACTTCTTTTTCTTCCTGCAAAGCGGCCAGCTGAGCGCGAATGGTATCCTCTTCAGTTGCCAGCCTTACGCTTTGAGCCTGCGCTTCTGCAGAGGCCAGATTTTTATCGGCATCGGCTTGCTCATCAACCCGGTCCTGAGCAATAGTCGCATTGGCTGCAATTTTTTCCTGCAAGGCCTGCAGGCGTTTTTGCATATCACTCTTTTCAATTTCCGCTTCAGCCAGCATGCGGGATTTTTCTTCTGCATCCGCCGCTGCCTGATCGGTATCTGACTTGGCCGTTGTCAGCTCGGTTTGAAGCTCACTAAGTTCACTCTCACGCAGAGTGATCAAACGCTTCATCCTGGTCATACTGTCTTCGAGTTCGTTAACCCGACCACGCAGCTCATCGCGCTGCATGGATTCAGAGGCCAGTTCTTCCTGAGCAAGCTGCATTCTGCGATTCACTTCCTCCAGATTGCGAGCGACATCTGTTCCTGAACTGGACTGGTCAGTCGCGGGAGTTGCTGTATCACTGACCGTTTCATCAACACCAACTATAGAGAGTGGCTTTTCTTCTACCACTGCCATCTCGGTGTTGCCGGTGTCAGTCTCCTCCGGACTTGGTTCAGAGCGGACAATATTGTCGGTCGGCGCTGCCACTGTCTGTGCGCTGGTTTGTTCGCGCACGGCCGCAACCGCTTCTACGTTGCTGGTACTGGACAGATCACTGTCGTCCGGCATTGCCAGTGATGCGCCATTGCGAAGGCGATTCATGTCGCCGTCGATAAAAGCACCACTGTTGGCTTGCAGCAACGCCACCATCATTTGTTGTGTTGTGTAGCCTGCAGGTTTGTTGCGACGGGCAATGCTCCAAAGCGTATCACTCGGCTGTACGGTATAGGACCCGGCTCCACCGGCAGATGCTGTGCTGGAAATTGCCGCCTCGCTTGCCAGTGAACCACTCAAATCAATCTCATCACCAAAACCCAGCGATTGAATATCGACGGTTACCGCACCCTCTTGTGCTACCGCAACGCTGGAAAAATCAACTACCGTGCCTTCGTCAGCATCATCTACCGCCACAGCGACCGGGACCAAATCCTGACCAACGGGCTGCTGGCGTGGCAGTAACTCGCTCAAGTCGACTTCCAAACCACCGGTAACCGTGGTGAGGGTATCTTCGCCGATCTCACCAGCCAGGGCATCCACCGCCGAGGTTGCAACAGGAGCACCATCATCCGCGAAAATGGCACCGCCACCATCGCTGATAGTATCCAGCGAGACGCTCACGCCACCCAGTTCACCCTGATCCGACGCGACAATACCGTCGTTGGCCAGTTCCTGTTCGAGCGCTATCAGTTGCCCGGCTTCCTCGTCAAATGCGACCGGCTGATCGCCGCTTACATTGATTTCACCGGTAAAAATAGCGTCAGAAGGTATTGTGCCGCTATCGACCGATGGCTGAGGAAGGAGCTGGGCACCGACGCCGCCGTTATCGGAGACAATCAATTCCCTGTCCAGAATAACGACCTCACCCTGGGGCGCATCGGTTAACACCGGATCCGCAACCGGCGCTGTTTCAACGATATCCGGCTCTCCGGTAGAGATACCGGCTATGTCGTCAAGATTGAGAACTACTTCCTCACCGGCCGAGAAATCGACCGCGTTATTTATGCCCGGGGTTGGTATTAGTTCGTTAGACAGATCAACTGCGACCCCACCACTACTGTTTACCGAGTTAGCCGTTACTGCGGGGCCCGGGTTGTTAAGCACGCGTTCAATAGGCGTTGAAGCGCCGATTTCTTTCTCTATATCGATAGCAGTTGATTCAGGGATATTGGCTATACCGGCAGTCGAGCGCTGCGCCGTAAACACCGGCGGATCGAGCAGCACGGTATACTCACGCACCAGACGCTGGCCAAGCGGTGAATCTACGGTCAATAGAAAGTTTAAAAACGGCTCAACAACGGGGACGTCGCTGGTTATTTTAACGACTGGCTGTCCATCGGGACGGCGTTCGACACGAAATTGCATCGCCGACAGTATCGGCAGACGGTCCAGACCCGCACGCGAGAATGACTCCAGCGGCGCAAGCCTGACGGCCAGTCCGTCAATTTCCGCTGGCAAAGCGGAAAGAATACCTATTTCTGCATCAAGCGTCTGATTGAGCGTTGAGTACATCTCAATCTCACCCAGACCCAATGCGATACTACTCGCGGAATATGTTCCTAGGCCAATGCTTACAGCGGCTGCAATTGCTAGTTTACGCACAATTATTCGATCTCTTGTTTATGCTCAAAGCTTTTGTCAGATCGGAATGTACCTGAGTGGTCAATCGTGTTTGCTCTCCCTCGTCGCGGCAACGATGGAAAAGGTAACTGCCCGCCAACTTCTGATACACCCGACACAACTGTCGGTATTATAGCTTCTTATTTTTAGATCAACGGTCACCGGCCCCCCATTAAGGACTCACCCCGGCGACTGTTAAAACTTTGTCCCCACTTGGTATAGTACGACCTACCCGATTAGGCAACAGCACTGCACATTTCTTAGCAATTTTAAAAAGCCGGCAAACTGAGAAAAACCGGCTGACCGGCCCTTCTACAGAACACAGCGCGCCAGTTACGTGAACCCGCAACCGTTCAGACGCGCGCGTGTCGCATTATTACCAGTAGTAAAGACTAAGACACGCTGACAGGCAGCAACCCTGAAATACGTTTCAATAAGTTACATATCGGGGTTGGCTACAGCCTGAACAGCCTGCAATCAGCGAGCACTCACCATTGTGGACACAACGGCGCCTAAAAAGAGGGATCTGCGACGGCCCGCGGGCTGTCAGCAGAATATTGCACACTAGCGCTCAAGCAATATCCGGATCATTCTTCTTAACGGCTCGGCAGCCCCCCACAGAAGCTGATCACCAACGGTAAACGCCGACAAATAGCCCGGACCCAGGTTGAGTTTTCGCAACCGCCCAACAGGCACCGACAACGTGCCACTGACCGCAGCTGGAGATAGCTGCGCAATCGACGCCGTTTTGGTATTGGCGACGACATCGACCCACTCGTTGTCGGAGTCAAGTATCTGCTCAATCTCCGCCAGAGGAAGATCCTCTCGCAGTTTTATCGTCAACGCCTGCGAGTGGCAGCGCATCGCTCCGACACGCACGCAGATACCGTCAACCGGTATGATATCGGCGGCACCTTTGCCAAGGATTTTGTTGGTTTCAGCCTGTGCCTTCCATTCTTCCCTGCTCTGACCGTTTTCCAGATCCGCATCAATCCAAGGAATAAGACTACCCGCCAGCGCCGCGCCGCATTCGGTGGTTGGTAAGCCCGATGATCGGAGTGCGGTAGTGATGTCTGAATCGATGTCGAGGATGGCACTGTCTGCCTCGACCAGACTCTTCTCAACCGAGCTGTGCAGAACGCCCATCTGCGAGATCAATTCCCGCATACTTCGCGCGCCGCCACCGGACGCCGCCTGATAGGTCATTGCACTGACCCACTCGATGAGATCGGTACGTAACAGACCGCCAAGCGCCATCATCATCAGACTTACCGTGCAATTGCCACCAATGAAGTCACGCACACCATCATCCAGCGCAGTATCAATTACCTCGCTATTGACTGGGTCTAGAATGATCCGACTACTGTCTTCCATACGCAATGCAGATGCGGCATCAATCCAGTAACCATTCCAGCCACTTGCTCTAAGGGCCGGATGCACGTCACGGGTGTAATCGCCGCCCTGGCAGGTAATAATTGCATCCAGGCTGGCCAGGGCGGTGAGATCGTGGGCATCCTGCAGTGGCTGACTGCCGCCAATCTCCGGGCCGGGCATTCCCGTCTGCGAGGTTGTAAAAAAGACCGGTGAAATGTGATCAAAATCTCCTTCTGCCTGCATGCGTTGCAAGAGGACAGAACCGACCATACCGCGCCAGCCTACGATACCAACTTTCATTAATATTCCTGTTTTTTGTAGTGGTTTTGCGCTATTCCAATAACGGGTATCGGAAAAATCGCTGTTTGACACCGGCGAGCTTGCCGGGAATCATTCAATATACTTATCCTATTTATTGGTTTTCCCTATCAAATAACCGTCACGTGTATTGGCAAAACCAATTGTGCTAATCTTCTTGCTAACACGACTTAACTACATAACCAACAGATATATATGAAGTTTATACGGTTTGTCAGGGGCATGTGTCATTGACCACCT
>CALKXD010000161.1 GCA_938003855.1 uncultured Granulosicoccaceae bacterium | reverse complement strand
TATACTCGATATCAACGGGCATTAATCGTTACTATATTCCAGCATTAGGCAATAAAATAGAACAATGTTAAAACTCGATGAACTGGATCGGAAAATCCTCCGTGAAATCCAGCAGGATGCCTCCGTTTCAATGGACGCTTTGGCAAAAAAAATAGGATCCTCGAAAACCCCGGTCTGGTCGAGAGTGCAGAAACTCAAAAAACAGGGGGTGATTGAAAAACAGGTTGCCTTGCTGAATCCAGTGTCACTGGGGCTGGCAGAAACCTTCTTTGTCGCCGTGAAAACTGACGAGCATGAACCCGGTTGGCTCACTGAATTTGCCGCAGCGATTCAGCAGCTACCGGAAATTCTGGAAGCACACAGAATGACAGGTGACATTGACTATCTGCTAAAGGTGCGCGTCGAGAGCACCGGGGACTTTGACCGTGTATACAAAGAGCTGATATCCCGTGTCAAATTGCATAACGTCACCTCGAGCTTATCAATGGAGTGCCTGAAATACACCACAGCCCTGAAGGTCTAGCCGCCAGCGGGCGGTCTCCAGAGCAGCGACCGCTGCCCTGGTGTCAGAGCTTTCGGGCGCGTTCGATCAGCGCATCGATAACATTGAATACGCCAATTTCACCAACCTGCTCATTATTTAGCACCACCCAGCGATTATCGACCACCATAGAGGGTGTCGATGAAATTTCAGCATCTCGCATGGCTTTTTCTGCGGCCGCTACCTGATCGAGGACTGCATCAGATGCAAGTGCCTCGTTAAAGGCTTCGGCAGAGATGCCGTGCTCTGCGAACAGAACGGCGAGCTGCTTTTTTTGCACTTCAACGTTGCGCACCGTGCGGATATCTATAATTTGGTCAAACAGCCGCTGATGCAGCTTGTCACTGTTTTCTGCCCCAAGCCCGACGTAATAGGTTGCAGCATGCAGACGCGCCATGTCATTCCACACCACGGGCACCTGCTTAAGGGTGACATCGTCCGCACTGGATTGCTGCCACCGATGCACATGCGGCTCAAACGAACGGCAGTGCGGACAGCCATACCAGAAGTACTCACTGACGGTAACTGTCGAATCCGTTTTCGCCGGTGGGTTTTTCAGCACACGAAAATGCACGCCTTCCTGCAGCGAATCGGTTACGTCACTGTTGATTGGAATGTCAGCAACCGATGCAGGTCGCAATGCCAGCCAAAGGCCGGACGCCAGCACCAGCAGCACCATTGCTGCCAGTGCCGCGTTACGAAGTTTGGGGTTCAATAGTCTTTCCTGACGGTGGTTCCGGTTGTCAGGGTACTACTATTCGGCACCGCTTAGCACGTAGTAGTTGCTGTAGACTGACACCGCCAGGGGACCGTGTACTTTGCGCAAACGAAACACCCAGCTTTCATCTTCAGCGAGATTCAGCCGGATTGTGTCAGACATTGAGTCTATCGATTGCACCTGGTAGGCCGTCCCGTCAATGGACTTGCCGATCAACAATTGGGCAGGACCATCGTAAGCGTCCATCGAGATCTCAATCACGCCCTCGCGACGTTCGATATTGAGCTGCGGCTGCTCAGCGTCGGTGATCTCTGCGTAATGAAGCTTGCGTTTAACCGGTAAGCCAACGAAGTTTTGAGCATCTATTCCAGCCAGCGTCAGATGATACTCACCGGTGGTAAGTTCCGGCTGATAGACCGGTTCATCGCTGCGATGCACGGCGACTGTCTGTGACATATCCTGGTCAGTGGCGATAGTCGCCTCATAGCTGGACGCACCGTCGAGATTCTCCCAGGCAATAATATCTTCAGAACTCATCAACCAGGAGCCTGTATCCACCAGCAGTTGCGGTGCCTTCAGCAAGTCAATCTGTGCTGGCGCAGCATCAGCACTGGCCGACAGACCTTGCCCCTTGGGTAAATCAAAGTTGCTGCCGCCGCTATCGGTTGCGACCAACCCCTTAGTGACACCGATTCGATTTACCGAGCGCTCGACGTCCACATAGAAAGCCGTACCACGAACCGCCGCCGACAAGAATGGCGTATCAACGGAAAATTGAATAGGAACTTCGCCTTTACCGCGAGGTGTCACTTCACTGGACAGCATGCCTTTAGTGGCATCGAGTGAGATAACACATCGGGCAGCGCTGTTGGGGCAATCAATGTGCTTGACCCTGACCTCGCTGTCGGGCTGCAGGTTAACTCTTGCGCCAGAGTTGAAGCTTAAACTCACAAAACCATCGGAGCCGGTGCGAATGATATCGCCGGTATTAATAGCTGCGCCCTTATTCGGTGGGTTTACCACAATATCGGTCTTGGTATGCGTCACATCGCCTTTGACGAACACTATACTGCCAAATTCTATAGCGTCCATATAGGGTCGGGGTATCTGTAAAACCGCCCCGGCTGGCAGCAAAGTGCCAACGGTGGCGATCCCGTTGTAATCCGCGATTTGCCTGGCAAACTGCCGGGATTGCAATTCGGACTCAACTATCTCCCCGACAGATTGCGCGGAGCGGACAATTACCGTGTGGTCCTGTTTCTCAGACGCGTGTACAACCACCTGCTGAGCCACTCCGCCCCCAACGACCAATGCCGTTAGTGTCAGGAGCCGAAATATTTTATTTAAGTCAGATTGTGTTTTCATTTCGGTTGTCTTGTAGTTACCTCTACTGTCCTACCCACTTCGCATCATGTGTGCCCGTCTAACGGCTTTGTTTCGCCATCGCTTAGTATCCCGGTTTGGTTTCACTGATGATTTACAATCCGACACAATCTACCCGGCAAGGTTCTACTGAAACTGACCGGAGCACCTTACTTAATCCCTTTAATTGATAACTGACCGCTTCAGTTCGGGTTGACAACAATATAGAGCCGCATCACCAAAATAGACTAGTCAAGAACATAATTCACACGATCTCTCGCATTACCTGCCTATATATGTAGCCACATTCTCTCACGTCTGCGTTGACATATTCCGCAATCGAACTAACTTTTAGGCATAAATGTCCTCTTGTAATGCGCTAAGCGCGTGCAACAGTAACAATTTACCCCAAACAGGGCCTGAACCGTTGGTACTAGACAATTCGCAAACTATCACCAGCGGCTCTAAGACATCCTGCAGTCGGCCAAAGCACACCTCATGGCCCGGATCTTTGCTGACAACCCTGCTCGCCAAGCTGAAAAACCGAAATACCGGAAACATCGACTCTTCTTTACCTGAGCAAATTCTCGGCACGCTGGATTCGCTCGGAATTGTGTTGTTGGATACCAACGCAAAATGCATCTACGTCAGCCACGGCTGGCGGAACATGGCGGCTGCCAGTGATACCGACTTATCGCCGGCAAAGTGGCTGAACACGATACACCGTGATGATCGCCATCAGGTCCAGGCAGGCTTTAGTGACGCCATCAGCCACAGAAAACAATATTACGAGGAATGCCGGCTGCAATCAGGTTCTCAACAGCAACGGTGGGTTAGTTGGCGGGCTCAGCCTGTTTTTGCAGACAACGGACAATTTAGTGGTTGCCTGGGCACATTTACCGATGTCACAGAATCCCGAAATACCAGCGCCAGTTTGTTGCAACTATCCCTCTACGACCCTCTGACCAAGCTGCCTAACCGCACTTTGCTGACGCGACGCCTACAGCATGCGCTAAACGAGTCACCCGATCAGGATAATAAACTGGCTTTGATATTTATCGATCTGGATGGATTCAAGCTCGTCAACGATACGCTAGGTTACCACCCCGGCGATCACCTGATAATGGAAATCAGTCAGCGAATTGGCAACTGCCTCGACGCGGGCGATACGCTGGCCAGATTAGGCAGCGACGAATTTACCGCCATAATCCGTTGCAGTAATAGCACTGCGCGCGCTGAATGCGCCGTTGATCGAATCATGGCAGAAATAAAAAAACCGATTGTCATCAACGATGAGACCGTCTTTGTCACTGCCAGTGTCGGCATTGCGTTATCCAAGGCCGGCATCAACGCGGACGGGCTGATCAGGCGGGCAGATATCGCCATGTACGATGCAAAAAAGGCCAGCGGCGGAACCGCTAAATACTACAGCCATCGTCTAACCGCAGACAATCGAGCACGCTTGACTGTCGGCAGCCTGTTGCATATGGCGCTGGCCCGCAAAGAATTCAAAGTGCACTACCAGCCACAACAGGATATCCGTACTAACAGGATAATCGGCTCCGAGGCATTGCTGCGCTGGCACAACCCCGAAGTCGGGACTATTTCTCCGACCGTATTCGTACCGCTGCTTGAAGACCGCGGGCTGATAAATCAGGTGGGGGAATGGGTACTTTCGCAATCCTGCCACATGCAGGCTCAATGGCATCGGGAGTTCCCGCAGACTCTAACGACAGTATCAGTGAATGTGTCAAGCATTCAGCTACACGACAGAACTTTCCTACAGAAACTGAAAACGATTCTTAATGAATCATCACTGCGTCCAGAGTACCTTGTGCTCGAAATCACCGAGTCAATCTTGTTAGACGAGTATGTAGGCGATAGCAATCTGCTACATAAAATCGAAGCACTTGGCGTGAAACTGGCGCTGGACGATTTCGGCACCGGGTATGGATCGTTCTCTTATTTGAAAAAACACCCGATTGATCATATAAAAATTGATCGATCTTTTGTTGATAACTTATTCGCCTGCGAAGAGAACAAGGCAATCACCACATCGATAATCGATCTTTCCCACAAGCTGGGTAAAACCGTGATTGCCGAAGGTGTCGATAATCAGGAAGAGCTCGACTTCCTGATGATGCACGGATGTGATATCTACCAGGGATTTTTCAGTTCCCGCGCGATCCCCTCGGCTGACTTCGCTAAGCGGTTTTTAATTCCTCATCACCGACGCGGCACCTCGATAGCCTGACAGATGGCGGGTTGTCGCCTATGTGACAGCAAGATGACCGGTGTGGTTATAACGCCAGGCTGGCGATCAGCGTTTTTTCGTCAAATAACTTGCGATTGATTTTCAGATAGGCGACCCCTTCATCGGCTATAACCGATACATCAACCACACCGTTTGCGCAGCGGATCGTCGCTTCAAGCGCTGATGTGTCAGCGACTGCAGACACCGGCAATTGATCCAGCCGTAGTTGGTAGCTTGCCGTGCGCACCGGCTCCTGCATGCCTCTGATCACCAACAGCCAAAGCAACGTTAACGCGCCCAGCATCAGATGTGCTGTTCCCAGCCCGAATTCACCGTAGGTCCAGCCACCAAGCACACCGCCGAGAAACGCTCCGGTGAATTGACTGGTTGAGTACACACCCATCGCACTACCACGCGAAGCGACCGGAGCTATCCGCGATACCAGCGATGGCAGCATAGACTCGAGAACGTTCAAAAAACCAAAAAACAACGTAATGGCCAAAACAACCAGCCACCATTGATTCCCCACCATCGCAATGCAAACCTCGGCAATCGCCAAACCGATAATCGAAATCATCATGACCCGGCGAATCCCCAGTGCCTTTTCACTCAGCCCGATCAGCGGCACCATTATCAGCAAAGACCCGAAGCAAGCGGTAAGATAAACCATCCAATGCTCAGTGGCTGGAATACCACGCTCCAGCAAGCCGAGCGGCACACACACAAAAGTGGCGGTGATCAACAGATGTAACAGCAAAATGCCAATGTCGAGACGTTGCAGCTGGGGATTTTTTAGAATGGCACCCAGATCACTGGCGATCACCGATACTTCTCTATTGTGCCCCGGTGAAGGCGGCTGTGGCACAATGAACCGAACCAGCAACGCAGCAACAACACCAAGCACCGCGATCACTAAAAAGATACCGGTCAATCCCATGCTGTTCATCAACAGCGGACCCAGCATAATTGACAGGATAAACGAGAGTCCGATAGACGCTCCAATAATGGCCATCATTTTGGTGCGCTGATCATCCCGCGACAAATCTGCTGCCAGCGCCATCACAGCGGCGGAAATGGCTCCAGCGCCCTGCAGAGCCCTACCGGCAATAACACCCCAGATCGAATCGGATGCCGCCGCCACCAGACTACCGGCGACAAACACCAACAGCCCAAAGTAAATCACCGGCTTGCGCCCGATGCGGTCTGACACCAGCCCAAACGGAATCTGAAACAACGCCTGACACAAACCGTAGACCCCCAGTGCCAGACCGATCAGCACCGGAGTGGCACCGCCGAGGTCCTGCCCCAGAATGCTCATCACGGGCAGTAACAGGAACAAACCCATCATACGCGTGGCGTAGACAAGGCTGAGTGAGGCGGCAGCGCGTCGTTCAGTCGATGTAAATGCTGTCACTGAGAAGAGATGTCCAAAAAAATCTAGTGGTTGATGGCACTTGGCCGGGGTTGTTGCAGCGTCCGCTCACGTTAGAATACACGTGGTGTGTCGACAGCGTATTATCAAGGTATAGTACTACGATAATCAGCGCAAACGCAGCAGCACGTCGGCCCCGCAACAACTTGCCCCACGGCGGACTTCGACTCCCGAGTGACACCAACACAGACCAGCATCGAATGAGTGAGATCAAGATACGCGGTGCTCGCACGCACAATCTGAAGGACATCAACCTCGACTTACCTCGCGACAAACTAATCGTCATTACCGGGTTGTCCGGGTCCGGCAAATCCTCTCTCGCCTTCGACACCATTTTTGCAGAAGGCCAAAGGCGCTACGTCGAGTCCTTGTCGGCCTACGCCCGACAATTTCTGTCGGTAATGGACAAACCTGACGTGGATACCATCGAGGGTCTGTCGCCGGCAATTGCTATCGAGCAGAAATCCACCAGCCACAACCCTCGCTCCACCGTTGGAACTATCACCGAGATAAACGACTACCTGCGGCTGATGTTTGCGCGTATCGGCACCCCGAGGTGCCCGCAACACAATCTGGACTTAAGCGCACAGACGATCTCTCAAATGATAGATCAGGCGCTGTCTCTGCCGGAAGGCAGCAAAATGATGCTGCTCGCCCCCGTGGTGCAGGATCGAAAAGGTGAGCACACCCAGCTACTCTCCGAACTAAGATCACAGGGTTTTGTACGCGTGCGTATCGATGGTGAAGTTCATCCACTTGACGACAACATCAAACTCGATGCGCGCCGTAAGCATACGGTTGAAGCCGTCGTCGACCGATTTCGTATCAAGAGTGATCTGCGCCTGCGGTTAGCCGAGTCCCTGGAAACCACCCTGGCACTGGCAGATGGTATCGCTGTGTTGTCCCCGATGGACGACGAAACAACCGCTGGAGAATTGATTTTTTCCAGTAAATACTCCTGCCCGGTATGCGACCACTCTGTGGCTGAGCTAACGCCAAGACTGTTTTCCTTCAACAACCCACAGGGGGCATGCGCTACCTGTGACGGCCTCGGAGCAGATCAGTTCATAGACTCCGATAAATTAATTACCGACACCTCGAAAAGCCTGACGGAGGGCGCAATCCGTGGTTGGGACAAACGCAATAACTTCTATTTCTCGATGGTGACATCACTGGCAAAGCACTATGGCTTTGATGTCGACGCACCTTTCGCATCAATCGCTAAAGAGCATCAGGAGGTCATCCTGAATGGCAGTGGTGGCAAGGCAATCGAATTCAAACACAAAACTGCCAAGGGTCGCACACGATCCCGCAAGCACAAGTTTGAAGGCATACTCAATACCCTTGCTCGACGTTACAAAGAAACCGAATCAACTGCAGTACGAACCGAAATTTCAAAGTACCTCTCCAGTCGTCCGTGTAAATCCTGCCATGGCTCGCGATTAAATCAGGCAGCACGACATGTCTTTATTGACGACCACTCGCTTCCGGAAATTTCAGCGCTGACCATCGCGCAGGCCAAAACCCTGATCGACAACCTCCACCTGACCGGCAACAAGCTTGAGATTGGTGAGAAAATTCTGCTCGAAATTAATCTGCGCTTGAAATTTCTATTGAACGTGGGACTGGATTATCTCTCACTTGATCGACGCGCCGGCAGCTTGTCGGGTGGGGAATCACAGCGCATCCGACTCGCCAGTCAGATAGGCGCCGGGTTAATGGGCGTCTTGTATGTACTGGATGAACCGTCAATCGGTTTACATCAGCGCGACAATGACAAGCTTCTCGAAACGCTGGTGTACCTGCGTGACCTAGGCAACACGGTAATTGTTGTCGAGCACGATGAAGACGCTATCCGAATAGCCGATTATGTCGTTGATATCGGACCCGGTGCAGGCGCTGCAGGTGGCGCGGTGGTCGCCGAAGGCCCCCCGGAGCAACTGATAAGCAATAAAGCATCACTCACCGCCGACTATCTGTCCGGACGAAAATCAATACCGATTCCAGCCCGCACACCGGTGAACAAAAAAAAGCTCATCAGTATTGTCGGTGCGCAAGGCAACAACCTGCAGAACGTCAGTATCGACGTGCCCATTGGATTGTTTACCTGCGTCACCGGTGTTTCAGGTTCAGGCAAATCCACCTTAATCAACGACACCCTCTACCGCTATGTGGCCCAGTTGCTCAACCGGGCCAATACGCAACCGGCGCCGGTAGACAGCATTGACGGGTTAAAGCAAATTGACCGCATCGTCGACATCGATCAAACACCGATCGGACGCACCCCACGCTCGAATCCAGCCACTTACGTGGGGATATTTTCGCTCGTGAGAGACCTTTTTTCGTCCACACAGGAGGCGCGATCACGAGGCTATCAACCAGGGCGCTTCAGCTTTAATGTCAAGGGCGGGCGTTGTGAAGCCTGCCAGGGCGACGGCTTAATTAAAGTGGAAATGCATTTTCTACCAGACGTCTATGTGACCTGCGATATTTGCGATGGTAAGCGCTACGGTCGCGAAACACTCGACATCAAATACAAAGGAAAAGACATCTCAGAAGTGCTCGATATGACGGTTGACGAGGCCTGTGAATTTTTCAAACCGGTACCGGCGATCGCAAAAAAACTGACAACCCTGCAAGACGTCGGTTTGTCCTACATCACACTCGGACAATCAGCCACCACTTTGTCCGGCGGTGAAGCACAACGAATCAAACTGTCCCGCGAGTTGTCTAAACGCGATACCGGCCAGACGCTATACATTCTCGATGAACCAACCACCGGCCTGCATTTCTATGACATCGGGCAACTGCTACAAGTACTGCAAAGCCTGCGCGACCGTGGCAACACTATTATTGTGATTGAACATAACCTCGACGTCATAAAAGCCTGTGATTGGATTATCGACCTTGGGCCTGATGGTGGAGATGGTGGCGGGCAAATTGTGGCCACCGGCACTCCGGAACAAATAGCCGGTAATAAAGCATCGGCCACTGGCCTCTATTTAAAGCGATTGTTAACACCGCGCAAAAACACAGCAAAGAAAAAGGCAGCCAAAGCCAAAAAGAAGGTCGTCCGTAAAAGCACCTGAATGCCGACGATCTGAGCCGGCAACAGTTAAAGTTTCCACTGACGCCAGTGGTTGGCTCGGCAAGTCTGACGAAAAGTCGACCCGCCACTTGATTGCAAAACCGCCTCCAGTAGCATCGAGTAAGGCGTGACGATCACCTACGACGTATACGATAGACACCGGAATCTCAGGCCACTGAAAAGACACCGTTGCCGGTACCTGAGCTTGATCGACCGTGTTTAATGTCTGTCGAGAACTTCAATCGGCTAGAGCCCGATCGGCACAGGCCGTTGTTTACCGGGAAAACATAACGCCATCAATGTCTGGTTCCAGTGACTGAAGTTATCTCACGATCAGCAGTAAGGTGGCAAGCAGCAGAGCGCCCATCGCATAGTTAAAGAACCTCGCAGCTCTGGGCGTTTTCAGTACTCGATTCATCACAGCACCAAACGCCAGCCAGGGCAGACATCCCAACACTCCGGCAACAAAAAACACTGTTGCAAATGTCGACGCCTGAGCGAACGCTGTATAGCCAGGTACCATGTAAGCTGATATGGCAGTCGCTACCACCAGCCAGGCTTTCGGATTGACCCATTGGAACAACATCCCGCCGACAAACCCCAGAGGCCTTAGCAGGGAGACCTGGCCCGGCACTTCGCCTTCCACCGGCGCAAACGCTATCTGCCACGATAGCCACACCAGCATCACGATACCGACAACCCGGAGTATCTGCATAAACGCAGGCTGCTCCAGAAATGCCGAACCGACGCCATAGGTCAATAAAAAAACCATCACGGCAAAGCCCACAGTAATACCAAGCAGTGTGGGAAACCCGCGCAGCATACCCACTTGTGCTCCCGTTGCAGTCAGCACCACGTTATTCGGGCCAGGGGTAACGGATGCAGCGAACGCAAAAAAGGCGAACGCCAGCGATTGCTCTAGCATAATCAACTCAATGATCCATTTGGTCGGATAGGGTATGCTGTGGTTGAGATCAAGGCAATGGAGCTCAACGACTGTGCTTAGACCAGACAACCGGGTAGTGATGATTTCAGGAGCGAACCGTGGTATTGGCCTTGCCACCGCACAGGCACTGTCTGCACAGGGCTATCGAATAAGCCTGGGTGCACGCGACACCGGAACTCTCGAGGCACGCAACTTTGACGGCAACGTCATGCTCCACTCATGGGACGCCACGGTGGAACAATCTTCGATCGATTGGGCAGCGGCCACTCGTCATCACTTTGGTGCTATTGACGCGGTCGTATTAAATGCCGGAGTAATGATAAAGGCAAGCCTTGAAGCCGGCTCTGACCACGACATGGATACCATGTGGAACGTGAATTTCAAAGGCCCCTTAAAATTAGTCAGAGCCACGCTGCCCGATCTTCAGGCCAGCGGACACGGTCGCGTGATTAACGTAGCGTCATTATCCGGGAAGCGCGTTTTTGGCAGCGGCAATCTTGGTTACTGTGCCTCAAAATTCGCAGCCATGTCGTTAACCCACGCTATTCGCCAGCACAACTGGCAGAGCGGTTTGCGCGCCACAGCAATTTGCCCCGGGCTGGTCGATACCGATATGGTCTCAGATATCGCCACTCCGGACGGCGAGTTCAAGATCAGTCCAGCTGCCGTTGCTGGTACGATTGCCTACGCTTTATCGTTGCCGAACGATGCGTCGGTGGCAGAAATTCTCGTCAATAGCCGACTCGAAGGCACATTCTAATTACTTAATATGGACCATAAAAAAAGGCCCTTTCGGGCCTTTTCAAAATCAACACCGCGCGCCATTAATCAGCAGCGGGTGACTCTTCCGTTTTTTCGACCAGCTCGATGATCGCCATCGGTGCTTTGTCGCCAGGTCTGAAACCACATTTCAGTATCCTGGTGTACCCGCCCGGACGATCTTTAAAGCGTGGGCCCAGTTCAGAAAACAGTTTTCCTACCGCTTCCTTGTCACGCAACCGGCTAAAGGCCAATCTGCGGTTAGCGACGCTGTCTTCACCGCCCATGGTGATCAACGGCTCTACCACACGTCGCAATTCTTTTGCCTTCGGCAAAGTCGTTTTGATCGCCTCGTGATTCAAGAACGAAGTTGCCATATTCTTGTACATGGCTTTTCGGTGACTACTATTGCGATTTAGTTTTCGACCACTTTTAGCGTGTCGCATCTCATACCCTTAATAACTTGGAAACGGCCTTTGCTTAAGCAAGACCTATTATTTTTTCATGCCTTCGCGGGGACGCGCCAATTCCGGTGGCGGCCAGTTTTCAAGCCTCATACCGAGTGACAACGCCTGTTGAGCGAGCACGTCTTTTATTTCTGTGAGCGATTTTTTACCGAGATTCGGTGTTTTCAACAACTCCACTTCAGTGCGTTGAATCAAATCGCCGATGTAGTAAATATTTTCCGCTTTCAGACAATTAGCCGAACGTACCGTTAGCTCAAGATCATCCACTGGTCTGAGCAGAATCGGGTCGATATCAGAAGTAGTCTCGTCGACTTTCTCTTCGCCGGTCTCTGCTTCGAGTTCTACAAAAACAGCGAGCTGGTCCTGCAGAATTGTCGCAGCCTTGCGGATCGCCTCTTCCGGATCAATTGTACCATTGGTCTCAAGATCAATAATCAGCTTGTCAAGGTCAGTACGCTGCTCCACACGAGCGCTCTCGACGTTGTAGGCCACCTTAGACACCGGGCTGAAGGACGCATCAAGCTGAAGTGCCCCAATCGGACGGTTTTCCCCTTCCGCTACGGTACGTTGGGTTGCAGGTTCATACCCACGGCCACCCATCGCACGCATAGTGATCGAGATTTCACCACTCTTAGTGAGATTGCAAATTACCTTCTCGGGATTTTTGATCTCGACATCATGATCGACGGTGATGTCACCAGCCGTAACTACCCCTGGCCCCTTCTTCTTCAGCGTCAGGTTTGCTTCGTCTTTGGAATGAAGAACTATGGCAACTTCTTTCAGGTTCAGCAGTATGTCGAGCACATCTTCCTGCACACCTTCTATCGTGGTGTACTCATGAAGTACCCCTTCGATTTCAGCTTCCACCACTGCCGCGCCTGGCATGGAAGAAAGCAATATACGTCGAAGTGCATTACCTAATGTGTGTCCAAAACCACGTTCCAGTGGCTCGAGAGTCACCTTTGCGTGGCACTCGTTTGTTGCTGAAACATCAACAATACGAGGTTTAAGAAATTC
>CALKXD010000160.1 GCA_938003855.1 uncultured Granulosicoccaceae bacterium | reverse complement strand
CGACAACTTTATTATTCATAGACTTACCGGAGGATTTCCAGTGATATCCAAGTTACCACTGGCACTGACGGGACTGTATCTGCTGGGGAGTCTGGTCAGCCAGAACGCACTTGCAGAGAAGACCTACGTGTACAAGGAAGTTGACGGTACTGTGTGGTATACCAACGTCAAACCCGATGCTCAGGATACCGGTCGCTTCAAGCTGGTTTCAGTTCGCGGGCGCGCTACGCCTTCAGCAGGATGCAATGGCTTGTCTGCCGAAAAAATGCTCAGCCGGGAACTGCGCTTTGATTCTAGCATTCGCAAATATGCACATGAGTACCGTGTTGACGAAAAACTGGTGAAAGCGGTGGTTAAAAACGAATCGTGCTTTGATCAAAAAGCGGTCTCCCCTGCCGGCGCCGAAGGATTGATGCAACTCATGCCGCCGACCGCAAAATCTCTGGGGGTAACAGATTCCTTCGATGCCGAGCAAAACCTGCGCGGTGGTATTCAATATTTAAGCGAGCTGATCTCCCTGTACGACAACAACCTTGTACTGGCGTTGGCCGCCTACAACGCAGGCCCCGGCACGGTAAAAAAATACAACGGCGTGCCACCCTACCCTGAAACCCAGCGCTACATCGAGAAAGTGATGAAATCCTACAAGCTGTACTTACGCGAATATCTGGATTTTGGCTAACCGTGCAGCAACAGGCACAATGACACGCCGCAATCATTCTGCGACATCTATTTCTCAAAAGACCAGTGAACTCGGTAAACTAGCCAATTCACAACCACGCTGGTCATCATGTCCAATACTAACAACGGTCACCTGCTGCAACGACTACTGGATACTATCGAAAACGATATCCTGCCCCTGACCACCGCCGGGGTTGCCGCCGGCAACAAAATTTTCGGTGCGGCACTGCTGCGTAAAAGTGACTACAGCACGCTGCTGGCCGAAACCAACAATGAGCTGGAAAATCCGCTCTGGCACGGCGAGATGCACACCTTAAAACGCTACTACGAAATGCCGGCCGAAGACCGCCCTGATCCCGCAGAGCTGATTTTTTTAACAACCCACGAACCCTGCAGCCTGTGCCTGTCTGCTATCACCTGGACCGGCTTTGACAACTTCTATTATTTTTTCAGTCACGAAGACTCCCGCGATGCTTTCGCGATCCCCCACGATCTGAAAATACTCAAAGCGGTGTTTAATGTAGAGCCGGGGCAGTATCAAAAAGAAAACGAATTCTGGACCAGTCACAACATACGCAAACTGGCAGCCAGTGCCGCCGATGATACAGTTTCCGCACAAATCACACGAATTGGTCAGCGCTATGAGCTACTGTCTGCCGGATACCAGAGCGGCAAAGACAATAACGGTATTCCACTGAACTGACCCATTGAAGCGTTCCGGCAGAAACCCGGATCCGCTAACCGCTTGCCGTCAATTGTAGCCGATCGATCGCGGTGTAAGTTCAGCGCCCGGGCAGCCGTCCTCGCGCGCATCAACTATAAAAATTCAACGTGGCTTATCTGCCGATCGATAAACTGGCATCGCTGTCTTTGAACAAGCGCCATACACTATGGCTTCTATGGAAAAATTGACTTGCCACAAAACCCCCGTCACTCATAACATCTAGACTGCCAGCGTCTAACGGCACAAATGATATTAACCGATAATCCAGGCTCGCCACTACGGCGCGAGGTTTTCCGGGACGTGAATAGATTTTATACCCTGCGTTGATCGATGCGATTTACAGTAAAGCGCTGCACTACAACGGCAATAAAATACTCTGGAAATAGCAATGAAGCAGCTTTACCCGGTCAGCCCCATGACTTTGGCGACCAACATCCTACACAGCGCAACAAGGACAGATAGCGCTGGTTGATTGCAGAGAGCAAAACGCGACATTTCTGTTTGATCAAAGCATCGGCTATCGCATTGCAGCTTTCCAGGGACAGATCAGTTACGCACGCCACCGGAACAACCGGTGTCGGGCTACTGCAAACCCAGGCCAAAAACTCCGTAGTGAACCTTGCGTGCAAACACAGTGCAGTTCGATGGAGTGTTCAGGGTGCTACGACAATCGTCTGGAGATAAAGCAGTGCGACTGACACAACACTGCGGGAAAAGAATTGGAGCTGGCGAACGGAGTCGAACCGCCGACCGGCTGATTACAAATCAGCTGCTCTACCAACTGAGCTACGCCAGCTCCGAACTCGCAATTGTAGTCCACATCGCCCGGAAGGGCAAACTTAAAACGTCACTTAAATAATAAATTGTCACCCGACACGGCTAACGCCGATACGGCGCAGTTTGTAACGGCCTTTTGCATCGCCTCCCCTTACACTATTGTATTACTGACAAATCACCAATATTTTCACCTAACGGCAACCCTAGACTCCAACGATGACCGAACCAGACGTAGCGCCAAGCCATTTCATTCGCACCATGATTGAGCGGGATGTGGCCGCGAACAAGCACGACCAACTGGTGGCGACCCGCTTCCCGCCGGAACCCAACGGCTACCTGCATTTGGGCCACGCAAAATCCATTTGTCTGAATTTCGGTATCGCTGAAGAATTCCAGGGCTGGACCAACCTGCGCTTCGACGACACCAACCCCGACAAGGAAAGCGAAGAGTACATGAGCGCCATCAAACGTGATGTTGCCTGGCTCGGCTTTACCTGGAAGTCGCTGTGCTATGCCTCGGACTACTTTGATCAGCTGTATGACTACGCTACTTTTCTGGTGAAAGAAGGGCTGGCCTACGTTGACAGCCTCAGTGCCGAAGAGATCCGCGAGTACCGGGGCTCACTGACCGAACCGGGCAAGAACAGCCCTTACCGTGACCGCAGTGCCGACGAAAATCTAACCTTGCTGGAAGGCATGAAAAACGGCGACTACGACGAAGGCGAGCACGTGCTGCGGTTAAAGATTGATATGGCTTCGAGCAACATCAACTTGCGCGATCCGGCCATCTACCGGATTAAAAAAACCCACCACTATCGCACTGGTGACAAATGGAATATCTACCCACTCTACGACTACACGCACTGTCTGTCTGATGCGATAGAAGGCATTACCCACTCACTGTGCACGCTGGAATTTGAAGACCACCGACCATTGTACAACTGGGTGCTGGAAAAAACCCAGCCGCGCGGCAAGCCTGAGCAAACCGAATTCGGGCCACTCAACCTTGAGTACACTATTCTCAGCAAACGCCGGCTGATCCAGCTGGTCGAAAGCGGCAAGGTGGCTGGATGGGACGATCCACGGATGCCAACCATCGCCGGGCTGCGGCGGCGTGGCTACTCTGCGGCGTCGATTCAGGAATTCTGCCGTCGTATCGGTGTGACTAAAAACGCCGCAACCATTGAGATGCTGGTTCTGGAAAACTGCATTCGCGATGAACTCAATGAAACTGCGCCGCGTCGCATGGCCGTACTCGAACCTCTCAAAGTGGTGATCACCACCCTGGCGGAAGGCAGCAGCGAATCGCTTGACGTCGCCAACCACCCGCAACAGGAGCATCTGGGCACTCGCAAAGTCACCTTCAGCCGTGAACTCTACATCGAGCAATCCGATTTTGCCGAAGTACCGCCACCAAAATTCAAGCGACTCACGACGGGTGGCGAGGTACGCTTGCGCAGCGGCTACGTAATCCGCTGCGACGAAGTCATCAAAGATGACCAGGGCAATATCGTCGAGCTGCGGTGCAGTCATGACGCTGACACTCTCGGTCAAAAGCCTCAGGGCCGCAAGGTGAAAGGCGTCATTCACTGGGTCAGTGCCGACGATTCGGCAACCGCTGAGGTCAGAGTGTACGACCGTCTGTTTAATCGCCCCGACCCGATCGCCGAAGATGACTTCATGGACGCATTGAATCCGGATTCTTTAAGCGTGCTGCAAAATGCCCGCACCGAAGGGGCATTGAGCACTGCTGAAGTTGGCAGCGTGTATCAATTCGAACGTCAGGGCTATTTTGTCACCGACCCGGATTCCACAGACAGCCGCGCCGTATTCAACCGTGTGGTCGGACTTCGGGATACCTGGACAAACTAATGGTCCGGTGCAGGAGCCGGCTGCCCGGACAGAATCAATTAGCGGTACGTACCCTGACTATTCAGCTAAAATTTCCCTACCCTGTATCATTTTTACCCGACCGGCCATCTTTGTGATTGCTCAGGCGGCGCCCGGCGCGCTGCCTGACGAAACGCCATCTCAACGAGGCATCAGGTGCACACTGAATTAATCGCACCGAGGAGAATCCGGCAGTGACCCAAATAAAGACATCAATCCCCCAGCCTCTGGTACATCGCCACAGGTCGCTGCTTTTCGGGTCGCTGCTGGCGGCCTTTGCCGCTGTAGCCGGATGCGCCACACCCGAAGACCCCGGCACCGCCTACGGCAATCAGCTGGGCGCTATTCAGTACACAGTAAAAACCGGCGACAATCTGGTGTTGATTGCAGCGGATATCACACGCCAGCGCGAAAACTGGCGCCGTATCGCCGATTTCAACCGCATTGCCAATCCCGCCAACCTGAGAGTCGGTCAGACGATCTGGATTCCAAAAGATCTGGTACCTCTGGATGACACAGCGGACACCACCCGCTCTATCGCCGGGCATCCCGATGCCGTGGTTAATTCGGTTCAAACGCCAAGCACCATCAAGCCGGTAAATTAACCGTTCAGGTCACGGATACCACCACTCACGCGCTCCGGATTACCGCACAAGGCTAAGCACGATGAAAACCCTTATCCTCGCCCGCCACGCCAAGTCCAGCTGGAAAACCGACGCTGAGACCGATTTCGATCGACCACTCAATAAACGTGGCCTAAGTGATGCCCCGTTGATGGCCGGGCGTCTGCGCAGCAAAGGCCCGCTGCCTGACCGCGTTGTTTCCAGCACCGCTGTCAGGGCACTGGCCACCACTGAGCTTTATTTGCATGGCCTGGGAATGCGCAACAATCAGCTCACAACTACCCGCAGCATTTATGAAGCACCGGTCAGCGCACTGATTACGCAGATCGAGCAAATGACCGCCGATTGCACAATAGCGATGATGGTAGGCCACAACCCGGGTATGTCAGCAGCCTGTCATTTTCTTAGCAGTCAGGCTGATCTTGAGATGCCAACCTGCGCATTGGCTTGCTTTGACCTTGAGATAGACCAGTGGAAAGATGTCTACCGCGATTGCGCCACGCTGCGCTGGTTTGACTACCCGAAAAACGCCGTGTAGCCAGCGGCAGGCGCGAGCACTAAACAGCCGCGGGCGACAGCCTGCCGCAAGCAGCGCTAGGCCGCGTTGTCCTCCGATTCGACTTTCTCAAGTACCACAGTGGGCACATCGCCCTTGCGGTAGTAAGGCGGTTGCCGCTCCATCTCTGCCAACGCTTCATTGCGTTTTTGCTCATCTGAAAACCACCGACACGATTCCCAGTTCTCGCCGAGCAAATGCGCCGCAGCCATGGTGTCACCACTGGGCATGCGTACTTTAATTCCGTATTTTTTCATCAATTTGCTCAAACGGGTATAGTGACAGTTTGGATACGGCATATTCTACACCAAGCTGATGCCACGCTCTTGAATTCGCCGCACCCGACACACAATGTCTAGTGAACGTGATTAATAACGGACCCTCTCTATGAAACTACACGCAAAAACGATCCTGATCAGCGCCATCGCACTTGCCGGTCTGGCCGCCTGCACACAGGAAACACAAAACAAACTGGGACGCGCCGTACAAAACTGGACAGGCACCGACGGTGTGCTGGAAGTCTACGCCGGAAATACTCTGGTAAAACGATTCATGAAAATCGACAAACTATCCACTGCCACCGGTACCAGCCGTGACGTTGATCGGCCGTATCGCTTTGGCTACGGCGTGATGGATGCCAATTTAAACGGTAAGGTCGATCCCGATGAAGAAAGCGTTTACTTCGAGTTCAGTGACTACTCGACGTCCTACATTTTCTTTGAAGACCCCTGATTCACGCAACGCGGTAAAAATTGAAACCAGACCCGTAAAAACGCCAAATATCCAGCACTCCGCGAGTTATTGTTAACGTATTTACCATACTGAGTATTTAGTTACCGATTTCAGTTGTTTTTTTTAAAACAACGACTAAAACAATAGGTGCGTGGCCTGTTTGCAACAGTCACGTTCTCACCCCCATATCGGGCCCGCCACGCGGGCCCTCTTTTTATCCGGCACAGCAAACCTGCACACCCCGCCCACTGCAGCAATGACCCTGGTGCAGACGGAAGACATCTCGAATCTATTGCACGCCACACCACCATCACACGGTATACTGGGGTAATCCAGCAACACGAGATCTCCATCATGCGAATGGACTACTACAGCGACCAGATTGAAAAGGCAATCGACGGTGCCAAAGCAGACGTAACCGGCGACGGCAGCAAATTCGAGGCATTGGTCATCAGCGAGAACTTCGCAGGCCTGCCAACTATCAAGCGCCATAAACTGGTTTATGCGGTACTCGACGAACACATAAAAACCGGGGCCATTCACGCATTGTCGATCAAAGCATTTACCGCCGATGAGTGGCGCGAAAAGCAAACCGCCAATTAGCGCGCCGGAGACGGGCACCCTGAATGCAAGTGCCCTATTCGTTTTACCGCAGATCTACTGACACCCGGCTGTGCCCCCGACAGCCATCACACCCGCGGCAATAGCTCGCGCCGACAGACCCGTTGAAAGCACAGCAACCGGATCAACTGTTTGTTCCGGCTATTGTTATTAACCGTGCTAATCCACTGACCCGGCTGCTGTCACACACATAACCTCATACCTTCCACCAACATACCGGATCACCGACAGCACTTGTACCTCAAGCCCCCGCCCATAGTGCTCTGTGACAGGTTGCACTGTGCCCTGCTGAGCCGGCCAACTAAACCGGTCACGACAACAGTGCCGCCACGGCTCGCAGAATTCTGACCGGTTATTTGATCTGGTTCGTCCCACACCAATGGCATCTACTATCCTCTAAGCCCGTAAGGAATCAATCGGCTGCCAATCCAGCGCGACTGGATTCATCGACGCAACAAAATACGGACAAATGCCTCCACTATCTGACACCAATGACACATGGCTTGATTCCCTCAACAATGATCTGCTGTCCACCGAGGAACTGCCGGATCGCCATGTCATACGCTGCGCTCTCATCAGTGGAGAAGCCACCCTCCTGCAGGGTCGAAAGCTAACCACAGTGCACCCGAATGCCGTGTCATGGCTCGAGCAGTTTGCAAGCAGCAACAACATGCCGCTGCGTACCAGGCAGAGCCGCTCCCACGCACCGACCGAACTGCGCCGACGGCGGCACTCGGAATCACGGCTCGCACTGGGGATCAACCTGCTGATACATAATGCGGCACCTAACCTCAATGTCAGACTACCGGAGATCGGCACATCGGCGCGCAGCAGTTTCCGGTCAACACACCCTAGAATTCCGGCCAGCTCATTGGTCGCCCTGTCCTGCACGGTCAAGGCCCAAGGCAGGCAATTCCAGATAGAGAGCAACAAATTCCTTCAGAGCCCGGAAGCAACAGACAATCAGATACACCTATACGCCTGCGTAATCACCAGCAAGCAGGTGGCGAAAACTTTCTGCTATTTCGAGTCCGACTCACTGCGCGCACTGGCCTATCCGCTTGATCGTGACTATGTCGTTGATCTGATCATCGGCGGTGGCTCTGGCCTGTCTGCAATTGCATCACTGCCGGTACACCGCCTCGACAAAGAGCGCTTGCATCTGTCGTATTTTAAGCAGCCGGGGACAGATTCCTATACCGGTTTGCTGCGAGCCAGCTATTCAATGGTGATGAGTGAAAATACCACCGGCCTGATTCAACCAAGCTATGCGCATACCGGGTCCGACAATGATTCACTGATCGAACCGGCAACCGGCAATATTACCGCGTGACAAGACGTTGAGCCTGATAGCACGATAATCGTCGTTATGGTCCAATGGCGAATTAGCTACTGATCACTCAGGGGAACGCAGCGATGCCGGATGTCCCGAACATACTCATCGGAAAAGGTAACAATCACGCCTACCTGCACCCCGGCTACGCTAGCCGCCACGGCTTGATTGCCGGCGCCACAGGCACCGGCAAAACGGTCACTGCCCAGTTGCTTGCCGAAAATTTTGCAAAGATCGGTGTGCCGGTCTTTATCACCGATGTCAAAGGGGATGTCTCTGGCATCAGTCAGCGCGGCGAACCCCACCCCAAGGTGGCCGAACGCCTCAAGATAATTGGCACTGAGAATTTCAGTTTTCAAAGCAACCATTGCGTATTCTGGGACCTGTTTGCAGACAAAGGCCACACGGTGCGGGTGACGGTATCAGATTTCGGCCCCACGCTATTGTCCCTGCTGATGGATCTGAACAAAACACAACAGGACATCATGAACATCGTGTTTCGCTTTGCCGATGACGAAGGCTTGTTGCTGCTGGATTTAAAAGAGTTACGCACCACACTGAAATTCATTGGCGACAACGCCAAGCAATTCCGCAACGACTACGGCAACATCAGCTCTGCATCGGTCGGTGCCATTCAGCGTCGTTTGTCTGCACTGGAAGAGGACGGCATCGATGATATTTTCGGTGAGACTCAGATTGACCTGCAGGATGTGCTTAGATCAACAGACGGCTGTGGCAATATAAATATACTCGCTGCCGACAAACTAGTGCTGAAACCCGGACTATACACAACCTTCCTGCTGTGGCTGCTGTCTGAAGCCTACGAGGACTTACCTGACGCCGCGGATCACACAAAACCAAAAATTGTTTTTTTCTTTGAAGACGCCCATGTTCTTTTTAAACAAACGCCCGATCCCCTGCTCGATAAAATTGCAACCCTGGTGCGCCTTATCCGTGGCAAGGGCGTGGGCATCTATTTTATTACCCAAAGCCCACTGGATATTCCACCGCAAGTGCTAAGCCTGCTGGGCAATCATGTGCAACATGCGTTACGCGCTTTTACACCAAAAGATAAAACAGCGGTAAAAACCACCGCCGGTTATCTGTGCCGGAACCCGGCGGTTGATGCAGAGAGCGCAATCACCGATCTGGGCGTCGGTGAAGCACTGGTATCGCTTATCGATAACTCCGGCAATCCATCGATGGTCGAACGCGTTCTGATCTGCCCGCCGGCCTCTCGAACCGGACCGGCCCACGACAGCGAACGCAAACAGGCCTTAAACAACAGCGCATTGGGTCAGCGCTATGACCAGGAAATCGATCGTGACAGCGCCCACCGGAAATTCAAGTCCCGCGTGCAGGCCATGCGTTTTGAGCTGCCGCAAAATACAGACTCACTCGTTACGGTCAGCCCGAAATCACATAAAACGGCCTCCGAGGTGCTGGCAAAAAGTGTCGCGCGTTCACTGGGATCACAGATCGGCAGACCCATTACTCGCGGTATACTCGGCGGGTTGTTTGGCGGCGGCAGACAGCGCCACTGAAAATGCGCGCTTTATTGTGCCCTCTGCCTTACAGGCCACACCATTTATTCGTCGGCAGTAGTACTGTGCCGACTCCACGACAGACGATAGTACAGACATGGCATTAATCAGGCTGCGCGACATTAGTCTCGCCTTTGGCCCCGAATCTCTGCTCGACAAAGCCGAGCTTGTTATCGAGCCCGGCAATAAAATCGCTGTGCTCGGACGCAACGGCCAGGGCAAGTCAACATTACTTAAAGTACTCGATGGCGAAATACAGGCCGACACCGGCGAAATTGTCATCTCCGACGGGGTGACTGTGTCACGGCTGCAGCAAGAGGTCCCCGGCGGCGAAGACAACCGCAGCGTCTATGACGTTGCTGCTACCGGCCATGATGATCGAACCGCGACGGCGCTCCAGCAGCTGTACTCAGAGGGCAGCACCGAGATCGATACCAACATCGATATCTGGCGTGCGTCAGCCGATATACAAAGCATTATTACGCGTCTGGGGCTATCGCCGGACAGCATTGTGTCAACCCTGTCTGGCGGACAAAAGCGCCGCGTGATGCTTGCCAGAGCACTCGTCAGCGAGCCTACGGTATTGCTGATGGACGAGCCGACCAACCATCTGGATGTCGAATCCGTGATCTGGCTCGAGGCATTTTTGATCAAACTACCGGTCACCCTGGTGTTTGTCACACACGATCGCCAGCTGATAAAAAATCTAGCCAATCGGATTGTCGAAATCGATCGGGGAACCCTGACCAGCTGGGATCAGACCTACGAGAAATTTTTAATCTCCCGCGAGCAGGCCATCGCGGCTCAGGAGACACAGGACAAACTGTTTGATAAAAAACTCAAGCAGGAAGAAGACTGGATAAGACAGGGCATCAAGGCAAGACGAACCCGCAATGAAGGCCGGGTGCGTGCACTTAAAAAACTGCGTGAGGAACGCGCACAGCGTCGGGCGCAGATTGGCCAGGTGAATATGCAGGTGCAGACCCAAACCAAGTCTGGCCGAATTGTCTTCAAGCTCGACAAAATTACCCACACCCTTGGTGGCAAAACCCTGATCCGCAATTTTTCCAGTACAGTAATGCGTGGGAACAAAATTGCTATCATCGGCCCCAACGGTAGCGGCAAGACCACTCTGCTGAAAACCATTCTCGGTGAACTGACACCCGATGAAGGCAGTGTCGAGCACGGCACCAACCTGGAGATCGCCTACTTTGATCAACTGCGCGAGCAACTCGATGAGACTCGCTCTGCGGCCGACAACGTATCAGGCGGTTCAGACTTCGTCGAAATCCACGGTGTGCGAAAGCACATAATGGGCTACATGCAGGAGTTTCTATTTAGTCCGGAACGCGCCCGCGCACCGATTCGGGCTTTATCCGGCGGAGAGCGCAATCGATTGCTGCTGGCCCGACTATTTACCCGGCCTGCCAACGTGCTGGTGCTTGATGAGCCCACCAATGACCTGGATGTCGAAACACTGGAGCTACTGGAATACACCGTGCTGCAATTCAACGGCACCGTACTGATGGTCAGTCACGATCGTGAATTCATCGACAACATTGCCACCAGCACCATTGTACTCGACGGTAAAGGCAATCTGGCCGAGTACGTCGGTGGCTACACTGACTACCAGCACCAGGCCGGGCCGGCCGCCGAATCCGGTAAAAAATCCGGCAAGCAAAAAGCCAAATCTCAAAAGAGCAAAAACGCGGCCGTCGAAAAGACAGAGAAAAAACTCTCTTATACCGTTCAGCGCGAGCTCAATGCACTGCCCGCTAAAATAGAAAAGCTGGAAAAATCAAAAACTGACCTTGAGGCCAAGCTTGCTGACCCCGATATCTATCAGGGCAATGCCGACACATTGCAAAATCTGCAAGCGCAATATGCATCACTGGATAAAGATATCAGTGACGCCTACGCGCGCTGGGACGAACTGGAAAGCCAGAGCTCGTAGATCCGGCCAGCACCGGGAAATAGCTATCTAGTGAGTTTTTTCTTCGAGCAGCAATGTCGCACCCTGCATGGCTTCAGGTTGCGCCAGCCCCATTAGCTGCAATACCGTCGGCGCAATAGCAGAAAGCCCACTGCCATTTTTAAGGTGCCAGGCCACGCTATCCTGAATCATGCAAGCCACCGGGAATATCGTATGCTGGGTGTGGGGCGAGCCGGTCACCGGATCGACCAGCATATCAGCGTTACCATGGTCCGCTGTCAGAATCACTGAGTAGTCATTCGCCCGTGCCACACTGACCAGTTCTCCAACAACGTCATCGACCACTTCGACCGCACGAATAACTGCCTCGCGCACACCGGTGTGCCCCACCATATCGCCGTTAGCAAGGTTAACAACCACAAAGCCACACTGCTGTGATTCAAGTGCCTGCCGAACCTCATCGCGGAGTTCATAAGCACTCATTTCAGGTTGCAGATCATAGGTATCGACCGAAGGCGAGTTCACCATTATGCGCTGTTCGCCCTGGTAAGGCTCTTCCCTGCCACCATTGAAGAAAAACGTTACGTGCGGATATTTTTCCGTTTCCGCAGAATGGAATTGCGCCACGCCCGCCTGCTCGATCACGTGGCCCAGAGTTGTCAGCGGCTGGTCTTTTTTAAACGCCACCGGACACGGGAAATCGGGCTGATAGAGTGTCATGGTGGTTAACGATATAGCAGAGAATCCGCCGCGTTCAAAGTGCTCGAATTCATCGCCAATCAGAGCACTCGCCAGTTCACGTGGCCGATCATTACGGAAATTAAAAAAAACCGCATGATCCGCTGTGTCGATCAACTGAGCCCCGGGCAGCAACAGCGGCTTGATAAATTCATCGGTTTCACCCTGTGCCCACGCACCTTCAATGCCGCTGGCAGCGGACTCTATCGCCTGGCCTTTGCCATGTACCATGGCGTCGAACGCAATCTGAACGCGCTCCCATCGATTGTCACGATCCATGGCAAAGTAGCGCCCGCAGATAGTGGCAATCTGACCACCAGCCTGCTGCAACGCCTGTTCTATCTCCGGCAGATAGGCTGTCGCGCATTGTGGTGCTGTATCCCGACCATCAGTGATCATATGCAGCATCGGTTGCACACCCTTCTGCCCGCAGGTTTTGATCAGCGCCACCAGATGATCCAAATGGCTATGTACACCACCATCGGACACCAGACCAATCAGGTGCAGCGGCCGGTTTGCCGCCTGCGCAGCATCGCAGGCGTTCAGGATCGATTGGTTTTTATAGAAGCTGCCGTCAGCGATACTGTCGTTAATCACCACCAGATCCTGCCGCAGAATGCTGCCACAACCAATGGTAGAATGCCCGACCTCAGAGTTTCCCATCTGCCCTGCTGGCAGACCCACGGCAGCCCCTGACGCTTCCAGAACCGTCACCGGGTTTGAGGAATAAAGCTTATCCAGGTTAGGGGTTTTAGCGAGCGCGACGGCATTATCGAGCTTGGAGGGATTTAAACCGACACCATCCATAATGACCAACAGAACGTTGCGGCGCGGTGCAGTCTGATGCTGACTCATAGGGCTCCACTGCATTGTTAAAAAAGGAATGGATACAGCAGGCAAGTGTTATGCACAGCTGGCTTTTACAGGCACAGCCCGCCACACACCGATCCCGGGTTCACCAGCGCGGGATTGCTATCGATCAAGGGCCGGGCTTGTCTTCGTCTTTTTCATCGTCAGCAGTGGTACCCGCGCTGCCGGTTTTGTCTTTCAGGTCGGTGGCCGCTCGTGACTCCGCTGTTGTCGAACTGTCTGACACAGGTGTTTCGCTGGTCGACTGGATGTCATCCTGCAGGTATCTCTCTTCTGCAGCTCTGGCGTATTCTTCCTTGCGCTTTAAAAACAGCCGCGAAAAAAATATACCAACTTCAAACAGCAACCACATCGGCAGTGCCAGCAAGGTCTGCGAGATGATATCCGGTGGTGTGAGAAACATACCGACGACAAAGGCGGCTACAATAAAGTAGGGGCGTTTTTTCGCTAACCCATCGGGTGTTGCTGCACCGACCGCGACCAGCAATATGGTGGCAACCGGAACCTCAAAGGCAATACCAAAAGCGAGAAAAATGGTAAGTATAAAATCGAGGTAGCGGGTGATATCGGTACTGACCTCAACCCCCTCTGGTGCCACACTGTTAAAAAAACCAAACACCAGCGGAAAAACCACAAAGTAGGCAAACGCAATTCCAAGATAAAACAGCAAAGTGCTGGAAATCAGTAACGGCGAGACCAGACGTTTCTCGTGCTTATAGAGTCCGGGCGCGACAAAGGCCCAGATCTGGTACAACAAAAAAGGCGCTGCAAGAAAAATCGACAACATCAGGCAGACTTTGAAGGGAATCAGAAAAGGCGACGCCACATCAATTGCAATCATTTTTCCGGCGTGACGCGTCAGCGGCTCAGCCAGCCAGCTCCATATCGTCGCCGAAAACGGAAACAGACAGAGGAACAAAACCCCTACCGCCAGACACATGCGTAACAGTCGATCCCGCAACTCTACCAGGTGCGACATCAGGCCCATTTCGGCACCGCCGTTTTCGATCGCTCCGTCAGCCATTTACCGGTTGCACTCTAAAATTGCAGTGAACACTGCAGAAAAGCATTTCAATGTATTATCCGTGTAGCACAACTTCATGCACTCTTGCTGGCATCTTGATCGACGCTGGTCGACGACTCCGAGGCTGGTTTTTCAGCAGCCGGTGAACTACCCGCCGGCTGCTCAGTGGCCGATTCGCCAGAGTCTGTTGAACCGACACCATCGTATCCATGACCAGCAGCATCGGCAATAGCCTGCATTTTGGCGTTATTTTCCCGCGCTGCATCAGCGGCGTCACGCACCTGCTCCACCGCACCGTCCATACCTTCCGACAATGACTTGCTGGCGGTCTGCGCGGTACGCTCGATATCAGATCGCGTCTCATTGACCATTTCTTTTAACTCGCGAATCTGATCTTCCTGGCTGTTGAGGAGGCTTCTGAGTTCATCTGTTTTCAGCTCACTCTGTATATCGCTTTTAACACCCGCGACAAAGCGTTGAATTTTACCCACCCACAGCCCCACACTGCGCGCTGCAGCAGGCAGCTTCTCCGGGCCGATAACAATCAGGGCAATCACACTGATCAGGACAATTTCCTGAAATCCGACATCAAACACCGGTACGCTCTCTTGGATATGCGTTCACAGGCCTATAGCGCCACAGTAGCCGAATCAGGCTTCTTTCTTTTCTTTCACCGCATCAACAGCATCAGCTGCTTCTTCAGCGACGCTCTCGACGACCGTAGCACCTTCGATCTTACCCGGCTCGTCCTGATCGTTTTCTGACTGCGGTTCTTTGACCGCATCTTTGAAACCTTTTACCGCTGAGCCAAGGTCACCACCCAGGTTGCGCAGTCGTTTAGCACCGAAGATTAGTACAACAATTACCAGCACAATCAACAGCTGGGGAATACTTGGCATCATAGTTAATGACCTCTATTTTAAAATTAAGACCGGGACGCTTTTTCGACGTGACCAGACACACCGGAACGCCGCGCCAGCTCCTGCAGCACATCCGCCGGACCCAACCCCTGCTCGGCAAGCATAACCAGGGTGTGGAACCACAAATCGGCGGTTTCGCCGATAATTTCTTTTTTGTTACCCGACTTCACAGCAATAATGGTTTCTACGGCCTCTTCACCTACTTTTTGAAGAATGGCGTCAGTTCCCTTGTTATACAAGCTTGCGACGTAAGATTCTTTGCCACCCGCCTGCTTTCGTTTTTCGAGTTCGGCAGCAAGCTCGTGTAGTGTTTGATCGTTCATTTTACCAGCAATCCTGCCTCAGCCTGACGGCCCACGTCAGCCATTATGGCTTGTCCTGATAGATTTCGCGCGGATCTTTCACGACCGGATCTACAATCTGCCATTTGTCTCCGCGCAATCGCCGGTAAAAGCAATGCACGCGACCCGTATGACAGGCAATTCCACCGTTTTGATGCACTTTCAAAACAATGGCATCGGCATCACAGTCGAGACGAATCTCCGACACTTGCTGCACATGACCGGAACTTTCGCCTTTGTGCCACAGTTTTTGCCTGGACCTTGACCAGTAAACCGCCTGACCAATCGCCGCCGTCGCAGCCAGTGCCTGGCGATTCATCCAGGCCAGCATGAGAATATCACCACTTTGCTCATCCTGAGCAATCGCCGGCGCTAATCCATTTTCGTTCCAGGCGATTTCATCCAGCCACAATCCATCGGCTTTGACAGATTCCAGATCTATCTGGGTAATCACAAGCGGACCTCGATGCCGGCTTTCTGCATTTCCAGCTTTGCCTGCTGAATGGTGAATTCGCCGAAATGGAAAATACTGGCGGCCAGGACCGCATCCGCATGCCCGTCGAGCACACCGGCACACAGGTGCTGCAAGTTGCCAACACCACCAGAGGCAATCACCGGCACATCCACCGCATCGGCCACAGCACGGGTTAACTCAATGTTAAAGCCGATCTTGGTGCCATCCCGATCCATACTCGTCAACAGCAGCTCCCCGGCACCGTAGTCGGCCATTTTCACCGCCCATTCTACTGCATCAATACCGGTAGCCTTGCGTCCACCATGCGTGAAGATTTCAAATCTGGGGGGTTCGCCCTCTGCGTGCACGCTTTTGGCATCGATGGCCACCACAATGCACTGATTGCCAAAATAGTCAGAAGCTTCGCGCACTAATTCCGGTGTATGCACGGCGGCGGTATTGATCCCGACTTTATCCGCACCGGCGTTGAGCAGACGCCGGACATCGGCGACGCTGCGAATCCCACCACCAACGGTCAAAGGTATAAATACTTCAGCGGCGACCTGCTCGACAATATCGAGGATGGTGTCACGGTCATCACTGCTGGCAGTTATATCGAGAAAAGTCAATTCATCTGCACCCGCATCACCATAGCGACGCGCAGCCTCAACCGGATCACCGGCATCAATGATATCAACAAAATTCACACCCTTGACGACGCGACCGGCATCAACATCAAGGCAGGGAATCAAACGCCTGGCAAGCATCCGTTAATTACCGGCGAGTCGTTGAGAGGCGCGCTGCTGCGCTTCGGCCAGATCGATGGTGCCCTCGTACAGAGCACGCCCGACGATGGCACCCGCCACACCGCTGGCAGCGATATCACACAAACGGTCAACATCGGTGTAATCACTAACCCCCCCTGACGCAAACACCGGAATAGAAATTGACTCTGCCAGTGCCGCGGTGGCTTGCGCATTGAAACCCTGCATCATGCCGTCGCGGCTGATATCGGTATAGACTATTCCGCTTACACCATTGCCTTCAAACGAACGGGCAAGTTCTACGGCATCAATACCGGAATCCTCCGCCCAGCCATTAACAGCCACCTTTCCGTCACGCGCATCAAGGCCCACCATCACTTTACCCGGCCACTCGCTGCACAGATGCGCGACGAACTCAGGATCGACCACTGCCTGCGTACCGATAATGACCCATCGCACACCTGCGCGAATATAGTGTTCGGCAATTTCAGCGGTGCGAATACCACCACCGATCTGCACATCAAGATCGGGAAAGGCTTTGCAGACCGCATGCACGGCTTCTGCATTTTTCGGTACACCGGCAAACGCACCATTCAGATCAACCATATGCAATCGCCCGGTTCCAGCTTCAACCCAACGTTCGGCGGTCGCTACGACATCGTCAGAAAAGATCGTGTCGTCTTCCATCCGTCCCTGCTTGAGACGTACACAGTTACCATCTTTTAAATCTATGGCTGGAACAAGTTGCACACTGCCGGTCATTTTTGTGGATCCCACTGAGTAAAATTTTGCAACAGACGCAGACCGCTGTCGGCACTTTTTTCCGGATGAAACTGCGTAGCAAACACATTGTCGCGCGCAACCGCGCTGGTGAATGGCACCAGATAATCGGTATGTGCTGCTATCCAGTTATTATCAGCCGGTGTGACATAATAGCTGTGCACAAAATAGAACCGCGCATGATCATTGATTCCCTGCCATAAGTCATGCGGTTGTAACTGCCCGACCTGATTCCAGCCCATGTGCGGTACTTTGTCGGTTGGACGATGCAGCAGACGCTTGAAACGCTGCACGCCACCCGCCACCAACCCCAGGCACGCGACACCATCGTTTTCGTCACTCTGCTCAAACAACACTTGCAGGCCCATGCAGATACCAAGAAATGGCTTATTGTTAAAGGCACTGTGCACCGCTTCTGACAGATCATGTGAGGCAAGGTTCTTCATGCAATCGCGCGCGGCACCCTGCCCCGGAAACACCACTCGATCCGCCTTCGCTATGACAACCGGATCAGACGTGATTTGCGTGTTACTTTTCGGCGCGACATGCTCAATCGCCTTGGCGACGGATCGCAAATTACCCATTCCATAATCGATGACCGCAATCGTATTTGACATCAGTTTTAAAGCACGCCCTTGGTAGAGGCAGGCTTTCCCTGAAGTTGGTCATCGACAGTTACCGCCATTCGGATCGCACGGCCAAACGCTTTGAACAAAGTCTCGAGCTTGTGGTGTTCGTTATGCCCTTTGAGGTTGTCTACATGCAAGGTCGCCGCGGCATGATTGACAAAGCCATGAAAAAACTCATAGGCCAGTTCAACATCGAAGCTGCCGACTTTGTGACGCTTAAATTCACACTGATAATAGAGTCCGGGGCGGCCCGAGAAATCGATCACTACTCTTGACAACGCCTCATCCAGCGGAACATAAGCATGCCCGTAACGACCAATGCCGGCTTTGTCTCCAAGTGCAATACTGAACGCCTGTCCGAGTGCTATGCCGACATCTTCTACGGTGTGATGATCATCAATTTCGATATCGCCGTCGCAGGTGATGTCGAGATCGAGCATGCCATGCCTGGCCACCTGTTCAAGCATGTGCTCAAAGAACGGCACTTTGGTATCGAAACGTGCTGTGCCACTACCATCGAGCGACAGCATTACTTTGATCCGCGTTTCAGAGGTATTGCGCTCGACGGTGGCGCTACGTTGGCTCATATACTATTTTTCACTGATGTTTTCATTGGTTTTCTTCAGGTAAGCCGGAGGCTTTACATTGTCACTGCCATGCTTCAACTCACCGGCGATATTCCTGTGCCGGCCAGTGCACAAAATAACGACCCGCTAACGATTACACGGACTTGCGCCTGCCAGACTCCTGAAGCCAGAAGGTGGCTGGCCCGTCGTTAACCAGCGCAACCTGCATATCTGCACCAAACCGGCCCGCCGCCACATGCACAGGCAATTGCGTCGCCTGACTGACCATTATATCAAACAGACGCTGCCCTTCGGCAGGAGTTGCGGCTGTACTGAAACCGGGACGCAAACCTTTTCTGGTATCCGCCGCCAGCGTAAATTGCGGCACCAGCAGTAATTCGGCACTGATGTCGAGCAAACTTAAATTCATGCGCCCCTGCAAGTCCGAAAAAACCCGATACCGAATAAAACGCTCAAGCAGCGTATTAACCGTAGACTCATCATCATCGGGCTCAACCGCCACCAAAACAAGCAGGCCTTTGGCAATAGAGGCAATCCGGATACCATCGACATCCACGCTGGCAGACGTCACACGTTGCAGCAAAGCTATCATGTGATGTAAATCACTATATTAGACATTGATGTCGCTAATTCCCGTTGCCTAGGCATCTTCTAGCCCGAATTCAGGCTAGAAAATACAGTACCCTGTTAGCACCCGACAGTGCCTGCAGCGATAATTACCGCAGGGCATGGAGTCCACTTGACCCCTTAATCTGCTTGCCGGCAGATTAGCCGGGACCAACCTTCTTTATGTAAGGACGCGTTCCCCGGTCCGTCTGGATCGGGGCTTTTCCGCCCAACGACAACGCCGTTCGGGGCCTGCCCGGCGTCTGCATGAATTGTAACGGTGCAGCGTTACTGTTTTCCAGAAAATACACCCTGACTTCTGCTCTCGCACCCTCGCCTTTGAACACTGTCCGGTTATCTGCCAACGCTGCACTACGCCTGTTGTCCTGGTTGCCATTGCCTGCACTACATCGCCTTGGCAGCGTGATTGGTCGGACCATACATTTATTTCCGAATCGCCACAGCAGAATCATCGAGCGCAATCTGCAATTGTGCTACCCGACACTCTCCGATACCGAACGCGCCAGTCTCGTTGCCCGCAATATGCGTGAAACCGGCAAAAACCTGACAGAACTTGGTGCGTTCTGGCGCTGGCCAAAAGCAAAGATTGCGTCACTGGTAACCGAAGAGGTCAACCCGCAGTTACTGCAATCGGCACTGGCAGACAAAAAGGGCGTCATCATAGCCGCGCCTCACGCCGGGGCCTGGGAATTGATCGGCTTGAAACTGACCTGCCATCGATCCATGCATTTTTTGTATCGACCTAATCGCACATCTCAGATTGACAGCACAGTATTGCAGGCCCGCGAGCGCTTCGGCGGCAAGTGCCACCCGATTACCCGACAAGGCCTCAGTGCTCTGGTGCGCGCCCTGAAGCAGGGCGAGCTGATTGGCATACTGCCTGATCAGGAGCCCGCCATTGACCACGGAGTATTTGCTCCGTTTTACTCTGTGCCGGCCTACACCATGACCTTTCTACCCAATCTGGCGCAGCGCACTGGAGCGGCAGTAATCTTTGCGGTGATGGAAAGACAGGCAAGCGGCTACCGACTGCATTATCTGCAGCCGGACAAAGCCATCTATGACCCCGACCCGGAAATTTCCAGCGCCGCTTTAAACCGATGCGTAGAGCGATGCGTTGATGTCGCCCCGGCACAATACATGTGGAGCTACAAGCGCTTTCGCAAAACCCCGGAAGGCCTTAACCCCCGCTACTGAAGTGCTTTGGGCAGACCCGTGTTTCTGCGCAGGACGTTACTCAGGTACGGCCACGTTATTTATGCGACAGGCTTGCTGCAAGGTGTTGTGCAGAAGACAGGCTATTGTCATCGGTCCGACGCCGCCGGGCACAGGGGTGATTTTACCGGCTACCGGCTCCACCGAGGCAAAGTCGACGTCGCCAACCAGACGGGTTTTGCCCTCATCGGTCTCAATGCGATTAATGCCAACATCGATTACCGTCGCACCGGGCTTAACCCAGTCGCCCTTGACCATCTCCGCCCGGCCGACCGCGGCGACGAGGATATCGGCTCGCCGACATTCTTCTTCCAGATTAACCGTTCTGGAATGAGTGATGACTACGGTGCAGTTCTCCTGCAGCAACAAAGCCGCGACCGGTTTGCCAACAATGTTTGAGCGACCAACAATCACAGCGTGCTTACCAGACAGATCACCGAGCTGATCTTTGATCATCATCAGGCAACCCAGTGGAGTGCAGGGCACAATACCCTCTTCGCCAATGGATAATCGACCGACGTTGTCGAGGTGAAATCCATCGACGTCTTTATCGGGGTTGATGCGGTTGATCACCGACTTCTCATCAATCTGCTTTGGCAATGGCAGCTGAACCAGAATACCGTGCACGCTATCGTCGCCATTGAGCTGGTCGATCAGTTGCATCAGATCTTCCTGACTGGTGGTATCGGGCAACTTGTGCTCAAAGCTCTGCATACCGACTTCAACGGTCTGCTTACCTTTGTTACGTACATAAACCTGACTGGCCGGATCTTCTCCCACCAGCACCACTGCCAGGCCGGGTACTACTCCGTCACGCGCCTTTAGCGCGGCGACTTTTGTTCCAACGTCGGCTCGCAACCTCTCTGCGAACGCCTTGCCATCAATGATTTTTTCCATGGTATTTGCCTTGAAATTGACCGAAGAGCTTCATCACGACCAGCTGTATAGCATTTACGGGCTTTCGCTTATTGATTAAATTCGCCGCTTTATAGTTCCAGTGAATTAAACAACCTCACCCTGCCGACAACCTCTGGACAGTGTTTTGCCTATTCACGCCGACACTGGACACTGTCAACAGCGTCCGTGCGAGACCGCCGATTGCCGCCACCGAACCGGCGGCAGAACACCCAATTAATTTTGCCACGCCTGCTACTTGTTTGCCGGTCGGTATTGCTCATTCAGGGTTGACCGGTAGCTTAGCGCTTCACGCAGGTGATCACGCTGTATGGCATCGGATCCGGACAGATCAGCGACGGTACGGGCAACTTTGAGGGTCCGGTGTATTGCCCGCGCCGACAAATTGAATTTCTCCAGTGCTGCGGCAAGCCAGCCATGCTGCTCCTCTGTTAATGTGCACCAGGCCTCCACCTCTTTCGCTGTCATCTGCGAATTCGACTTGCCGCAGCGTTCGATTTGCCGCGCATGTGAACTGCTCACACGCTCAGCAACCGCCGCACTGTGCTCGCCCTGAGCCGCATCGCCACGAAGCTGCGCGTACTCGATTCTCTGCACGGATATCTGGATGTCGATACGATCCAGCAACGGACCCGACACACGGGACTGATAGCGTGAAATCATCTCAGGCCCGCATCGACAGGGTTCGCGGGTATCGCCGTAGTAGCCACACGGGCAAGGATTCATCGCAGCCACCAATTGAATACGGGCGGGAAAGTCCGCCTGCTGACCGGCCCGGGAAATGGTGATAACACCGTTCTCAACCGGCTCCCGCAGCACGTCCAGCACACTGCGGGTAAACTCCGGCAACTCATCGAGGAACAACACGCCGTTGTGGGCCAGCGATACCTCACCTGGCTTGGGCTGACTGCCGCCGCCGACCAATGCGACTCCCGACGAAGTATGGTGCGGCGCACGATAGGGCCGCGCACGCCAGTGTGCAAGCCCCAGTCCGCCGTGGCTAATCGAAGCAATGGACGCCGTTTCGAGCGCTTCGGCAAGCGTCATTGGCGGCAAAATTCCGGGCAGGCGACTCGCCAGCATTGATTTTCCGGTGCCCGGCGGACCAACCAACAGCAAATTGTGGCCACCTGCCGCCGCAACCTCCAGCGCCCGCCTGGCCTGAAACTGGCCGCGTACATCCGCCAGATCCAGCGTGGCTGGCGGCACGGTGGTATCCACCGCCGACTGAGTGTGGCGCAGTTGCTCCAGTCGCCCGGCTTCAGCCAGGTGATTGCACAACTGCAGCAATGAAGCGCATCCATAGACCCGACAGCGCTCGGCCAACCCGGCTTCCACAACATTGCTGTCCGGCAGCACCAACCCCCGATCCAGCTGCTGTGCTGCCAGCGCGGTCGGCAATGCACCTTCGACTGATCGCAACTCTCCCCCCAGCGCCAGCTCGCCAATAAATTCATAATGTGCAAGACAGTCGGGATCGAGCTGCCCGGAGGCTGCCAGCAAACCGAGAGCGATGGGAAGATCAAAACGGCCGCCGGATTTCGGCAGGTCAGCGGGCGCCAGGTTAACGGTGATACGCCGGGCCGGGAAGTCAAAACCGGAATTAAGAAGCGCCGCGCGCACTCTATCCTTGCTTTCCCGAACCGCTGTTTCCGGTAACCCGACAATAGATAAAGCTGGCAAACCACCGGCAAGATGGACTTCTACGGTCACTGGTACGGCATCTACACCCACCAGCGCCCTGCTATTTACGACGGATAAATTCACACAACTTACTACCAGTTTCAAACAGACAACTGCCACTTGCGTGGCTCAGACTATCGCGGCGAGTCCTGATACCGCATCGGGCTTCAGCCCCGGGCTTGCTGTTCCTCGAGCAGCTTCTCCAGGCGATCAAGTTTTTCGCGAGTGCGCTCAAGCAAGGCGACTTGTATATCAAATTCCTCGCGGGTAACCAGATCCATCTTTGCCAGAGCGCCCTGCACTGCGCCACGGGCATTTTTTTCAAAATCTGATTTCAGCTCTGCAGCCCCGGGCGGCAGCGCATCACTGATGCGATCGACTATTTCATCCAGAACACCGGGCTTTCTCATCTACTTTTTCCTGAATAGCTATTGCAATAACGCTTTTTGCTGATGATCCAAGGATACCGCTGCCGGCTACTGCGCATCAGAAAATCTGCCGCACCACCTTCTCACATCCGATCCATTTTACGCACCATTACGGTGCGTAAAATTATAATTAACCCATCGATAAATCTATATCTACTTGTTTTATAACATTTTTTACGTGTTGGCCGCATAATTGCATATAAGCAGTTATCACACCACTAATGGAAGACTCTATGAAACTGGTAACCGCTGTAATAAAACCCTTCAAACTCGACGAGGTACGCGAAGCGCTTTCCGCGATTGGCGTGCAGGGCATCACTGTGTCAGAAGTCAAAGGCTTCGGCCGGCAGAAAGGTCACACGGAACTCTACAGGGGAACCGAATACGTCATCGACTTTTTACCCAAGACAAAAATTGAAATTGCTATCGACGATGCGCTACTCGATTCCGCGATCGAGGCAATCAGTGCCGCTGCGAAAAGCGGAAAAATCGGTGACGGAAAAATCTTTGTCACACCTCTCGAGCAGGCAATTCGTATTCGTACCGGCGAATACGGCCCTGACGCACTTTAAATAATAAGGGATAGAACAATGGAACAACTCACCGAACTCTCCTACGCTCTCGACACCTTCTATTTCCTGATGTCCGGCGCTCTCGTAATGTGGATGGCTGCTGGCTTCGCCATGCTTGAAGCGGGTCTTGTAAGGTCCAAGAACACCACCGAAATTTTGACCAAAAACATTGCACTGTTTGCAATCGCCTGCATCATGTATCTGTTGTGCGGCTATAACATGATGTACCCGGGGGAAGCGGTAAACGCTTACTGGCCCGGCATCTCCTTCCTCCTCAGCCCGGACAATGCTCAGGCCGATGTAATCTCCGGTGCTGAGGATGCTCCGTACTACTCTGGCCGGGCCGACTTTTTCTTTCAGGTCGTGTTTGTCGCGACCGCCATGTCGATTGTCTCAGGCGCTGTTGCCGAACGCATGAAGCTGTGGGCATTTCTTTTTTTCGCCACCGTGTTCACCGCAGTCATCTACCCGGTACAGGGCTTCTGGAAATGGGGTGGCGGCTTCCTGCAGGAGTTGGGCTTCCAGGACTTTGCCGGCTCAGGTGTTGTTCATCTATGCGGCGCTACCGCGGCCCTCGCTGGCGTATTGATTCTCGGCGCTCGAACCGGCAAGTACGGTCCGAACGGACAGGTTCGCCCTATCCCGGGCGCTAATCTACCCCTCGCCACACTTGGCACCTTCATTCTTTGGCTTGGCTGGTTTGGCTTCAACGGTGGCTCGCAGTTAAAAATTTCCAACGTGTCCGACGCCAATGCTGTCGCCGCAATCTTCGTTAATACCAATATGGCCGCCGCCGGTGGCGTTATCGCCGCGCTGGTGCTGGCGCGGATATTATTCAGTAAAGCTGATCTGACCATGGCTCTGAACGGCGCATTGGCCGGCCTGGTGGCAATTACCGCCGAACCACTCACCCCGTCCGCCGGCTATGCCACCCTGATTGGCGCAGTTGGCGGCATGCTGGTCGTGTTATCTATCGTGGCGCTCGATAAATTGCGGCTCGACGACCCTGTCGGTGCTATTTCGGTGCATGGTGTCGTGGGAATCTGGGGCCTGCTGGCCGTGCCAATTACCAACAGTGACGCAAACACAGTTACACAGCTGATTGGCATCGGCAGTATTTTCGCCTGGACCTTTGTCACCAGCATCATGGTCTGGGTACTACTCGACGGCATCCTCGGTATTCGCGTCAGTCAGGAAGACGAGTACGAAGGTGTGGATATTTCCGAATGCGGCATGGAAGCGTATCCGGAATTCACAAAAGGCTGACACCACAAACCGCCCACCACAGGCCCGGGGACCAGCGATTGGTCCCCACCTGTGATTACATGCCGGTTAAACAGACCGTTCCTGTGCCAAAACGGTCGAAAATCAGATTACACTTCCTGCAGGCAGTCAGCTGCTGTACGCCGAGGCGGTAGCCCTAAGCATAAAATAACGATAATAGCTGGGACACTCAGATTTACCTTGAAGCCACTGAATCACACGAAAGCACCACCCTGGCTAACGCCTATGCCACTGACGATCGCGCAGCTGCTCTTCGCAGCGGTATTGCTGTACCTGACGTCACAGCCTATCGAATTAACCTCCAAATCAGAGGTAGTGCAGAAAGAGCCTTCGCTGATCATCAATATTCCAATGACTACCATTGCCAATGCATCCGCCAACGTGCAAGCCAGCTCTGGCATCCGGTCGTCAAAATCGTCCACCATTGACTCTTACACCAACTAGCCGGGCCACGCTAAACTTGTTCCTAAGCTCTGAATTCAATCTTAAAATTGTCGCCACATGACGGGAAATGGCAATAGACCATCCCAGCTGTGTCTAAAATTTGCTAGACTCTTGCTGTCGATTTAGACAGAATGCCTGCATCCGGTTGGCGACAAGACGCCAGAGACTGACAATCGACATCAGCAATGCAGTCAAAATAACTGTCGGGCAATACTGCGGATTCGCCTTGGGGGAAAAGCTGACAAATGTCCAGCTCAGCGTAATTCCACTGGTACAGCAGGAAATACCATCGACACTGACAGATCCGATAAATCTGGAATTACCAGATACTCGGCTTAGCGAAATTCAATAGAGCAAAAAACAAGCAACGGTCTCGAGGCAGCGCCTTTCTTCTGCTTCGGGCAGACGTGAAAACAACAAATAGTTACACGCGATGGACGGTTGGGGCACAGCACAGGCAGAACGCCCGGCGCCACGGTAATGGTTGAAAAAACCGCGACAATGCAACGGATATTGCGTCACGGCACAAAGTGAGAAGCTGCACAACGGCTACCTCCCTGCCCACTGGGTTATCAGTCACAATCTGGTCACTGCATATTTTGTGGCTCGATTCTTAAATGGAATTAACCCGACGCTTGCCCGGTAAACCGCAACCGTCATGAGCCATCGCGGTCAAACCACCGTTGTAACCAAACGATATGATGTGATGATTTGCAAATAACCGATAACTTGCAACAAATAGGGCTGACAGCACCCATACATGGCTGTACCCGGTTGAATCACTCGTAATAGAAGCACCAACCCACTACATTCGAAAATACGTCGATACCCATGGCAGAATTACCAGAAAAACAACGTAGACATCCGGGGCCACGAGGACTGCGCGGTCGCAACCGTCCACGCCCTAACGACGGCAGTGGAAACAACGGAAACCGCAGCGGCGGTGGTGACGGAGCGCAGGGGCCAAAACCTGAAAACGCGCGTAACGCTAAACAGCCACAGCGTCGCAACAAACCTCAAAACAACAGATCAAACAAGAAAAACGGCAACAGCGGTAAACCCGATTCAGAGTCTGATTTTCGCAACGCAGGCAACGGTAATCACAACCGCGGCAACAGCTTCGCAGACGATATGTTCAGTGGAAACTCTGGTAACAACGGCAACAGACAGCGCGCAAATGGCAGACGCAACGACGGCAATGTCTCCGGTAATCGGCGCAGTGCCAGACCTCAGCAGAACGGCCAATATTGGTCGCCCTCTGACAGTGGCAGCTACTTCGGCATTAGCCAGACAAAGGGCAGCGAGTGGTACCGGGAAGATCAGGCCCGCTATGCAGCCAGGCAAATTGCGCTGGAAAAAGCCGAAGCAGGTGAAAGCCAGTCATCTCGCCAGTCAAGTAACGGTGCCACCACACAGGGTGACAACAAACGGGTCAATGGCCAGCGCAATAACCGGCAGCGCCGAAACAACAATAACAATAACAATAACAATAACAACAGAAATGGCACTCAGCGAACAAATTCGCGCCAGCACAATCAAAACTCGGGCACTGCAGCCGGCACTGACACCGCGCAAGCTACTGACAACACCCCGACCGTCGCAAGCAATGACTCAAAAAATGTAGACGCAACACAAACCAACCCGGGCAACAGCAGCCCCGCGATTGCAAACACCGCTGACCAGTCGATTGCAGCAGCGCCTCCTGCCCCCTCTCCGACCAGCCAGAGCACAGCAAAGCCGGACGCAGACAAAACACCAGCAGCCAAGGCGACTAATAACGGGACACCCGCTGCGGCGCCAAAAGCACCTGAGGTCAAAGCGGACTCTGACGAAACACCGGCGCCACGCCGTGCCGCGCGCCGCAAGCCGGCCACCCCGAAAACTAATCAGCCAGCACCAGACAGTCCCGCGCCTACCAAGACCAAAGCGACTGCGACTAAAACCACCGCTGCCCCTCCTGCAGGCACGCAAAAAAAACCTGCCACCCGGAAAAAAGCCACCGCTGTAGACGGAGATACCACCGCGACTCCCAAGCCAGCTAAACGAAAGGCGGCAACGCGCAAGCAGGAAAACGACGCTGGTGAAAAGGGCGACAGCTAGCAACACACAGGATTTTCTGCAGCAACCAATGAACGCAAAACACTGATGAGAACAACGCCAGGCTGGCGTATTCCGATTCGCTGCGGCACGATTGCTATATTGACTTATGCCCGCTAGCCAGGTATTCCGAAGACTGCATCTCGCGCAGACGGCTGGCGGTGCGCTCAAACTCGAACCTCAAACGCTGCGCCTGGTACAGGCTTTCCGGTAGCGCATCCGCGGTGACAACCAGTTTTACGTTGCGATCATAAAACTCGTCAATCATATTGATGAATCGCCTGGCCGTATCACTGCTTTTGTCGTCCATCACAGCGATATCACTGACCAGAACCGTGTGGAACAAGCGTGCAATTTCTATGTAGTCGTCTGTAGATCTGGTGGTATTACACAAAGCGTCAAACGCAAACCACACCACACCGTCGGCCAGCAAAATGGTATCTATGGAACGATCATTAATCTCCAGCCCAACCCGCTCCCGGTGCACGGCAGACCCCGCCAACCCCATAAAGTAAGACCGAAGCATCGAGTTACCGTGCTCATCGAGTGGCGCGTGATAAATTTCGGCATTCGACAGCAAACGCATCCGATAGTCGATATCACCGCCTAAAAAAATCACCTCCGTAAACTGCTTCAGTAATTCGATGGCTGGCAAAAAACTGGCTCGCTGTAAGCCGTCACGATACAAGTCGTCCGGCAGCACATTGGATGTCGTCACGACGGTGACCCCTCGACTGAACAAGCCCTTCAACAAGCCGCTCATGAGCATCGCGTCTGCAATATCGTTAACGTGCATCTCATCCAGTACCAGCACCTGGAACTCGCTGGCAAAACGCTCTGCGACAATCTCCAGCGGAGATTCAGCGTGCCTGATCTCTGCCAGCTGCTGATGAACCCCGCGCATGAAACGATGAAAATGCGTGCGCTTTTTACGCGCGATAGGCAAGCCATCGAAAAACATATCGCACAACAATGTTTTACCGCGACCGACACCACCCCACAGATACAACCCGTTGACAGTAGCTGCCGGCTCAGGAGCAGGCTGCCTGCCAAACAGTGACTGAAAAAAGCCGCCGCGGGTGCGCTTAACCGGCCGCATCTGCTCTGCTGCGAGTACTCTTTGATGCAAGTCCTGCAAGCGCTCAACGACCTCAGCCTGGCGCTGGTCGACCGTCAATACACCGGTATCAACCGCATTTCGGTAGGCAGTCTTCGGGTCGATGCCCGCACTGGTCTTCGCCATCAAACCCTCGGTAGTTCAACTCGGCTGAGCCGCACGCATTTAACCCGGCACTCACGCACTGCAGTAGGTCTCGGGTCAGTCCAGCCAGGAAGGAAGGTATTTCCAGCCGTCAGACAGCTGTTGGTCATGCGCTTGAGAATCCGGATCAATGGACTGCAGCAATTCCCAAAACGCGCTGGAGTGGTTCATATGGATTGAATGAGCCAGCTCATGCAAAATTACGTGGCGGAGCAGCGCTTCAGGTAGAAACAATAACTTGTAATTCAGACTAAGAGTACCACGCGTAGAAAAGCTACCCCAACGGGTTTTCTGTCCTCGAACCACAACCTTGTTGAACAATAATCCCGTCTGTTCAGATAATCGATGCGCTAATCGATCACAATATTGCTGCCCATACTGCTTCATCCACTTCACCAGCAATGCGGCGAGATCCTCGTTGCTCCACTGCTCTGGCAACTCAACAGTCAAATCTTTGTCATCGCAACGTATCTTTAATTGATTGTTTCCAGAGCTTTGATAGCGAATACGAAAACACTCAGCAGAGCCTGTAAAGTCAATACTGGCGGGCGGCCAGTTTTGCTCAAACCGGCCGGGCATGGCATCAAACCGCTCCATTTGTCGGTTTATCCATCTTTGTCTCGACGTCAGAATATCGGGCAACAAGCTGTGATCAAAGTCTTTGGGGATCACTACCACCAATCCGTTGGCGCGATTTATTTTCAGCGTTACGTTGCGGGCCCGGCTGGAAACCTGCAAATTGTAATCGACATCGGCAATCAAAGGTTTGCTCTTCTAAACTATGGTTACCATAGTTATATAGTTCAACGCTCGCAATCGCGTGCAACTCAAAGTTAGAATTCACCTCTTTACTCAACTTCGAAGAAGGCAATGGACTTACTTGGTACCGCCAGCCTGTTAATGACCGTGACAGCGTTGTTCGCCTACATCAACTATCGGTTTATTCGACTACCGATCACCATTGGTGTGATGGTCATTTCACTGGTTTTTTCTATTATTCTTGTTCTGCTGTCCAAGGCCGGGCTGAGCGTGGGCATGGAATACACGGAAAAACTGCTTTCCGGCGTCGACTTTGATGCCACTTTAATGGAGGGCATGCTGAGTTTCCTGCTGTTTGCAGGGGCTTTGCACATCAACCTGAACGAATTGCTCAACAAGCAGTGGGTCGTTGGCATACTCGCGTCGGTCGGTGTGATCACCAGCACTCTGATCGTCGGCTTTGCCTCCTGGTTTGTGCTTGGCTATTTCGGGCTGGAGCTTCCGCTGATTTACTGCATGCTGTTTGGCTCACTGATCGCACCCACCGATCCGGTGGCCGTAATCGCCATTTTAAAGACGGCAGGCGCCAGCAAGTCACTGGAAACCAAAATCGCAGGAGAATCTCTGTTCAATGATGGCATTGCCGTTGTGGTGTTTCTGGTGATCCTCGGCATTGCCGTCGGTGATGGCCACGCCACAACCCCGCTTGGCATTGCCAAGCTGTTTGCACAGGAAACCATAGGCGGTGGACTGTTTGGCCTGTTGATTGGCTGGATATGCTACCGACTGCTTAAATCCGTCGATAACTACCACGTTGAGGTCCTGCTAACACTGGCCCTGGTCATGGGTGGCTACGCGGCGGCTCGCGCCATGCACATCTCCGGCCCTATCGCCATTGTGGTTGCGGGCTTGCTTATCGGCAATCATGGCAGACGATTCGCGATGAGCGATAAAACCCGCGAGAACCTCGACACCTTCTGGGAGCTGATTGACGAAATTTTAAATGCAGTGCTGTTTATGCTGATCGGCCTTGAGATTATTGTACTCAACATAAACGGACATCATGTGATGGCAGGCGTACTGATGTTTGTTATCGTGGTTTGCGCACGCTTTATCGCGGTGGGTATACCGGTATCGTTACTTAAGCTTCGCCAGAGCTTTCATCCGCATGTCGTATCGATCCTAACCTGGGGCGGTATCCGCGGCGGTATTTCTGTGGCACTGGCACTGTCTCTACCACTGGGGCCGGAGCGCAGCGTGATTGTCAGCATCACTTATGTGATCGTTATTATGTCGGTGATACTGCAGGGCCTGAGCATCAAATCACTGGTTCAGTATGCCGCCTCTCAGTTTCCGACCGATGCACCTAAAAACGGTTAATACGAAAGAGCAAACTCGATTGCGCAGGTTACTGCGCAATCGACGTTGATCGGTAGGTGGTCAGGTCGACTGAGCACCGTGGTACAAATTAACCACGTGCCGCGCCTCGGCAAAAAACAACCAACGCTCAACAAACACACCACCAAAAGCCACTACCAGCGCGACAATATTGACCGGCAAGCTGTCCGTACCCGCTATGGACAACAACAGCAACGGCAGGACAAAGGCGCACAACAGACAGATAACACGGAGCCACATCAGTTTGGCCTGCGCCACTTGATAGCCGAATTCGTCGGTTAAAAAATTACCGGTACCGTGGCCTACATCGAGCAACCTCACAGTGGCGCGCGTAAACCCCAGTGCCGAGTTTATCGTGGGCCCGGCGGGCTGACCGATCCAATAAAAATAGATAGCCTTGGCACTGCCAGCAATGACAATCAAGCCCGGCGCGATTTTTCCAATACTGCCGGCGCTGGAAACGACCAGTAAAATCAGTGCTCCGAGCATCAAGCCCAGTAACAGGTAATTGGCTGGTGTCAGCGCGGTGTTCCATTGCCGAATGGTTTTCAGGCAGGCATAGATCATCCCGGTCGAAAACAACGTTGCCATAGACAGCAGCAACGTTAGCAATGCCAGCAATCGGCCAGGCACACCAGTCGCAGCCGGATCGTCTCCCCACACGACAAATAACCACATCAGTACCACCGGATAAAGCAGTACGGCAAACACACCTTCACGGGATAACCACGAAGTACGAAAGCGAAAAAACGCACGCCAGGCATTTTTTGGGTTGGCTAAATGGAACGTCGAGCACAATAGACCCACGGTCACTAACACCAGCGAGACAAGTACTAGACTATTTCGCCGCGGTGCTGACAACTCCAGACCAATGCCAACAGAGCTATCCATACATAGCAGCGACAGCAATCCGTAACCCGCTCCGGAAAGCAGGGTAAAGCAAATGACAGAGATAGCCGGATGCATCAGGACTGCCGTGCAAGTTGCTGCGCTATCCAGCGCTGAATCTGGGACAACGGTTTTTCAGTACCGCCGGCATTCGATTGCGGTGGTTTTTCAGCATGGGTTTCCACCACCGGTTTGGTGCGCGGTGGTAGATACTTATTGGTTGGCTGATAGCCCACCTCTGGCATCATTGCATAGCCGCCACGCTCCCGCACCATCGTACTGACAGCAGAGTCGGGGTCATCGAAGTCGCCAAAAAAGCGCGCATGCGTAGGACAGGTTAGAACACAAGCGGGTTGTCGTTCAGCCTCGGGCAGTTCTTCATCGTAAATGCGATCAACGCATAGCGTACACTTTTTCATGGTGCCGGATTCACGATCGAGTTCACGCGCGCCATAGGGACAGGCCCAGGCACAATAGTTACAGCCCATGCACTTGTCCTGATCAACCAGCACGATGCCATCTTCCTCACGCTTATAGGATGCACCAGTGGGGCAGACAGTCACGCACGCCGCGTCTTCGCAATGCATACACGACATCGGCGTATTGATGGTTTTATTATTCGGGTAGGTATCGACCTCATAGTTTCTGATGCGATTAAACCAGACACCACTGGGCTCACCGCCATAAGGATCATAATCAGTCAACGGACCACTGGTGCCAGAGGCATTCCACTGCTTACAGGCCACAGCACAGGCGTGGCAGCCAACACAGGTATCGAGGTCGATAACCAGACCTAGCTTCACTATTTTAACCCTCGTGTCAGAATATCTTTTAAACCGCGTTTAATATTAACCGAGTTACCCACTGCGTAGCGGAGAACACTGGCAGACTCTTTCTGGCCGGGTACTTTCCAGGTCTTGCCAAACTGCGGCAACGATTTTTCATCGTCGGCGGCAGCGGCGGTGATTTTTACCCGCAGGTCATACCAGGCCGCCTGACCGGTAACCGGATCCGAGTTAGTCAGTCCACCGGAATCAGGCAGGGTCTCGGCAATCAGGTGGTTCATCAAAAAACCTCGTTCCGCCTCAGGTGCATTGGCCGCCAACCCCCACGCCCCACGCTGCTTGGCAATGGCATTCCAGGTCCAGACGGTGTCACTGTTAACACCCTCCATCAATTTCAGTTGCACTTTAATCCTGCCGTTGTGCGACTCTACCCACACCCACTGCAGATCCTCAAACCCCAGGTCCTCACCGCGCTGGCGATTCATGTAGAGGTAATTTTGAGACATGATCTGCCTTAGCCAGGCGTTTTGTGAATCCCAGGAGTGATACATGAACATCGGTCGCTGATTGACGGCAAAAAACGGGTAGTCGCTGGACTCAATGTGCTGCTGTTCAAGCGGCAGATACCAGTCAGGCATGGGATCGAAGTATGTCACCAGGCGTTGACGATCGATATCCCGTTCCGGTTGCGGACCATCGTACAAACCCTGGCCGGCCAGCTTGAATTTCTGCAGCGTCTCGGAATAGATCTCCATCACTATCGGGCCATCATGCGCGTTAAAACCGACCTCCTTAGACCAAGCAAGGTAGTCGCGGTTGGCAAACCGGTAGTAGCGCTGCGAGGGCGGGATCTCGTGTTCAAAAAAACAGTCGTTATCAATGTACGCCTGCCATTGCTCGGGATTCGGTTCGCCGACCAGCGACTTACTGCCATCATCACCGCGCCAACCGGCAAGAAAGCCGATACCCGGTGACTTTTCCCAGTTCACGATGAAATCGTTATAGCCTTTGTACTTTGGCTGCCCTGCTTCATCGACCAGCGCCGGAAACCCGAGCCGCGCACCCACATCGAGCATCACCTCCTGCCATGGCCGTACATCGCGATCAGGTTTCAATACCGGCTGACGTATAGAGTCACAGGCCATATGGGCTTCGGAGATCGGGCGGTCAAGCATCGAGATTGTATCGAAACGCTCAAGGTAGGTGGTGTCCGGAAGCACTAGATCGGAGTACTGCACCATCTCGCTTTGAAAAGCATCACAGGTGACAATAAAGGGTATTTTATATTCTCCGTCATCGCCTTTGGCCTGCAGCATGCGCTGTGTCTCCTGAGTATTCATGGAGGAGTTCCAGGCCATGTTTGCCATGAACAGCATCAGCGTGTCGATCGGATAGGGATCCGCGTTAGCGGCATTTTTAATCACCATGTGCATCAGGCCATGGTTGGCTATAGGCGCTTCCCATGAATACGCCTTATCTATTCTCAACGGCTGTCCGTTCTCGTCGATAGCCAGATCTTCGGGCGATGTCGGAAAACCCAGCGGCGCTCCGCTGAGTGGCGTATTCGGGGCCATTTTGGTGGCAGGCTTAACCGGAGGTGGCAAATGCCTTGGGAAAGGTGGCTTGGCAAGATGCCCGCCCGGACAATCAATCGCACCAAGCAGCACCTGCACCAGGTGGATCGCCCGACAGGTCTGAAAACCATTGCTGTGCGCCGAGATACCTCGCATGGCATGCATCGCCACCGGCCGACCGACAAAAGACGCGTGCTCACGTCCGGCCCAATCAGTCCACGGCGTGTGTATTTCGATGGATTCCTGAAACGCCACATTGGCCATTTCCAGCGCTAAGCGCTCTATGGTTGCAGTATCAACACCCACCTGCGGCGCAACCGTGGCGGGCGCGTACCGTTGATCAAGGTAGCGCTCAGCCAGCAGAGTCATCGCGGTCTTTACACGGGTGCCGTCGGTGACTGTGTATTCACCGAATAGCGCAGGATTACAGTCGACATCGGTCCATGCCTTGACCGTGTCAGCGTCAAGACTCCACACCATTGCGGCACCATCAGCATCGCGAAGCAACAGACCGTCATTGCTCTGACCTGGCGCACAAATGACCAACTGCGTACCGTTGGTATACCGTATTAGAAATTCTTTATCGAACAGCTCATTGCGCATCAATACATGCACAAACGCCAGAGCAAGGAGTCCGTCGGAGCCTGGCTTGATGCCTATCCATTCATCCGCAATGGCCTGGTAGCCGGTTCGAACAGGATTAATCGCGACAAACTTGCAACCGCGACGCTTGAGTTTTTCCAAACCAAGCTTGATCGGGTTGGATGCATGATCCTCAGCCACGCCCCACATCATAAAATACTTGGCGTGATCCCAGTCCGGGTCACCGAACTCCCAAAACGACTGACCGATCATATAGAGCCCGCCGGCCGCCATATTCACCGAGCAAAAACCACCGTGAGCGGCCCAATTGATGGTGCCAAATTGCGATGCCCAGAATCCAGTCAATGCCTGCATTTGATCACGACCGGTAAAGTACGCAAGCTGGCGGGGATCGGTATTGCGGATATGGCGCAGTCGCGCCGTCAGCATATCGAGCGCATCGTCCCAGCTGATCGGTTCGAATTCACCTGATCCTCGCTCACTGCCTTGCTTGCGAAGCATCGGCTGGGTCAGTTTCGCAGGCGACACCTGCTTCATGATTCCAGCATTACCCTTGGCGCATAACACGCCTTTATTGATCGGGTGATCCGGATTACCCTGTATGAACCGGATCTGTTCGCCCTCGAGCGTCACCTTGATTCCGCACCGGCACGCACACATGTAGCAGGTGGTGGTTTTGACGGTCTGCGCAGCATGATCTTCAAATACGGGAAGTTGGCTCATGGAAGTCCGAAGGGAAGCAATGAGTTTAGAATGGACGCATTTCCCACTGTCGAAAAGGACCAATCAGCCGATATCTGAGGGTTCACTGGCCATATCGACACATGTGCGGTGAACATCGCTATAATCCGGTATTCACTTACTGCTCTATCGCTGAGTTTGCGCCGGAGCTTGAATAAATAATTCGTGACGCGGTCGATTCCCAGTGATTGACCGTCACAAGGCAATACCAGCACCCGTTGAGCCACATCAGGAATAATTCATGTCAACACCACAAAACATTTGTCTGATTGGCGGAAGCGGATTTGTCGGCACCGAACTAGCCACACACCTGGCCAGACAAGGAAAAAATATCCGGGTCCTGAGCCGCGATTTACGCAAAATGAAGTCGTTGCGCGTGGTGCCAACCGTCGACGTAATGCAGGTCGACCCACACGACCGGGCAGCACTCACTGAGGCCCTTCGTGGTCAGGACGTGGTGATCAACCTGGTCGGCATACTGAATACCAGTATCGGCAAGGGCGGCACCTTCGAAGAGGCCCATGTCGGATTGGCCGAGAACATTATTGCCGCTGCCCGGCAGACAGGGATCACACGGGTCGTGCAAATGAGCTCGCTGCATGCAGACGCGGAAAAGGGGCCCAGTGAATACCTGCGCAGCAAGGGCAAAGCCGCCAACCTGTTGCAGGAATCAGGACTCCCACTGACTATTTTCTGCCCCTCGGTCATATTCGGCAACGGCGACGGTTTGTTCACTCGATTCGCCAACCTGCTCCGCGCCATGCCATTCATGCCGCTGGCTTGTGCAGACGCCAGATTCGCTCCCGTCTACGTCGGTGATGTCGCACGCGAAATTACTCAGGCCATTGACGACCCGAGCTCAATCGGCGCATCGATCAATCTGTGTGGCCCCGAGACATTCACGTTGCGGGAAATCGTCGAGTACACCGCCGAGGTGCTGGAAATTAATCGAAAGATCATTGCCCTGCCCAACGGCATTGCAAAAATACAGGCAATGGTGATGGAACTGATCCCCGGTAAACCGTTCAGCCGCGATAACTTCAACTCGCTTCAGGTAGACAGTGTTTGCGAAGAGTGCGACACCCCACAACCCACACCGGTGCGAAAAATCGTTCCAACCTACCTCGGTAAGATGAATCGCCAGAGCCGTTTACAACACTACCGTGAAATGGCCAGGCGCGACTGATCGCACGTTGTCATTGCGGCTCAGGAATCCAGGCTAATCCGTTTTTTCGGTACCCGGAAAGACCGTTCAACCTCCTCACCGTCGTAGGAAAAAAGATACACATCGAAACCCCACAGACGATACAAGTGCTTTAACACCTCTTCGGTATCATCGTTAAGCGGTTTTCGGGAACTCTGCTGGTGACGCAGCGTTAGTGATCGATCACCTCGAACATCAATTTCATAAATCTGAATGTCAGGCTCCCGGGTGCTGAGGTTATAGTGCAGCGCCAGGGCCTCACGCACTTCCCGGTAGCCTTCATCGTCGTGTATTGCGCTGACGTCAATGGTGTCCGAGGTATCATCATCAATGATACAAAAAAGATGAAAGTCACGAATCACCTGAGGTGATAAGTACTGCTGTATAAAACTCTCGTCCTTGAAATTCTCCATCGCAAAGTGCAGATTCTCCAACCAGTCACCACCGGCCATCTGCGGGAACCAGCGCCGGTCCTCTTCGGTTGGGTGTTCGCAAATTCGTCGGATGTCCCGCATCATGGCAAACCCCAGCGCATACGGATTAATACCACTGAACCAGGGGCTGTCGAAATCCGGTTGCGCCACCACACTACTGTGTGAGTGGATAAACTCCATCATGAAGCCGTCATCAACCAACCCTTCATCAAACAGGTCATTGAGAATCGTATAGTGCCAGAAGGTAGCCCAACCTTCATTCATCACCTGAGTCTGCCGCTGCGGATAAAAGTACTGTGCAATCTTTCGCACAATTCGCACAACCTCGCGCTGCCAGGGCTCCAGCAACGGGGCATTCTTCTCTATAAAATACAGCAGATTTTCCTGCGGCTCAGCAGGAAATCGCGGCACTTCATCAGACTCTCTACTGCGGTTACTACGCGGAATGGTTCGCCACAAATCGTTTACCTGTCTTTGCACATACTCTTCGCGCTCCTGCTGCCGGGCCAGTTCTTCTGCAGCCGAAATAGGGTATGGACGCTTGTAGCGATCGGTACCATAGTGCATTAGCGCATGACAGGAATCGAGCAGCTCTTCTACTTCAGCCGCGCCATAGCGCTCTTCACACTGCGCTATAAAATTACGGGCAAAAACAAAGTAATCAATGATGGAATCAGCATCGGTCCAGCTCTTGAATAAATAGTTGCTCTTAAAAAAAGAGTTATGGCCATAGCACGCGTGAGCGATAACGAGCGCCTGCATCGTCATGCTGTTCTCTTCCATCAAATAGGCAATGCAGGGGTTGCTGTTGATCACTATTTCGTAGGCCAGCCCCATCTGCCCACGCTTATAACCACGCTCTACGTTAAGAAACTGCTTGCCATACGACCAATGATTGTAACCAATGGGCATGCCCACCGAGGCATAGGCATCCATCATTTGATCGGAGCGAATGATCTCGATCTGATTGGGGTAGGTATCGAGCTGGTATTTCTTTGCGATACGCGCGATTTCGCGGTCATATATTTCAATGAATTCAAAGGTCCAGTCTGAACCAACCGATAATAATTTGTCAGTCATAGACCGCCACCCAACGCCAAACCGGTGATTTTATTCATTGTGACGACTGCTCCGCCCGGGACGCTGACTCGCGACAGAACAAGTCCCGAAATACCGGATAGATATCGCTGTAGTCCTCGATACCCCGCATCGCAAACGCATCACCCTGAGACTCGGCCAGTTTTTCATAGTACTGCCACAGCTCCTGATGACCGCGATCAGTAATCTCTATGTAGCAGTAGTACTGCAGCAGTGGCAGGAGATCGTCGGCAAGCAACTTGTAGCAAATCGGGGAATCGTTGGTCCAGTTATCACCATCCGATGCCTGAGCACCATAGATATTCCATTCCTCGGCCGGAAATCGGTCAGCGATAATCTCCTGCATCAACTTCAATGCGCTCGACACTACAGTTCCCCCGGTTTCCCGGGAATAGAAAAACTCTTCTTCCTCTACTTCCCTGGCGGTCGAATGATGCCTGATAAAGACAATCTCTGTATGCTGGTAATTGCGCTGCAGGAATAGATACAACAGGATATAAAATCGCTTGGCGATATCCTTGGTGCGCTGATCCATCGAACCGGACACATCCATCAGGCAGAACATCACCGCCTTGGAACTCGGTTGTGGTTCTTTCCGGTTTACGTTGAACTTAAGATCAAAATCATCAATAAACGGAATACCTGCTAGTTTTTTTTCGAGTAATTTAAGTTCATCCTGCAACATCACCCGAGAGCTGTCATCTGCGGAGTCTGTTGATTCCAATAGATCGAGAATTTCCCGGCGCCGGCGTTTTTTCTTTGCTCCCAGCGCAATACGGCGAGCATAGGCACTTCGCATCGTCCGAACCACATTCATTTGATTCGGCGTGCCTTCTTCACTGATGCCGGCTTTGACAATCTTGAAGGTTTCTACAGAGGCAAGTTCCCGTTTAACCAGATTTGGTAGTTCGAGATCCTCAAACATGAATTCAAGGAACTCGTTTTGAGTAATCTGGAACACGAAGTCATCCATACCCTCTCCGGAATCACCCGCCTGTCCCTGACCAGAGCCTCCGCCACGCTGACCCGCCGGGCGTTGAATTCTGTCGCCAGCTTTGAATTCTTTGTTACCCGGCAGTACGCGCGCTCTATATCCGCCCTCGGCGTGACCAAAAGAAGGTTCGTCGATATCGCCCTGCTGGATGCTGATACTCTCACCGCGCTCCATATCAGTTATGCTGCGTCGGCTAACCGCATCTGCTACGGCTTTTTTTATATGCTTCTTGTAGCGTTTGATAAAACGCTGGCGATTAACAGCACTTTTATCCTTGCTGTTTAGTCGGCGATCAACAATGTAGCTCATCATAAACCCCGAATCAGATTGCGCCGAATACCTGCACCATCAGGCACGGGTTTTAACTTTAAACGCATTGCCTTACTGCGACTTGCGCACACGTAAATACCATTCAGCCAGCAAACGCACTTGCTTCTCCGTGTAACCACGCTCAACCATTCGCTTGACAAATTCATCGTGCTTTTTCTGTTCATCGCCAGAGCTTTTAGTATTAAACGAAATTACCGGCAGTAGATCTTCCGTGCTGGAGAACATTTTCTTTTCGATGACAGCGCGCAGTTTTTCATAACTGGTCCACGCTGGATTATTCCCCTGGTTATTGGCACGGGCGCGCAGCACAAAGTTAACAATCTCATTGCGAAAGTCTTTCGGGTTGCTTATACCCGCTGCTTTTTCGATTTTCTCCAGCTCTTCATTTAACGAACCGCGATCAAACATTTCGCCCGTCTCGGGATCGCGATATTCCTGATCCTGTATCCAGAAATCCGCATACGTTACATAGCGATCAAACAGGTTCTGACCGTACTCGGAATAGGACTCAAGATAGGCCGTCTGTATTTCCTTGCCAATGAAATCGATATACTTAGGCGCCAGATATTCCTTGATATGGGCCATGTACCGGTCGCGCACTTCCTGAGGGTATTGCTCTTTTTCTATCTGTTGCTCCAGCACATACAACAGATGCACTGGATTGGCCGCCACCTCGCTGGAATCAAAGTTAAACACCTTGGAGAGAATCTTAAAGGCAAATCGAGTGGACAGGCCCGTCATCCCTTCGTCAACACCCGCTGTGTCCCGATACTCCTGTATCGATTTAGCTTTCGGATCGGTGTCTTTCAGGTTCTCGCCATCATAAACACGCATCTTCGAATACTGGCTGGAATTTTCCGTTTCTTTCAATCGCGACAGAGCAATAAACTGCGCCAGCATTTTCAATGTGTCAGGTGCACAGTGTGCATCGTGGAGTGAACTGTTCTGTAATAGCTTTTCGTATATTTTTATCTCTTCGGAGACGCGCAGGCAATACGGTACCTTGACAATAAATACCCGGTCAATAAACGCTTCGTTATTTTTGTTGTTCTTAAAAG
>CALKXD010000159.1 GCA_938003855.1 uncultured Granulosicoccaceae bacterium | reverse complement strand
ATTGAGTCACAAAGGTGAGTATCAAGTGTTAAGGCGAGTTGATCTATGAAAGTGATCACCTATTGAGTGTTTTTTAAAAGTTGTAAATAGCATTTGTTAATTTTTGTGTGTTTATAAATTCGGATGGCAATTGTTAGGGTGTGTTTGTTCGTGAAAGTAAATGGCAGTTATCTATATATAGGCGAAGCAGGTGTGTGTGAGCTAAAGATGCGATCTTGATGCTCGAATGTGTTTTTCACTGTTCTGTGTCTGTAATGAAATGTTTGAAGTGTTTGTTGTTGCTTAATGGTTGATAATTCATTTGGCGTCAGAGTGTGTTTTGTTCTGTGGTTGTAGTTATTATAACGTTTGTAGCTATGGCTATAGTGGTTAGTTTTACTGTGACTGCAGTTAATTGGCGCTGTTTGTTCGATCATGGGTTGATATTGCCATATATAAAGGGCCATTGGTTTATGGGAATTCATGTCAATTAACTTTAGGTATGTTGCAAGGTGATATAGGTTTTTGTTGTTTTATAGATAATGTGAAAATTAATTGTCAGTATGTTGTAAAGACAAGAAGTGTGTAGCACCTGATACTGTTGTTATATAGGTATTGTGCAGGTATCCTTTTGGCGGTCATGCGGGGCTATAGGGTTGAGTTGATCAACCTCTAGGAGGGTGGCGCTGCTGTCATTGTTGCTTTAGACACTGTGAATGATGGTGTTGTTATAAATTATTCATCTTGTATCCATAACGTAGACAAGTCCAACCTCTGCTTTTTATCTATAGTGTTGGGCGGCAGGCGTAGTGAAGCAACCTGCTCAGTGCCAATCCAAATGGAGAGGGAGTAAACGTGCTGAATTTGAATACAGAGGGACTTGACTTTAGTCGGTCAGGTGCGGGTTTTACTTTTTGAAGGGCCAGTTGATGTCAGTAGTGGATCCACAGTTGCAATCGTTAATCACGGTGAAGCTGAATGTAGTTAATGTCAAAATGAGCAGACAGATAGGGCAGGCTGTCCAAAAGCTCGCGAATCTAAGATTGCCCGAATGGAGAATACTGGCATTGCTGGCCTCTGCCGGGGCGTTGAGTCAGGCGGATATCAGAAATCAGATTGGAATGGACAAAGGGCAAATCAGCCGTACCGTCAAAAACATGTTAGCCAATGATCTGATCTCCAATGAATTCGACAGCGGCAAAGCACGGAATATACGGTTGAATCTCACTGAGAAAGGTCAGGAGATTCATCAGCGCGTAGATGTCATGATGGAGCATCGAAACAAGCAGCTGCTGGGGTCATTCTCCGAAGATCAGAAGCTGTCTCTGTTTGGCTCACTTGATCGTCTCGAAAAATCGGTTGACGACTGGTCGATGTAACCGACACGGTGTTCACGCCTCACCGGTAGAACACCAACTGCATAATTTGAAAGATGTCCACTTTTAAGTGGTAAAAGTGACACTTTTCGACGACGCACACGGTTATCTTATGCTCAATAGGATAACCTCCCGCTAAAGGCGGGACGTGGTGAGGCGAATAGTCGCTCCCCGAAATGCCATTGACCAATATTCAATTGAAAGTGGGTATGGCAGCAAATTCAACAGCGACCAAGCTTCTGCGCACCACAGCGCTGAAAGACACAGATCTCCGGTACCGGGCCTGTACTCAGGGGTATGCACGCCTGTTACAGCACGATTCCTCCCCGACGCTGGTCGGGCGTAGCGACGCCGATTTTCTGTCTGCCGACTATGCAGAGCACCTGCGGCAGATCGAGCGCCGGGTGTTGCGGTCCAGAGTGCCCGACGTCACACCCGGTGACAAAATAAGCGAGCGTGCTGTCGGTAAGTGGTTCGTGCGCACACCTGTGATTTCCCGCAACGGCGAGGTAACCGGGTTGCAAGTGCAGGTCGTGGCAATCGACGATCTGCCCCACACCCACAAGTGGCTGGTAACCAGTGGTCTACAATTGCGCACGATGTTGCAGGACTGTCCTTTTGGCTTGCTGGTCCACCAACAGCATCAGCCACTTTACGTTAATGATCGCTGGTACACCCTGCTTGATCGGCCTCTGGAATCGCGCCCCTTGCTGGATGCACAGCATCAGTGGTTGCCCGCTGATGTAAAAACCGAGGAAATCTCCCACGCTGAAATTGCCTGCGGCGATGGAACCCGGCGACAGATCGAGTTTCGCAGCAAGCGAATAGCCTGGAATGGTGAGGATGCAGTCGCTGTGTTGGGCATAGAGGTCAATGCGGCGGCGTTGGCCCATGTTGTACCCGTGCCTGAACCAGAGAAATTTGTTGAGAAACGTCGCGGACCGCGTCGTGATCCATCGTTGCAGTTATCGGGGGAGCAATCCCTGGCGGAGGTTGAATTATTTAATGCTATCCGGCACCCGGTGATTGTGTGCGATAACTGGGTTCCGGTGTACAAGAACAAGGCGGCAGAGAGCCTGCTGGCTGGTGGGGACTGGGAATCCGGTTCAGTGGAAAGCTGGTTTAATGATCGTGAGAAATCCGAAGTTGAGCAATTGCTGCGCGAGCGCGAGGTGGGCCTGCCGCCGGTGCCCGCACTGGTGCTGCTTGGAGGTCAGCGCTACAGCGCCTCATTGAGTCCGGTTACCTGGTCAGGGCGCTCGGCGGTGCTGTTGTCTTTGCAGCAGACCAAAGTGTCACAGAACGAGCTCGACGAACGTGACCGTGAGGTACGTAAGCTCGAAGATTTCGCCGCCTCGGCGGGAGATTTTCTATGGGAGATGGACCGTGATCTGTGCATAACGCACTTGTCTATGGAAGTGAAGCCAATGCTTGGTGTCAGTAGCGATGCAATCTCAGGCATACCTCTCGATACCCTGATAGAACAGTACATTCATGTTGACGATATCGCCGAATGGAGTGTCGTCTCCGTTGATATGCGCAAGCATCTGCCGTTTCGTGATCGTGAGTTTAAATGGTTGCACCGCGATGGACACAAGCGGGTAGTGCGGCTGTCGGGTCGGCCCGTATTTGCAGAAGACAAGACCTTTCTCGGATACCGGGGTATCGGCAGTGATTACACTGCGGAGTATCAAAAAGCCAGTGCCGTTGCCTATCATGCAAGTCATGATGCGTTGACCGGGCTGGTGAACCGACGTGAGTTTGAGAGCCGCTGTGATGAGGCAATTCGCTCGGTGCGTAGCGGAGCAAGTACACATGCATTGTGCTTTCTGGATCTTGATAAATTTAAAATCGTCAATGATACCTGCGGTCATTTAGCAGGTGATGAGCTCTTGCGTCAGCTCTCGTCAATGTTCACCGGTTTGGTTAGGAAGAGCGATGTGCTGGCGCGGCTTGGTGGTGATGAATTTGGTGTTCTCATTTTTGACGTCGGCATTAAAGAGGCGTTGCGTCTGGCCGACCAGTTGCGCGCGGAAGTAGAGAGCTTTCAGTTCCTTTGGGGGAGTCGTCGTTTCACTATTGGTGTGAGCATCGGGCTGGTGATTGTTGATGCCAGATGGGAAAGTCGATCCGCAGTATTTTCAGCGGCCGACTCCGCTTGTTATGAGGCCAAAAACAAAGGCCGAAACCGAGTTGCTATATACAATGAATCCGAATCAACCCGACCGCCGCAGGGTGAGCGGCAATGGGTTGATTTGGTCAGTAGCGCGATCGCCGACCGGCGCGTGCAATTGGCGATGCAGAAGGTTGTTGATCTGCAGTCGAGTAGCGGTGCACAGCGTGAGCAGATTTCACGAGCTTCCCTGTTTATGCGAATACAAAACGCCGAGGGGGGTATTCTCGAGCCAAGTGCGTTTCTGCCCGCCGCTGATCGCTATGGTTTATGTGCGGAGCTTGATCTGGCGGTTATCGATGCGGCGTTTGACTGGCTGGGCAGTCAGCCACATGTGGCTGAATCGATGGAAATGTGTGCCATGACGCTCTCTGAAAAATCGATCATTGATCCGGATTTTACTCAAGCGTTGATCGAACGTTTGAAACGTGTCAGATTTGATGTTTCGATATTAACCTTTGAGGTCACTGAATCGGTTGCGATCTCTAACCTTTCCGCCGTGACCCAGTTTATGAAGCGCGTTGGCGAATCGGGTTGTAAATTTACCCTGAGTGATGTGGGTGGCAGCCTCTCATCGCTGGCCTATTTCAAGAACCTACCTATCACTTATCTGAAAATAGATGGCATGTTTGTGCGTGATATTCTCGAGGACCCGATAGATTTTGCCATGGTAAAGGCGATTAACGAGATCGGTCAGTCACTCGGAAAAATAACCATTGCAGAACATGTAGAGAATGAAGCCGTGCTCGATAAGCTGGCGTTGATGGGTGTCAATCTGGCGCAGGGCTACCACATCGGTAGCCCCGAAATTATAGATTTCTAAGGCTGCTTGACGGGTGTCTTGTCGCCCCGCCTCCAGGTATGAAAACGCTCTAGTATTTTCAGCAGGCCCTGAGGTGCATGCTCCTTTTGCCAGATTCCTGCTGCCATTTTGTTTGCTTCTGTCATGGTCGGATAGATGTGGATGGTGCCGAGTATTTTTTTCAATCCCAGCTTGTATTTCATGGCGGTGACGTATTCGGCGATGAGGTCCCCGGCGTGTGCGCCGACAATAGTGACACCCAGTATTTTATCTTTGCCCGGCACGGTCAGCACTTTAACCACGCCGTGATCTTCGCTGTCAGCTATCGCGCGATCCAGGTCATCGATACCATAGGTTGTCACCTCGTAGGCGATATTCTGCTGTTTGGCGTCGCTTTCATTGAGCCCGACCCGCGCCACCTCCGGATCGGTAAAGGTGGCCCACGGTATCACTGAGTAGTCCGCTTTAAACCTCTTGAAGTCGCCGAACAAACTGTTTACCGCGGCAAACCATGCCTGGTGTGCTGCCGTGTGGGTAAACTGATAGGGACCTGTGACATCGCCAACGGCAAATATATTGTCGAAATTGGTACGCAGAAATTCATCGGTCTCAACGGTATTGTTTTTCCGTAAAGTAACCCCGAGTTCCTGTAAGCCAAATCCCTCGACGTTGGGTTTTCTGCCGATGGCCACCAGGAGGCCGTCGAATGGTATTTGAACTTCGGTGCCATTCTGGTCGCAGACAAGTACCTGCTCCCCGTCTACCCGCCGGCAGGCGACGGCGCGTGTGCCGCACAGTACGTTCATTTTTTCGTGGAGGAATTTATCCTGCACCATCGCGGAGATCTCTTCGTCTTCGCGGACCATGATGCGCGGTGCCATCTCGACCAGAGAGGTCTCGCTGCCCAATCGATTGAATGCCTGGGCTAATTCGCAACCGATCGGTCCGCCGCCGAGCACGATCATGCGCTTTGGCTGTTCCCGAAGCGCCCAGAGTGTGTCGGAGTTGTACCATTTGACGTCATTGAGTCCCTCGATGGGGGGGACAAACGGACGTGCACCGGTGGCAAGGATAATATTGCGTGCGGTGATAATCTGTCCGTTGACCTCGACCGCCCAGGGGGTTACCAGCCGGGCCTCGCCGGTGACGCAATCAACGCCCAACCCGGTAAAGCGCTCGATGGAGTCATGTGGCTCTATTTTTCTGATGACCTCTTGCACGCGCTCCATGACCTCGCTGAAGTCAAATTCGGCTGTCGCTGATTTTACGCCGTACTTGCTGGAGTTTTTAACGTCACTGAGAAAGCGTGCTGTTTTTATCAGTGCTTTGGATGGCACACAGCCGGTGTTCAGGCAGTCGCCGCCCATTTTGTGTTTTTCGATCAGGGTGACACGCGCTTTGACGGCAGCAGCGATTAATGCGGAGATAAGCCCGCCAGAGCCCGCGCCGATAACAATAATGTTGGTATCAAAGGAGTCCGGTTTTACATGCTCGCTCATTGGGTCGCGGTCCTGTTCTTGTAGAGGTCGAGTAATTTTTTAGCAACAATAGGGAAAATCCCGAGTAGCGCAAAAGCTGCCAGTAACGGTGCAGACAGGATGTCCCCGAGCGACTCGATTTTTGACAGCTGATTACCTGCGTTGACGAATACAGCAGTGCCCGGCAGCATGCCCAGTTGACTTACCAGCGCATAGATCATTGTTTTTATCGGCGTCAGGCCCATCAGAAGATTGACTGCGAAAAATGGTACAACCGGAATCAATCGCAAAGTGAACAGGTAAAATGCGCCTTCTTCCTCGACGCCACGATTAATGGTGTCCAACTGATCACCGAATTTTGACTGCACCGCCTCACGAAACATGAATCGTGAGATCAGAAATGCCAGCGTGGCCCCGATGGTCGAGGCGAATGAGACGATTATCAGGCCGGTTAATAGCCCGAAGATAGCACCGGCCGCCAGGGTGAGGAGTGCTGCTCCCGGTAACGATAAAGCGGCTACAGCTACGTAGATAAAGAAAAAACCGACGATGGTAACGAATCGATTTTCACGGTAAAAATCGAGTATCGTCTGGTGTTGTTGTTTGAGATAATCGAGGGACAGATACTGGCCCAGGTCAAACACAAAAAACGCGGCGATAAGCGCGACTGCAATTACCGCCACCCAGATTTTTGTATTATTCATTGGTCGCTCATCCTAATTATCGAAAACTCCATGCAATCATTATGTTACAGCAGGGCTCAGCATCGGACAGTGTGTTTATTGTTACCTGGCATGCTGGACGCTCCGGGAATGGCTGATAGTGATCAGGAATGCATTTGGCTACGCCGTTTACTCGGGCGGGCTATAGAGAGTGTCTCTCAAAGCCAAGGCTTGGAGTCCCTGGTCTACCGTTGGTTCAATGGTGGGCGGGAAAATCGTGTGACCAGTGCGGCCATACTTGGGTATCGGCACGAGGGGCTATCGCCTGAAAGGCCTGGAATGCTGCTGCGGGCCGACCCGGTCTATCTGCAAGTCGATATCAGCAATGCACTTTTGTCCGATCAATCGGTTGTCGCTGTAGAGCGTCAGGAGGCCCGGGCCCTGATCGAAACTCTTAATATGCACTTCCGAGATGATGCCATTGAGTTTGAAATGGCTGACCCTGATCGCTGGTACTGTCATTTCCCCGGGGCGTTGAGTGTCGAGACGACCCCCATCAGTCAGGCAGTCGGGCGTGACGTGGCCTTAGTGCGTCCGACCGGAAATGACTCCCGACGCTGGCGCAGTTGTCTGGCGGAAATAGAAATGCTGTTGCACGAGCATCCGGTGAACACACGACGAGCTGAATCCGGCAAAGTGCCGATAAACTCGGTCTGGCTTTGGGGTGAGGGTGCGCCTGAGGCGTTACCAATCGAGCAACCATGGCGTGTTTATAGTGATCATTTCTATACACAGAGCGTTGTTGCTCAGGCGGGTGCGGCCGCTTTACCGCTGGATCAGTTTTGCCCGTCAAATGAAGCCACGCTGGTGGTTGACGATCGTCTGCGACTGGCATCGGCAATCGGAGATCAACCGTTGTTCGCTAAAACACTAACACAACTGGATACTCTGTTGTTCCAATCACTTTGGCACGGGTTGAACCGAAAGGCGTGGCATAAGGTAGTCTTGTGGGGCGGGGGGAGTAAATGGCTGTCCGTCGACCTGGCGTCACGTCGCGCCTTCTGGCGGAGGCCGAAACCATTGCACTTACTTACCGGGAACACAGACGATGCGACAGCGCCCGATGGAGATCGACCATGAGGCATCGCTTTATGTTGGTGGACCGGCGCGCGGCAGCAATAGACGATGAGTGATGCCATACGGCGCCGGCAATTCGATGACAAGATCGCCAGTCGGCTGCATCAGCAAGCGGTGATCGGGAGGGTACTTGCCGGCCGTGGTGTAGCCACCGCTGAAGAATTGCAGTTACCGCTGCAGGATCTGCTGCACCCGAACACCCTGAAGGATTTTGATCGGGGCATCGAGCTTCTGGTTGATGCGGTAACCCGGCAGCAGTCGATTCTCATTGTAGGGGACTACGACGCCGACGGTGCAACCAGCACAGCTCTGGCAATGCTGGTGCTGCGAAGTGTCGGCGCGCAGGTAACCTATCTGGTGCCTAATCGATTTAAATTTGGCTATGGCTTGTCACCAGAGATCGTTACCGTGGCTAGGCAGACAAAGCCCGATCTGATCCTCACAGTGGACAATGGCATTGCCTCTATAGAGGGAGTCAAAGCGGCCAAGGCGGCGGGTATCTCGGTGCTGGTTACGGATCATCATCTGCCGCCCGAGGTGCTGCCTGACGCAGACGCCATCATCAATCCGAATCGTGACGATTGCGACTTCCCTGGCAAGAATTTGTGTGGGGTCGGGGTGGTGTTCTATGTGATGGCAGGTATGGTGCGGCGGCTGCAGGAGGGTAACTGGTTTCAACAACGCAATACGGACCCACCGCGAATGGCAGACTACCTTGATCTGGTGGCGGTTGGTACCGTGGCCGATGTGGTTCCACTGGATCGCAATAATCGAATCCTGATAGAGCAGGGTCTTAGACGCATCCGTGCCGGTCTGGCCCGTCCGGGATTGCTGGCGCTGTTTAGCGTAGCGAGTCGCGATCACAAATCTGCCACGTCCGGTGATCTGGGCTTTGTGATCGGCCCGCGACTGAATGCCGCCGGGCGGCTTGACGATATCAGCGTCGGTATCGAATGCCTGCTGAGCGACGATCAGCAGCAAGCCCTTCCGATTGCGCGCCAGCTCGATCAATTCAATCGAAACCGGCGACAGATCGAATCGGGCATGCGCGAGCAGGGATTTCAGCAAGTGGAAAACTTCATTGCCGAGCACGAAGGGGTAATGCCTGCCACTTTGTGTCTGTACAAATCTGACTGGCATGAGGGGGTAATCGGTATCGTCGCCGGACGCGTGAAAGAGCAGTGTCATCGCCCCGTTTTCGCTTTTGCGAAAAGTACAGACGGCAGCTTGAAGGGGTCAGGTCGCTCGATTCCTGGAATCCACATTCGCGATGTTTTAATGTCAATCGCCGCGTTGGAGCCTGGTCTGCTAAGTAAATTCGGCGGACATGCGATGGCCGCGGGAGTCAGTCTGGCCGAGCGCGACCTTGATCGATTCAGTAAGGCGTTCGCTGCAGAGGTAGAGCGGCTTACCGACGGCAAGCCGCTACAGCGCGAGTGGTTGTCGGATGGTTCGCTGGCCGATAACGAAATGAGCCTTGGTAACGCGCGCGCGCTGAAGTTTCTGCAACCGTGGGGGCAGTCGTTTCCAGCCCCGCTGTTCGATGACACCTTTCATATCCGCAGCGTGAAAATAGTCGGCACCGGGCACAGCCGACTGATGCTCAAACGCTGCGATGGTCAGCGCGACGTACCGGCAATAGCCTTCAATCAGAAGGTGGAAAGTCACTCCGGGCAAAAGTGGCGGATTGTCTACCGGCTCGATGTGAATCTTTTTCGTGAGCAGGAAACTCTGCAGTTGATGGTGGAGCATTTAGCACTCATCGAGTAGGTAACGGAGCCTTGCCCTGTCGATCCCCTAGCGGTGCGTCACCCGGCGGTCGCCGGGCTGTGCCACGCAGAGGGTTATTGAGCTGAAACAATACCCAACAAAGCTCTTTTGCTGGTGTAAACTATCGGGTTAACTCACCAAGACTAGCATTATGGAAATCAATCCGGCGGTTAACAAAATTGAAGATCTCAGGCAGCGTGGTGACGCGCTTAGGGGGTATCTTTGACTTCGATCAGAAAAAAGAGCAACTCGAAGAGGTAATGCTCGAACTGGAAGACCCGGAAGTCTGGAATAAACCTGAGCGTGCTCAGGAGCTCGGCAAGGAACGAGCGCAACTTGAATCCGTCGTAAATCTGCTGAGTTCGCTAGGCACCGGTCTCGATGACGCCGCCGAACTATTGCAGATGGCGAATGAAGAAGACGACGAAGAAACTCTGCAATCTGTCGTCGAGGATCTCGGCGGTCTGGAGTCTCGAATAGCAGCGTTGGAATTTCGTCGGATGTTCAGTGGTGACAACGACATGAACCACGCCTTTGTCGATATACAGTCCGGTTCCGGTGGTACCGAAGCGCAGGATTGGGCAGACATGCTATTGCGCATGTATCTTCGGTGGGGTGAGGCGCACAGCTTCAAAACCGAGTTAATGGAACTGTCCCCTGGTGATGTGGCCGGTATTAAATCGGCCACCATCCGTTTTGAAGGTGACTACGCCTATGGCTGGCTTCGAACCGAATCGGGAGTGCATCGTCTGGTGCGCAAGTCACCTTTCGACTCCGGTAGCCGGCGGCACACCTCGTTTGCCGCGGTGTTTGTTGCCCCTGAGGTTGATGACTCCGTAGAGATTGACATCAATCCTGCCGACTTGAGAATCGATGTATATCGTGCGTCCGGCGCGGGCGGACAGCACGTAAACCGTACCGAATCTGCTGTGCGGATTACGCATGTACCCACCAATGTTGTTGTGCAGTGTCAGAACGACCGCTCGCAGCACAAAAATAAAGATCAGGCGATGAAGCAGTTGAAAGCCAAACTATATGAGCTTGAAATGCAAAAGCGGCGTGGTGATCAGCAAGCACTGGAAGACAGCAAGTCAGACATTGGCTGGGGCAGCCAGATTCGGTCTTACGTACTCGACCAGTCGCGAATCAAAGACCTGCGGACCAACGTTGAAACAGGCAATACGCAGGCGGTGCTCGATGGGGATCTTGATCAGTTTATCGAAGCAAGTTTGAAAAGTGGTCTGTAGTGGTTTACCTATGGATCTTAGAATCAGGGCGGGATTTTCTCGTGTTGAAAGTAACAGCGGCAATCGCGCAGGATAAAAATGTCTGAAGAACAACCACCGACTATGGAAGACGAAAACAAGCTTATTGCGCAGCGTCGGGAAAAACTGACAGAACTGCGCAAGCTCGGACCTGCGTTTCCGAACGATTTCACACCGGGTAATACTGCTGCCGAACTCTGCAATGAACATGAACTGCGGGATAAAACCTACTTTGAATCCACTGATATACCGGCCAGTCTGGCGGGCCGGTTGGTGGCCAAGCGGATTATGGGCAAGGCCAGCTTTGCGCAACTGCAGGATACCTCCGGTCAGATACAGGTGTTTGTGCAGATGGCCTTGATTGGCGATGAAGCCTACGCCGACTTCAAGCAACTTGATGTCGGGGATATCATCGCTATTGAAGGCAAACTGTTTAAAACAAAAACCGGTGAACTCACCGTCAAAGCCGCATCCGTCCGCTTACTCACGAAATCATTGCGGCCGTTGCCCGAGAAGTTTCATGGTATGACTAATACCGAGCAGCGCTATCGTCAGCGCTATATTGATCTCATCACTAATGCGGAAGTACGCGACACCTTTAAAATACGTGCGCAAATAGTGCAGTACATCAGAGAGTTTTTTATCGCCCGCGAATTTATGGAAGTGGAAACACCGATGATGCAGGTGATACCGGGAGGCGCTACTGCCAAGCCGTTTGTTACCCACCACAATGCACTTGATATGGAGTTATTCCTGCGCATAGCCCCCGAGCTTTACTTAAAGCGTCTAGTGGTGGGGGGCTTTGACAGGGTCTTCGAAATCAATCGCAATTTTCGCAACGAAGGTCTTTCCACGCGGCATAACCCTGAATTCACCATGCTCGAGTTTTATCAGGCCTATGCAACCTACACCGACCTGATGGATCTCACTGAAGTATTGCTGCGTGAGATTGCAGAAAAAGTGATGGGTACAACAACAATCACGTCAGCCGATGGCGATTCCACTTATGACTTCGAAAAGCCATTCGCACGCATGACCATGACCGAATCTATTGCGGCTTATAACCCGGATGTTTATCTGGACGACCTGGGCAATATTAATGCCCTGCGCTCTATCGCCGAAAACAAAGGCGTTAAGGTGCAGGATGGATGGGGTGTGGGCAAGTTGTTGACAGAAGTGTTTGAAGCCACTGTCGAGCACAGACTTATCGACCCGACCTTCATCACGGCTTATCCGGCCGAGGTATCACCGCTGGCACGGCGCAATGATGACAACCCTGAAGTAACCGATCGCTTCGAATTTTTTGTCGGTGGGCGCGAGATCGCCAACGGGTTTTCCGAACTCAATGATCCTGAAGATCAGGCCGAGCGCTTTCGCCAGCAGGTTGAGAATCTGGCAGCGGGTGACGATGAGGCAATGCACTACGATCATGACTATATTCGCGCACTTGAAATTGGCATGCCACCCACAGCCGGGCAGGGTATTGGAATAGACCGGTTAGTGATGATGTTCACCGGCGCACCGTCTATACGTGACGTCATACTGTTCCCCCATATGCGACCAGAGAGCAAAGCGTAGCGTCGCGGCTCACCTGCTGCCGGACTGCGCTGAAATGCCTCAGTGTGAACCAGGTCTCATCGGAGTGGTGAATGTTGCGGCATGCTTCAGCAACAGCGTCAGGCTTGTCAGTTCAGCTGACGCTGCCCGGAAGTATTGCAGTGGAAGTAAATTATGACTCAGTCTGGTGCCCGCCCTAAAGAGTTACTGGTAAAGTTTTTTGGCCACAGCGAGTTTCGCGGTGGCCAGCAGCCGGTTATCGACGCGCTGTTGTCCGGACACTCAGCGGCTGCTGTGTTTCCGACAGGCGGTGGAAAATCTCTCTGCTATCAACTGCCGGCATTGGCCTTCGACGGGTTAACACTGGTGGTGTCCCCGCTGATTGCATTGATGAAGGATCAGATCGATGCACTTACCAAACGCGGTATTAAAGCCAGCCGACTGGACTCCTCGCTGTCTCTCGATGAGTACCGCCAGGTCATGGACGATATTCGCAGCGGCAGCCTGCAGTTACTCTATGTTGCGCCGGAGCGTTTTAACAATGAGCGCTTTAGAACGTCTCTGGAGGATATAGAAATCTCATTGTTTGCTGTTGATGAAGCCCACTGCATCTCGGAATGGGGCCATAATTTCAGGCCCGACTACCTGAAGCTTGTCGAATTTGCGCGGGCGTGCAATGCCCGCAGGCTATTGGCGCTGACGGCAACTGCCACCACAAAAGTGTTGCAGGATATCTGCACCCAGTTTGGCATTAAGCCCGAACATGCGATCAATACCGGCTTTTACCGGGCAAATTTAAACCTACGCGCCAGTGCGGTTACGGCAAGCGAGCGAGATGATGTTTTGGTGCAGCATCTGCAAAGCCAGCCGTCATTGCCTGCGATTGTATACGTCACATTGCAGAAAACCGCCGAGCAGGTGGCCGCCCTGCTAAAAAGCCAGGGCTTTCAGGCGCGCCACTATCATGCCGGTTTGAAACCCGCTGAGCGCACAGCAATTCAGGACTGGTTTATAGAATCTGACGACTGCATTGTAGTGGCCACTATTGCTTTTGGTATGGGTATCGATAAATCCAACATCCGCAGTGTGTATCACTATAATTTACCGAAAAGCCTCGAGAACTATTCGCAGGAAATCGGCCGTGCCGGTCGTGATGGCGAGTCTGCGCAGTGTCATTTACTTGCCTGCAGTGACGACCTCAATCCTCTGGAAAATTTTATCTATGGCGATACGCCCACCAGAGAGGCGGTGGGCATTTTTGTCGATGAAATTTTCCGGCAAAGTGATGATTTCGATATATCGCTGTACGACTTGTCTAACCGCAGCGATATCCGGCCGCTGGTATTGCGGACCCTGCTTACGCGTCTGGAACTGCAAGGTTACCTGCGTGGCGGAACCCCGTTTTACGCTAACTATCAATTTAAACCGCTGCAGTCTTCACAGCAGATTCTTGAACGGTTTGACGGCGAGCGAAGGGAGTTTATAGGCAATATGTTCCGCCAGGCAGTAAAAGGCCGACTGTGGTATCAGATTGATCTGGAGCAGGCGGCAATTGCACTCAACGCCCCACGCGAGCGAATGATTCGAGCGCTCGATTACCTGGCTGAGCTGACACTGCTCGAGGTGAAAGTCGCTGGAGTGCGTAATCGCTACAAAATTCTTAAGCGACCGGATCGGCTTAGTGATCTTGCAACAGAGCTGTCTGATGACAACAGCAGGCGCGAGGAATCCGAGATTCAACGCCTGCGGGAAACACTGGATTGGATAACGCTTGATGCCTGTCAGACGTCGGCGCTTGCTGGTCGCTTCGGTCAGGCGCTTGCCAGTAACTGCGGTCACTGTTCCTGGTGTGAAACCGGTGCTGCGATAGCACTGGCAGATCGGCTGCCGGGAGAACTGAAACCCGCTCTGTGGCAGCAGGTCACGGATCTTCGCGCGGAACATGCAACTGTATTGACGTCGCCCGTTGAAGTTGCGCGGGTGTTGTGTGGTTTGTCGTCGCCGAAACTCACTAAAGCAAAGTTGCAACGGAACGCGCTTTTTGGTCGCTGTGAATCAGTTGGTTATGAGGTCGTTTTAAAGGGCGTACAAAAAGAATTGAGCTGGTAGTGACCGTTTAGATTACCCGTTGCATCAATGCGTATAGTAGGCTGAACTAGCTCGGGAGGCTCGATTTACCTAGCGATAAATTACGCTTGCCCATTGGCCGAGCCCGGCGGCAACACTGCCGAAATCATCGCCATCGAAGATGGGCAAACTGCCAAGTTGCTGTTTTACGGCTTGTCTGATCATTGGAGATTTGGCACTGCCGCCGGTGATAAATACGCAATCGGGTGGTGTGTCTGCCTGACTGGTTACTTCCTGCAGCAGTGCCATCATGCGCTCGACAATAGCCACTGTCGCTTTCTCAAAAGATGCCTGGGTGATCTCAATTATAAGTCCAGGCTCAATAAAGCCGAGATCGATTCCTGTTTGCGGATTGTCTGACAGTTCGATTTTGGCTATTTCGGCGGAACGCACCAGCTGATAGTTTTGCTGGTTTTGCCGTAAGCGCATAAATCGATTGAACAGTTTCTTATCGGTGCTGTCGATGAGCAGTTGCTGTAACTCGCGCAGGGTAGCGGGCTTATAGAACTCGGTTTGCAGATTGACGTCATTCACGGCAACCGCAAGCCAGTAGGGATGCGCCGGCATAGGCAATCCGTTTTTCAGCATTGTACCCTGTCCGAAGTGGGGCATCAGGTCGCGAAAGGCCAGTTGGATGTCGAGATCATTGCCGCCGATTCGCTCGCCGGTATGACCCAGAATATCGTGACCTCTATCAAAGCGATCGCGGTGATCAGGGCCCATCTGCAGCAGTGCGCAATCACTGGTACCACCGCCAATATCGACCACCAAAACCCGTTGATTCTGATGCAGCGTTTGCTCAAATGCCATTCCTGCTGCTACGGGTTCAACCATGAATTCTACATCGGTGAATCCCGCACGGTTGGCAGCTGTGGTGAGTATGCCAATGGCCTGCTGGTTACTGAGATCGGCATTAGCACCTTGAAAGTTAACCGGCCGGCCAATGACGGTCTGTGTTAGTGGTTGTTGCAGAACGGATTGCGCGCGCTCTGTCAGCTGTTGCATCATCCATGTGACAACATCTTCGAAAAAGGCGATAGCGTCGTCTGATAGACCTGTAGCGCCGAGAAACGATTTGGGTGATTTGATGAAGTAGCCTTCATCGGGTTGTTGCAAATAGAGATCAAGCGCACTTTCGCCGATATAAACATGGGTCTCCTCCGGCCTGGAGCCGGCTTCGCGATGTTTCAGTCGAGCGATATTGAGTAGCGTGCTGCGCTGCTCGGCAAGGTGAAGCTGCGTGCTGTTGTCGTGTAGCGACCGAACCACATTTTCGGTGATGAACTCGCGTTCGACTGCGTATAGTGCCGATGGCACAAACGGGGCGTCCGGTCCTTGCAGAGGGAGCAGTTGCAGGCCTGTATCACCGCGATAACCCATCGCGCAATTTGATGTGCCGTAGTCGAAGCCCGTTGGTCGGGGAGAAGGGGACATATTTTTCCGGCGTCGATGTGTTCTGCGACAGAGTATTATAGAGTGTTAGGAGCGCACGGGGTATTTCTGTTTGTGAATCTATTCTTGCTGATGTCCGATGTGCGCGCTCATTTTTCAAGTGATGTTGCCTGCGGCCGAAACGGTAATCGATATCACCTTCCTGTGCTGCCTGGCGGGCTGCTGTCGCTTAATGGTGTTGAAAGAGCTGGAAAGACCATTGATGCGCCGGTGCACGGTATCGACGCGCTTGCTTTACCCGCAAAGATTGTGGGCCAAACCGCGCAGAGGGCAGGCGTGATGCATTGGCTTGCATTGATTGCACGCACGGTAGTTTCGTGCAGATCCCAGGCCGGCATCGAATGCTGCTGCTGGCAATGCAGCCTTCCTGTTTGGCCTGTTACCCGCGTTCGGACAACATTAGTATGGCGTCTGCCAGATGCTTGTCTTCTATATTGTAGTCGTCCGCAGCCAGTCTGAGTTGGTGCGCTTTTTCCAGCACCTGAGCATGACTGCAGTGCGGTGGCGGCTCGAATTTGTAACAGGCGAGTTCGATCAGTTGGCCTAGCGGGTCGCGGAAGTAGATGGAGTCCATGAATCCACGGTCTTTTTCGCCGCTGTGAGTAATGCCGGATTGATCCAGTCGTTTTATTGCTTGCGTGTAGGTTGCTCTGGACACATTGAAAGCCAGGTGGTGGACATTGCCGGTGTTGTTGGGGTTGGCGGTGGTATCCGGTTGCCGTGATTCGTGGGTAAAGACGGTGAGGGTGGTGCGACCGTCACCCGTGTCGAAGTAAAGATGTCCTTCATCGGGGGCATCTAGGTTCGGCTGATCGAACAGAAATCGCATGCCGAGGACGCCCTGCCAGAAGTCTATTGACGTTTGCCGGTCCGCCCCGGTCAGGGTGATATGGTGAATGCCCTGTGCCTGAAGTACTGCCATTGACGCTTATCTCTGTGGTGAGTTACCTTCAGCAGAAGTGAGATCTGCAGCTTTGATTTGCCGCCGGGGGCGGCTAGTCTTCGGCGATATCTTCCGCCCACAGCTCTGGTTTTTCGCGAATAAAAGTGGCCATCAGTTCAATGCAGTCAGGGTCATTGGCGATGATCACGTCCACACCACGTTCGCGCAGAAAGTCCTCGTTGCCGCCGAAGGTCTGGTTCTCTCCGATAACTACCCGGGGAATACCAAATTGAACAATAGTGCCAGCGCACATCATACATGGACTCAGGGACGTGTACAGCGTGGTGTCGCGATAGGTTTTCTGCCTCCCGGCCTTACGCAGGGCGTCCATCTCGCCGTGTGCAATCGGGTCGCCTTTCTGCACACGCTGATTGCGCCCGGAGGCGACCGGTTCTGCGCCCCGTGCCAGCACCGAGCCAATTGGACAGCCGCCCTCATCGTAGCCACCCTTCGCCTCCTCGTAAGCCAGGCGCAAGTGTTTTTTGTCTATGTCGTTCAGCATTAGAGTGTCCTGATGTGTCAGAGAGTAATGATCGATTATTCCCGATCGAGGTGCAATGTGTGTCGGCTACCGGTTGCGACCGCAAGTCCGGCCGACGAAGATGAATCCAGTTGTCGCGCTCACCGTCATGGATGCACCCGGTCGGATGGCTCGGAGTGACTGAAATACTCATCGATGTTTTTCAGTACTCTGAAGCCCATTTCCTCCCGTGTTTCCCGGGTCGAGCTGCCCAGGTGTGGCAGTAACACGGCGTTATCAAGGTCGGTAAGGCCGGCAGTCAGCGTCGGTTCTTTTTCAAATACGTCCAGCCCGGCGCCGGCAATCTGCCGGTTACTTAATGCCTGCACCAGGGCGGTCTCGTCGATGACTTCTCCGCGGGCGGTATTGATAATAAATGCCGTGGGCTTCATTAGTGCCAGCCGCTCTGCGTTTATAAGATGCTGGTTAGTCTGACCACCCGGGCAATGCAAAGAGACAACATCGGCCTGTGATAGCAGTGATTCTATAGAGTCAACCTGAGTGGCGTTAACCGCAGCGAGTGCGCTGGGGTCGATAGTTGAGCGGTTATAGGCAATGATTGGCATGCCGAAACCGGCGTGGGCACGTTTTGCCATTTCACGACCGATGCGCCCGAACCCTATAATACCGAGGGTTTTTCCCGACATTCGACTGCCAATCATGTGCGTGGGGCGCCAGCCGGTCCAGCTCCCTTTGCGTATCTCGCGCTCTCCTTCGGCTGCACGCCGGTGCACCATCAGCATTAATGTCATAGCGATGTCAGCGGTGCACTCACTGAGAACATCCGGCGTATTGGTCACGGTTATATTGTTTGCCGTTGCGGCTGCCAGATCAATGTGGCTGACACCGACGCCGTAGTTGCCGATGATCTGAGCGGTTAAGCCGGTGCTGTTAAACACTGCGGCGTCGAGCTTGTCGGTCACTGTGGTCAGTACGGCGTCCGCGTTGCACAGTGCGTGCTGTAATTTTTCGGAGCTAAACGGCTGGTCTGATGTATTGAATGTTGTATCGTACTTTTCACTTAATGCCTGTTCGACCGCTTCCGGCCATTGACGTGTGACGATTACTTTTTTTTGCATGGTGTTTTTTCCTGCAACGGAAAGAGATTCCTGTGACCGGGTTGCTGGTGGTGGCGCTCAGCCCCGCCAGCTTAGCAGACGTTTTTCGGTGTAGCCTATCAGTGTACTGACCAGCACTCCCAGCAGCGATAAAATGGTGACACCGACGAACAGACGTTCAAGATCATAGAGTGAGCCGGCTTCCAGTATGTAGGCGCCAATACCGTACTCGGCCCCCAGCATTTCCGCTGCCACCAATAATATGATGGCGATCGCGAGGCTAATTCGCAAACCGGATAGTATGCCCGGCATTGCTCCCGGCAAGACAATTTTAGTGACAATAGAAAACCACGACAGCGAAAAGCTCTGCCCCATTCGAATCAATGTCCGGTCGACGTTATCGACGGCACCATAGGTGGCCACCACGGTAGGGGTAAAAGTGCCAAAGGCGATCAACGCATACTTCGACGCCTCGTCAATGCCAAACCAGATGACAAACAGGGGTAACAGGGCGATCTTCGGTATCGGGAAAATCGCCGCGACCAGTGGTACCAGTCCAGCGCGTATTAGCGAAAACAATCCGATCAGTACACCGATACAAATACCGGCAGTTGCACCGAGTGCAGCACCGACAAACAACCGGCTGAGCGAAGGCAGCAAATGGCTCCACAGCAAGCCGCTGCGCCACAGATCCAGGAAGGTCGCCAGCACATCTGTCGGGCGGGGCAGGGTCAGGTTACTGATAATGCCCTGCCGGGTGCCATACTCAATGATGCAAATGACGGTGATAAATACCAGGACTCCAACCCAGGGCTTAGCTTGAGGCGCAAAACCGCCACCGCGAAACGCGACCTCCCGTGAGTCAGCCACTGAGCAATTCCTGATCGGCAGCGATGGCCTCATCGCGCATAATATTCCATAGGTGAGTTTGCTGCCGGTCGAGTTCTATGTGACCGCGTGCGCGCTGCTCGAGTGGCAGATCAATGTTTACTACTTCTCTGATACGGCCTGGTCGGCGTGACAGCACCACAATTGAATGCCCGATCCGCACGGCTTCGTTCAGGTTATGGGTGACATAAACGCTGGTGAAAGGCTCGCGGCACCAAAGCCGGATCAAATCATCGAGCAGTAGCTCGCGCGTCTGACTATCGAGTGCAGACAGAGGCTCATCCATTAGCATCACAGCCGGTTTTACCGCCAGTGCCCGGGAAATTGCCACTCGCTGCTTCATGCCACCGGACAGTTGGCGCGGAAAGGCATGGCGGAACTCAATCAGTTTTGTGCGGCTGAGGACGTCGTGAATTATAGCGTTTGTCTCTGTTTTATTGATCGGGTGGTCCTCAAGCACCAGTCGCACATTATCTTCGACCGTACGCCAAGGAAGAAGAGCGAAGTCCTGGAACACATAGGTCAGTGGATTGAAGCTGCCGGCTGGTGGTTCACCGACTTGCACTACTGATCCTGCAGAGGGTTTTTCAAGACCGCCGATCAAACGTAACAGGGTTGACTTACCGCATCCAGAGGGGCCGACAATACAGACAATTTTACCCGCCGGGATATCGAGATTGATGTTGTCCAGTACTGCCATATCCCCATAGCGGTGGCCAATCTGCTCAAGCTGCAAATCCATAGGGTTCGAGTACTTGTCTTATAGAGCGGAAGATGTCCGGCCGGGGTAAGCAACGTACCCCGGCACTAAGTGACCCGGTTACTTCTTTACGTAGCTGCTGTCGACCAAGGTGTCGAATGTGATCGATTGCTTAACGAGTTTTTCTGCTTTAAACCAGTCTAGCTGGTCCTGTATTGATGCCGTGTTGATGGCGGCGTCCGGACTGATACGCATTGCACCATTGCGAATACTTGGCGCGGCTTTCTCGTAGGGACGATCGGTATAGACGTATTTATGAATCAGTTTAACCATCTCTTCTGCGGCGTCGTCTCCGGCGGTTTTGTCAACCAGCGCGGCGTTGAAGTCGTCAGCGCCTTTAGAGAAAGCCCTGAGAAATGCCTCGGTGGGTTCGCGCTTGTTACTGGCGTTGTCAGCAGAGGTGAAGACCACAGTTACTTGATAATCCGGGATGTAGTCGGCCACATTGCCGATAATATGCACCGCCCCGCCTTTGTCCAATGGTTTGGCAATGTGTGGCACGATTGACCAGGAATCTACCTGACCGGATTTTACCGCACCGATGATCGCACCAACTTTCTGTAGCGGTTTAAAGCGCAATGTCACGCCCTCGGCGGCTGCGATCTTTGCGCCCATGTAGTGAAATGACGAGCCCGCCTGTGTCGTCGCCCAGGTTTTGCCATCGAGCATAGCGGGCTTGGTGATACCGGCTTTGAACGCAGCGTCAGAGACCAGTATTTTCTGACCATCGATCCCCTGTTCTTCGAGAAGTGCGCCGCCGATCACCTTGGCAGCACCCTTTTCGGCCAGAGAAATTAGTCCACCAGAGATTGCTGTGACCGCATAGTCGACATCGCCGGAGGCAACGGCGACGGCCATTGGTTGTGCCGCCTGGAAAAATTTAAACGTGACGTTCAGGCCTTCTTCCGCAAAGTAGCCGCGTTCGAAAGCGACAAAGCTCGCTGCATGACTGGTGAAACGAAGTGCGCCCACATTGATCGGAGTTTCCTCTGCCATGGCCAGTTGTGGTGCTAACGAGGTTGCAGCCAGACCGCCGATCAATCCACTGATCAGACCGAATTGAAGTAATGTTCGTCGCTTGTTATCTGGCATTGTTGTGTGTCCCTGGGTTGATGAGTAAGCGCCTAGCCGGAGATAGCTGCAATAGCATCGCTCTAACAACGCTGGCCGTGCTGGAGTCGTCCGGGCAAGAATATCATCAATTGTTGCTAACACGAAAGCTGCAGATCGACAGAGTGGCGTTGCGTGTTGGATCGATCAACCCGGACCATAGTCGCAACACTCTAGCGGGTGTCTGGCGCAATGAGCAGTGCAGATCCCATCCAATCCATTGATGTGCATTGACAATCAGCAGTGGCGGGTGTCTGATAGCGGATGACTGACGATGCACCTGGCAATACACAACGCGGCAAATACAACAATACGGCCACCGGATTGCTGTGTGCTATGGGAGCATGGTTCATGTTCTCATTGAACGATGTCGGAATAAAATACCTGAGTGGTGACTATGCGTTGCATCAGATTGTTCTAGTGCGTGCAACTGTCGGACTTCTGCTTACCTTGCTGGTACTGGTGCCATTGGAAGGCGGCTATCACTTGCTGAAGACCCGCTACCCGGTAACGCATATTGTGCGCGGTATGTGTGTGGTGTTTGCCAATATGTGCTTTTTCGTTGGTCTGGCTTCCATCAGTCTGCCTGAAGCCAGCGCAATATTTTTTATCGCCCCACTGTTTATCACAGCCTTGTCTGTCTTGTTTTTAGGTGAAAAAGTCGGGGTGCGACGCTGGATGGCGGTTGTCGTCGGCATGGCCGGTGTTATCGTTATGTTGCGTCCCGGTTCAGACGCATTTCGCTATGCGGCTCTGTTACCGCTTTGTGCAGCGTTTGCCTATGCCTGTCTGCAGATTCTTACGCGCAAGATCGGCCTGAAGGAAAAGGCATCTACCATGAGTTTCTATATTCAGGCGGTTTTTGTGGTGGTATGTGCGGTGTTTGGACTGGCATTCGGAGATGGCCGTTATGCCAACCCCGATAATCCGTCAATCGACTTTCTGTTTAGAGCGTGGTCCCAGCCACAGCAGCGTGATTTTCTTATTATGGTCGGGCTTGGTGTCTCCAGCGGAATCGGAGGTTATCTGGTCAGCCAGGCGTATCGAATCTGCGAGGCCACTTTAATTGCGCCGTTTGAGTATATGGCCTTGATACTGGCAATTTTCTGGGGCATAACCTTGTGGGGCGAGTGGCCTGATGTTATCGCCTGGACCGGGATTTTTATGATTTTTTCATCCGGTATGTTCATCTTCTGGCGCGAGGTGATGCTGGACAGAAAGTTTGTCATTAAGCACCCGATGCCGCGCAACCGATAGCATGGATAGATACATTAGCGAAAAACAGGTATAGAGTAGACACTCCACGGGTAAACAGAGAGCGTCTGTCGATGGCTCGAGCAAGAATCGCGATTGCCGGTTTTCAACACGAGACAAACACCTTTGCGCCGGTGCGGACAACGCTGGACAAATTCGAACTGGGTGGTACCTGGCCGGCTCTCACGCAAGGGGCGGCAATTCTCGATACCTTTACGGACCTGAACATTCCTATTGGCGGGTTTATCTCCGCTGCAGCCGACTGGTCACTGGTGCCGGTGTTATGGGCTGGTGCGGAACCTGGAGGCTATGTTTGCCGTGCGGCCTTTGATGAAATCTGTCACAGGCTGTGCCGGGGGCTGCTGCAGGCAGGTGAGCTGGATGGCGTCTATCTCGACTTGCATGGTGCGATGGTGGTTGATGGCTTCGAAGATGGTGAGTGCGAGGTTGTCAGGCGCGTCAGAGAGATTGTCGGGAATGATGTGCCCATTGCCGTCAGTCTTGATCTGCACGGCAACCTGTCGCCTGAGTTCTTTGCCTTGTGCAATGTGGTGACTATCTATAGAACCTACCCGCATATTGATATGGCGGATACCGGGCGCCGGGCGCGACATCTGCTTAAGCTACAACTCGATCACGCGGCACCACTGTGTAAATCATTCCGTCAACTTGACTACCTGTTGCCAATCACAACGCAGTCCACTCGCCGTGAACCCGCTCGACGACTCTATGCGGATCTGGAGCAAACACCGGTGGCCGGTGTGTTAAGTGCCGATGTCGCGATGGGGTTCCCGCCGGCAGATATAGAACACTGTGGCGCATCGCTGTTGTGCTATGGCACAGAACAGGCAGCCTGTGATCAGTACGCAGATCAGCTGCTGGCCTCCTGGCAGAAAAGTGAGCCTGAGTTTATCGATCCGATGGTAGAAGCTGAGGTGGCAGTGCAGCAGGCAATGTCTATTACAGCCACGGCGGCAAAGCCGGTGGTTATTTGTGATCCACAGGATAACCCGGGGGCTGGTGCCACCGGTGATACGACCGGTCTGCTGAGAGCACTGATTAATGGCAGGGCTCAGGGTGTCTGGTTTGGGATGTTGTGGGATGAGGAGGCAGCGACTTTGGCCCATGATGCCGGTGTCGGTAGCCAGCTTCAGGTTGTTCTTGGTGGTCGGTATCCTGCTCCGGGATCAGCCGACTGTGATGCACCGCTGCCGGTATCGGTAGTTGTTGAAGCGCTCGGCGATGGCAACTTTACCTTCACCGGTCCTATGTATGGGGGCGCTCGCGCACGATTGGGTAAAATGGCTCTGCTGCGTATTGATCAGGACGATTGCGATGTTCATGTGATCGTCGGCGCGGTGCGTACACAAAATGCCGATCAGGAAATATTTCGTCATTTGGGCGTCGAGCCATCTACCTGTCGAATAATTGTTGTCAAAAGCGCTGGACATTTTCTGGCCGACTACGAGCCTATAGCCGAGAAGGTGATTTTTGCCGAGGCCACAGGTTCGAACCCCTGTGTGCTTAAAAATATAGCGTACCGCAATTTAAGAAGTGGCTTGAGACTGGGGCCGGGTGGACCCGTCTATACTCGAGCATGATCTGCAGAATTGCAACGTGGCCTGTTTGTGTTGAGGTTGCTACTGCGGCAAATTATACCGCTCGGATTTTGGCGTTTTGGTGTGGGATAATTCAGTCCGTCGGCTTTGCCGGTACTGTTTTAAAGGTAAATGCTTCGGCACCCGGGCCGTTTGTTCGGAGGAGCTCAAGTCGCCGTGCTGCCTCGTCGACGGTAGGGTCGGTATCTGTCGGTTGCCACCACAGTACGCTATAGACCTTGCTCTGCGAAAACCATTCTTTGCGGCGTTTGAGGAACTCTGTGTGCTCGGTGCGAAACACGTAGTCGTACAGCGCATCCAGCGTTTCCCAGGTGCTCATGTTGACGATAACATCTTCGCCAAAATGACGAATGCTGGTGGCGTCGCCATCCTCGGTTTGCAGACGCCAGACAAAGCCCGCTGATTCTTCTGCCAGTTTATTAATGCGATCGATGTTGTCAGTGAAGTCACTCATTTCCGGGGTGTCGAGCGGATACAGCGTTTTTGCTATGTTCAGCTGGGCCAGAACATAGGAACTCTGGATGCCGGTGCGGCGTGCCGGCGGCATCGGTTGTGCCTGATTGCGACCACCGGCCGGGTTTTTGAGTTTCTCTAACACGGTGGGGATCAAACGCTGTTTCAGAGCTTCTTTCTCTGCTGCGCCATACCGCACAGGAGGGTGTGCCCCCCAGATGGGGGCGGGCCATGCGGCATCGGATTTGAAGCGGGCAACGTGATGCACATGCAGTTGCGGCACGATGTTGCCTATCGCGGCGATGTTGAGTTTATCCGGGGTAAACAGTTGCTCCAGCGTTTCTGCGACCGCATTTGACTCGCTCATAAACTGGCGTTGATCTTCAAACGCCAGTTGGTGTAACTCGGTTTTGTCAGCGCGCGCAGGCACTAGAATCACCCAGGGGTAATTTTTATCATTGGCCAGCAGTAGCAGGCACAGAGGCAGCTCGGCCAGCACAATAGAGTTCGCGGCCAGAGTAGGGTGAAGTTGAAAGTCCGGGTCAGGCATGGGGCGTCGCAGCTTATGGTGTGTTGATCATATGGTCGGCAGTTTTGAAAAAACTGGTTTTCAGCTGAGTTAACAGCAGCGGGTCCTGTACTTGCTCTTCGAGCGCCTGATGCATACAACGCAACCAGCTATCTCGAGCGGCCGCATCTATCTGGAACGGTTGATGGCGCATGCGCAGCATTGGGTGGCCCCTGTTTTGATGGTACAGCGGCGGTCCACCAAGAAAACCGCTTAAAAACTCAAACAGCTTGAGCCGCGAGTGTTTGAGCTTTGGTGGGTGCATTTGGCGAATGACCTGTGCATGCTGTTGTTCGTCCATCAGGTCATAGAAGCGATCAACCAGCTGCCTGACGGCGGCCTCACCGCCTAGCATCTGATACAGACTGTACGTGCTGACCGGTGGAGTCGTGTCGGTCACGGGTTGCTCTCCAATATGACACTGGCGACAGCGTACTCGTTTTCGTCAGCGATAGTCACATGCATGGCGTTAATGCCAAGTTCGTTGCAGAGCCTTTGGGCTTCACCATCGGCTTTTAACAGCGGTTTGCCGAATTCGTTGTGTTCTATATAAAAATGTCGCAGCAACACACTTTGCGCCTGGCCGGTACCGAGTGCTTTTGTGGCTGCTTCTTTGACGGCGAAGCGTTTGGCCAGCAAGCGGCCTTTGTTTGGGGCTTTTTCGTACTCGGGAAACTCGGCTGCGTGTAATACATGGCTGGCAAAGCGCTCGCCACGTTTTTTATAGACCTCTTCTATACGGGATATCTCGACCAGGTCAATACCGGTGCCAACGATCACTGCGGGTTGCTGCCGACGCTACCAGCGTAGCGTGCTTCTATCATAATTTTACGAAGTTGCCGTATTGCCTCCGGCAGCCCGCAGTACATCGCGTCGGCAATTAAGGAGTGGCCGATGTTGAGCTCGTGTACCTCGGGGATAGCGGCTATCGGTGCGACATTGTAGCGTGTAAGCCCGTGACCGGCATTGACTATGATTCCAAGGCTTGCGGCATAACGTGCGGCCTCGGTTATTTTTTGAAGTTCGACTGCCTGCTCTGCGGGTAACCTGGCTTCAGCGTAACTGCCCGTGTGCAGCTCTATATAAGGGGCGCCGGCTTTGGCGCAGGCATCGATTTGCTCGGCGTTGGGGTCGATAAACAGCGAGACGCGGATCTGCTCATCGGCGAGCTCGTGGCAGAGCTCGGTAATGGCATTGCTGTTTGACGCGACGTCCAGACCGCCTTCGGTGGTTAATTCCTCACGTTTCTCGGGAACAATGCAAACATCCAGCGGGCGGATACGAAGCGCAATGGCGCGCATCTCACTGGTGGCTGCCATTTCGAAATTCAGTTTGGTTTGTGTGCAGGCGGCAAAGCGCTCGACGTCGGCATCCTGGATGTGTCGACGATCCTCACGCAGGTGCATGGTGATACCGTCAGCACCGGCAAGTTCGGCCTGCAGTGCTGCATGAACCGGGTCTGGATAGCTGACCCCGCGGGCCTGGCGAATGGTGGCCACGTGGTCGACATTAACGCCCAGAAGAATTGGCTTGATCACTTTGGGTAGTCCTTGGTATTCACTAAAGTTCAGGGGCGAGTGTACGGGGTGAGCCGTAAGTCGATAATACGAGGCAGATGCCATTGCGTGCAACCATGCTGGTGGTGTTAGCGTCTGTGTAGGTGAATCCGTGCAGGGACCACATGGTATTTGCATCGTAAGGCCTCAACGACGCAACTTCGCAAATGCTCAATTCTTTTCACCCGACAGGTGTTCCCGTTATGCCAGCGTTTACTGAACGGGTATTCAGGCGTCGTCCGAGGGATTTAAAATGGCAAACCCTTCAATTTTCAAACGCACCCTCAGTAACCGGAAAATGTCGTCGGGCAGTGCATCAAACGCAATAATGACCTTTTGATGTCGGCGGTTTTTCTGTGTGAGCGTTAAGACGATCAGCCATCGTGATACAAAGTCGAGGCTGTGCAGGGCGGCCGCGTCGGGGCTGTCATTGATAAACCAGCGATTGCCGGTACGCCAGATTATCTGCACTGGCCGGTAATGGTGTCGCAGGTTTATCGTCAAGCTGATCAGTACCAGTGCGCACAGCGCCAACTGAAGCCAGATTGCAATCGTCGCAATCAACACAGCAGCAATAGAGAGTGCATGAACGACTACGATGGTTGCCAGATAGACGCGAGACGGTCTAAGCGCCAGCAATAAGGGTATCGCGGATCTTTCGAATGACGGGGTGGTATCGGGAGGAGGGATCAGGCTCATTTATTAACGCCATTATTTCCGGGTCCTGCTCCTGCAGGAGGCTTGCAAACAACTGCTGTTCCTGTGTCCCTGCAGCGTCGAAATGATGCTGCAGGTAGGCGCCCATGGCTCGATCCAGCTCACGGGTGCCACGTCGGCAGAGCCACTTCAGGCGGCCCTTGTCGAGACTGGCTGGGGTGGTGTCAGAGATTGCTCTGTACCAGCATTTTTTTGGTGTCGGCAATCGCCTGCGCCGGGTTGAGACCCTTGGGACATACTGTCGCGCAGTTCATTATCGTGTGGCAGCGATAAAGTTTGAACGGATCGTCAAGCGCTGCCAGTCGCTCATCGGTTTTTTCGTCACGGGAGTCAACTATCCATCGATAGGCGGCCAGCAGCGCTGCCGGTCCCAGGTATTTATCGCTGTTCCACCAATAGCTCGGGCAACTGGTCGAGCAGCATGCACACATAATGCATTCGTACAGCCCATCGAGTTTTTCGCGATCTTCTTTTGACTGCAAGCGCTCCCGATTGCCGGCGGGTTTTGTGTCCGACTGTAGCCACGGTTCGATCGCCTCATACTGGCGATAAAAGTTGGTGAGGTCGGAGACCAGATCTTTGACCACTGGCTGATGAGGCAGCGGATAGACTTTTACATCGCCTTCTACATCTTCTATGGCCATCGTACAGGCCAGAGTGTTGGCTCCGTCGATGTTCATTGCACAAGAGCCGCAGATACCTTCGCGGCAGGATCGCCGAAACGACAGGGTCGGGTCGATTTCCGATTTGATCTTGATCAGGGCGTCGAGAATCATCGGCCCGCAGGTGTCGAGATCAACGGTGTAGCTGTCCACGGATGGATTTTTGCCATCGGTGGAGTCAAAGCGGTAGACGTCGAATTTTTTAACATTGGTAGCGCCCGCAGGCGCATCGAAGGTTTTGCCCTTCTTAACTATCGAATTTGCCGGTAGCGTAAACTCAGCCATTGATGGAATGCTCCAGGTAACGGTTTCTCATGACGATCTAATAGACACGCTTTTTGGGTGGCACCGGATCAACTTCGTCCGTCAGTGTGTTCATGTGCACTGGCCGGAAATCAAATGACACCTTGCCGTCTTTAACCCACGACAGAGTGTGCTTCATCCAGTTGTCGTCGTCTCTTTCTGTGTAATCCTCGCGTGCATGTCCACCGCGCGACTCGGTGCGCATATTGGCACCCTCTACAATGGTTTGCGCCTGACACAGCAGATTCTCAAGCTCGAGAGTTTCGACTAAATCGGTATTCCAGACCATGCTGCGGTCACTGACGCCGATATCCTCCCAGCCATCGACCACCGCCTGCAGCTCTGTGACGCCGGCCGACATGGTTTCTCCGGTGCGAAATACGGCGGCGCGACTTTGCATTGTGCGCTGCATTTTATCGCGCAGCTCGGCTGCTCCGGTTTTGCCTTTGGCGTGTCGGACCTTGTCGAGTCGATCTATCAGTGCGCCGGTGACTTCGTCGCCGAGTTTCTTGTGCGGGGCTCCAGCGGTAACCAGTTCCTTGGCGCGCAGAGCCGCGGCACGGCCGAAGACAACGATATCGAGCAATGAATTCGAACCCAGACGGTTGGCGCCGTGGACAGAGACACACGCGGCTTCGCCGATTGCCATCAAGCCTTCAACGACATGATCAGGATCGCCGTCCTTCAGTGTGACGACTTCGCCGTGATAATTGGTTGGAATGCCGCCCATGTTGTAGTGAACCGTAGGAATAACCGGGATCGGGTCTTTTGTGACGTCGACGCCGGCAAAGACTTTTGCACTCTCCGAGATACCGGGTAGTCGCTCGTCAATGACTTCGGGTCCAAGGTGCATCAGGTTGAGGAAGATGTGGTCCTTTTCAGGTCCGACGCCACGGCCCTCGTTGATCTCTTGAGTCATTGAGCGGCTGACGACATCGCGGGATGCCAGATCTTTTGCGTTGGGTGCATAGCGCTCCATAAAGCGCTCGCCCTCGGAGTTCGTCAGATACCCGCCTTCACCGCGCACACCTTCGGTGATAAGCACGCCGGCGCCATAAATGCCGGTGGGGTGAAACTGGACAAATTCCATATCCTGCAGTGGCAGGTTGGCACGCAACACCATGGCGCCGCCGTCGCCGGTGCAGGTGTGGGCCGAGGTGGCAGAAAAATACGTGCGGCCGCAACCACCGGTCGCCAGAACCACCTCGTGGCCGCGGAATTCGTGGAGGTCGCCGGTGGCCAGATCCCAGGCCAGCACGCCACGGCATACATCGCCGTCCATAATCAGATCAGTGGCGAAGTATTCGATAAAAAATTCGGCGTTGTGTTTCAGTGATTGCTGATACAACGTGTGCAATATGGCATGGCCGGTACGGTCGGCGGCAGCACACGTGCGCTGCGCAATGCCCTCGCCGAAATTGGTGGTCATACCACCAAATGGACGCTGGTAGATTTTACCGTCGTCGGTGCGCGAAAACGGTACGCCATAGTGCTCAAGTTCGATGACGGCCGGTATCGCTTCGCGGCACATATACTCGATGGCGTCCTGATCGCCGAGCCAGTCGGATCCCTTGATAGTGTCGTACATGTGCCACTGCCATGAATCCGGACCCATATTGCCCAGCGCAGCGCTCATGCCGCCCTGTGCAGCGACGGTATGGCTGCGGGTAGGGAACACTTTGGTAATGCAGGCAGTTGACAGGCCTGCGGTTGCCATGCCAAGCGTTGCGCGCAAGCCGGCGCCACCGGCACCGACAATAACTACGTCGTGTTCATGCTTGATAACGTTGTACGACATTACTTAGGCTCCGAGGGATAATTTAAGGACAGAAACGACGCCGACAATGGCAAACATCACAAACACCAGGGTGATCGCACCGATACTGATCATGCGCAAATTGCTGTCGCTTACGTAGTCTTCGAGTATCACCTGCAAGCCCAGCTTGCCGTGATAGAGCCCGACCGTGATCACCAGAATCATCAAGGCAGCACTGAATGGGGACTTCATCCATTCCATCAGTGCGGTATGCGACAACTGTGGAATGGAGGCTATCGAAAAACAAAACCAGATAGTCAGTGGTACCAGTGCTACGGCGGTCAGGCGCTGTACCCAGAAGTGGCCGGTACCGCCATGAGCTGATTTAGACATGTGGAATCTCCGTTAGGCCGCGAACGCGACTATCCAGGTGAGGACGGTGAGGATGACGGCTGCGCTGAATGAGACCTTCGCGCCTTTGCTGGCGTTTTTTATATCGAAGCCGTAGCCGAGATCCCATATCAGGTGGCGAATCCCGTTGCAGAAGTGTGCGTAAACAGAAAACGTAAAGCCGATCAATACCAGATAGCCGAACCACGAACTGACCCACCAGTGTGTGCTGGCGTAGGCTTCAGCGCCGCTGGCGGCCGATGCCAGAATAAGTACCAGAAATAATGTACCGATGCAGAGCACTACACCGGTGCCGCGGTGCAGCACTGACATCATTGCGGTAAGGGGTAGTTTGTAGATTGACAGATGTGGCGACAGAGGTCGCGAATCATTCCAGGCCATCGGGTTTCCTGAGAGAGGTTAATTTTATAGCGCCGCGGAATACCAGAGTTGCGGCAATGACTGAATAGAAGCTAGCTCATACAGACCAAAGCGGAGTGGTTGCCCGGGCCGTCAAAAGTCAGTGCAGCGTCCGTTTTGCTCCCAATCGCCGTAGCGCGTGGGCTCAAGACCTTTCGGGCCACCGGTTTCGGCCGGTTTTGGTTGCTCCGGGGTGGGCAGGGTTTCCTGATCAGGGGAGTCTGTGCCTGCCGGAGAGCGAATCTTGGTGTCGTCTGCCATAGTCTGTAAATACGATTTCTTTGGCTTTTTGGTTCACGCTCGCCGGCGCAATAGTGTGTCTGAATAATGGCGAGTCGCTTGACTGACGGTAATCGGGTGCCGAAATGACGTTGCGTCTCTTTAATTACGGAGAAACCATGCCCATTTCGTACCAACCTCAGTACAGCAAGTGTACACTATTTGATAATCCTTTTAATTACTTCCTCTTACAGGAGGGGTGAGATATCCCGATGAACTTAGCGTGGCAAAATTTCCTGACGTCGGCGGGTGCCGATGTGGTTCAGGACCAGCAAATAGCATTTCCGTCAGACGGTAGCGAGCCGGTGCAAGACTCTTTGTGCGATTTGTCTGCTGATGTGGTGCTGAAAATTACCGGTGAGGACTCTGAGAAATTCCTCCAGGGGCAGTTTTCCAACGATATCGCTGCGTTGACAGACGCATCGAGCCAGCTGAGCACCTGGTCCAGTCCGAAGGGGCGGGTGATCACACTATTTCGCATTGTCCGGGTGGCCGAGCATCATTATTTACTGCAGATGCCCGGCGCTCTGGTTGAGGCCGTGCACAAGCGATTAAAGATGTTTGTACTGATGGCCAAAGTCACCATTGAACTTGAGGATGATCTGATCTGTCTCGGTGCCAGTGGCGATGCTGTCACTGCAGTGCTTGAAAAAAGCCTCGGCGCCATGCCGCAGCAACTTGACGCGGCGGTGGTAAAAAACGGCTGTGTCGCCTCGCGGGTGCGTGGCGACTATCCTCGTTTTGAAGTCATCGCACCCATTGCCGAGGCCATAGTGCTTTGGCAGAGTGCGGCTGAAGTTGCCCGTGAGTCTGGTCAGCAAGTTTGGCGCTGGCAGAATATAGAGGCGGGTGTGCCAGTCATCGGAGCCGAGACCACCGAGGCATTTGTCCTGCAGATGCTGAATTTACAGCACATCAACGGGGTGAACTTTAAAAAAGGGTGTTTTCCGGGGCAGGAAGTCGTCGCGCGGATGCAGTACCTTGGCAAATTAAAGCGGCGAATGTATCGTGCGCAGGTGTCTGCGGAGGCAGGCCTGCAGGCGGGTGCGGATCTCTACAGCGAAGGCGGCAGCAGCCCGGTGGGTAAAGTGGTCGATGCGGTCAACAATGGTGCAGGGCAGACTCATTTTCTGGCGGTCGTCGCTATCGCCGCAGCAGAAAATACGCTGTTTACCGACAAGGAAGCCACGCACGCCGTGGAGTTGCTGACATTGCCCTATGCACTCGATTAACTCCTGCACGAGCGGCGCTGATTCATGAACGCAACATCTTCCGTCCGGTCGCGTGGCGAGCGTCTGACCGGTGTCATTGTCGGTCCTGGTTACTGATGCTTCGGATCTACGACGCCGACAATATTATCGATGCGCAGCTTGCGCTTGATGAGTTAAAAGCCGGCGGGCTGGATGCCTGCATGAAAGGCCAGCATCTGATGGGTGCCGCCGGGGAGCTGCCGCCCTCGGGCGTGATTACGCTATGGATTACCGTGCCGCAGCATGAGCAACGAGCTCGCGATATTATTCGCGAGTACGAAGAGGGCAAGCTCGAAGAACGCCCGCCGCAGCCTTGTCCGAAGTGTGATGAAACCATAGACGGTAATTTCGGTCGCTGCTGGAATTGCAATGCCTTTCTGGATTAAACCATAACCTTACTGCCGGCATTGTTCAGTCCGGTTAGCTGTCATGAAAAGAACATTTCTAGCCGTTGTTCCTGATGCGCAAACCTGCATCGCCATAGACAGGTGGTGTGCGCTGTGCTGGCCACTGCTGCAGCGCCGGGTGGCAGTGCAGAACTATCACGTCACTCTGGCATTTCTAGGGGACACCACTGATAAGCAATTGCAGATGATCGACGAGCATCTGGATGTGAGGGGTTGTGCGGCTTTTAAACTAACCCTTGATGATCTTGGCTACTGGCCGGATTCCGCCGTACTGTGGCTGGCGCCAAAGCTGGCTTGCGCTGAAATATCAGCGCTGGCGCAGGTCGCCATGCGTGTCGCAAATCGGGCTGGCCTGAGAGTAAGCCGCCGCAACTATCAGCCGCACTTAACGCTTGCGCGCAAGGCTCAGTCAGTACCGTCAGCGCCACTAATGGGCCCTGATTTTCAATGTATTGTAGAGTCAGTGCAGCTGTACCAGTCGATACTTGATCGCGATGGCGTCCGCTATCGCGAGCTTCGATCGTGGCCATTGGCAGACCCCGCTGCCTAGCACTGGAAACTACTGCTGTTGAGGAGGATTTTCGGCCATTGTTATTGCGCTTGCAGTCAGCCCTGCGTGTCAGGCATCGTAGCTTGAGCTGGAGACATCGCCGCCTTCACCGGTCCAGTTGGTGTGAAAGCGTTCACCAGCCGGTTTATCAAGTCGCTCGTAGGTGTGAGCACCGAAATAATCGCGTTGTGCCTGCAGCATGTTGGCTGGCAGTCGACCGGTGCGGTACCCATCGTAAAACGCCAGTGCTGAACTCAATGCGGGAACCGGTATGCCGTGCTCTACGGCCATGGCAATTGTTTTACGCCAGCCATTCTGGGTTGAGTCGATAGCCTTGGTGAAGTATTCGTCGAGCAGCAGGTTGGTCAGGTCCGGTTGTTTGTCATAGGCATTTTTGATGTCATCAAGAAATACAGATCGGATGATACAGCCACCACGCCACATTTGAGCGATTGCGCCATAGTCCAGCGTCCAGTCATATTCCTCAGCGGCGGCGCGCATCAGCATATAACCCTGCGTGTACGAGATGATTTTGGCGGCCAGTAACGCATCGCCAAGTTGCTTGACGATAGCGTCGGTATCGTCATCGAGTGCCGGAGCTGCGGCCGGACCGGACAGTACTTTTTCTGCGCCCATGCGCTCTTCTTTTATCGCAGACAGACATCTGGAGAAGACCGCCTCTCCGATCAGAGTTAGCGGAACACCGAGTTCCAGGGCGTTGATCCCTGTCCATTTGCCGGTGCCTTTCTGGCCCGCGCGGTCAACAATGGCATCGAGCACATATACGCCGTTTTCCTGGAACCCCAGAATTTCTGCCGATATTTCGATCAGGTAGCTGCCTAACTCCTGCTGGTTCCATTTCTCAAAGACGGCCTGCATTTGTGAATTGCTGAAACCAAGTACTGACTTCATAAAATGGTAGGCTTCGCAGATCAGTTGCATATCGCCATACTCAATGCCGTTATGCACCATTTTCACGAAGTGGCCGGAGCCGTTGTCGCCAACCCATTCGCAGCATGGATCGCCACTGTCGGTCTTTGCGCTGATTGACTGAAACAGTTCTTTGACTAAGGGCCATGCAGCAGGGTTTCCACCGGGCATAATGGACGGTCCATTGCGTGCACCTTCTTCACCGCCGGATACGCCAGAGCCAATGTACAGCATGTTTTTCTCTCGCAATGCCAGTGCGCGTCGCTGCGAGTCTTCGAAGTTGGAGTTTCCACCGTCGATAATAAGATCGCCCTCGTCGAGCAGTGGCAGCAATTGCTCGATGGTCGCATCAACAGCGTCTCCGGCTCGAACCATCATCATGATCTTGCGAGGCTTTGCCAACAGACCGACCAGCTCCTCCAGGGATTCGGCCCCGATAATATTGGTGTCTTTAGCCGGACCTTGCAAAAACTCCTGGGTTTTGGCGGCGGTGCGGTTGTAGGCAACAACGGTGTAGCCATGGTCGTTCATGTTCAGAATCAGATTCTGACCCATTACGGCCAGACCAATAAGGGCTATATCTGCTTGAGTTTCCATAAAAGAGAACCTTTGGCGTATCGATTAAATTAAAGAGGTGAGACCGGCTGATGACAGATCACAGTGTAACGTATGATCGGACGTGAGGATAAAATGCGTATGTCAGGTAACACAGGAGTACGCTGACCGGTGCTTAGTGGAGCAACGGGCCCCGATGAACGATATCCTTACAGGGAGAAGGATGGTGTTCTTGAAGATGTTTCATAGGCGCAATCCATTGCAGCTGGAACATTGTCACTACCAGATACTAGACGCCGTTATACTGAGGTCAGTCACTGGAGCAGGGTTGCAGGTTGTAACAGTGGCAATCCCCTACGTCATCCGTAGCAGCAAGGTTAGCGCCAGTTATACTGAGGAAGGCGGCGGTCATACTTCGCTTTGGCACTAAATCTCGTCTTGATGTTTCACTTGTTCTTAATGGAATATATAACGTGCCTGGCCTGATGTTCTATCACCGCAACTACCGGCAGCTCTGCGTAGCCGGGGGTATGTCGAATCTTGGTGATGGCGTTCTGCTGCTGGCATTTCCCTGGCTTGCCACCCTGGTCAGTCGCGATCCTATGCATGTGGCGCTGGTGGTGATGGCGACGCGATTGCCGTGGTTATTGTTTTCTATTCCTGTAGGTGTACTGACAGACCGGTTTGATCGACGTCTGATCATGCTGATTGCCGATGTCATTCGACTGTTGCTTGGCGTTGGTGTAACGATTTTGGTGGTATTTGCGCCGGAATTGCCGGGGTTGGCCGCTAGTCGGGAACCGTCGCTGGTGATTGTCGGCCTGGCATTGTTTGCATTTTTGCTGGGTATCGCCGAGGTGTTTCGCGATAACGCGGCACAGACGTTTTTACCGTCAGTGGTTGATACCAAAGACCTCGAAAGAGCCAACGGTCAGCTTTGGACAATTGAGCAGATCACGGGCTCATTTGTCGGTCCTCCGCTGGCGGGTTTTCTTATTGCTCTTGCAGTACCGGCACCCTTTGCATTTGCCGCGGTGAGTTTCGCGGCGTCTGCGCTGTGTCTGGGTAGCATCACGGGTATTGCCTCGACGACGCGTACAGTACATGAAGGCTTGTATGCGGAAATGATGACTGGAATCAAGTGGATAATGGCGCATCGTCTGATACTGACACTCGCGATCATGCTGGGGGTTCTGAATGCGGTGTCTACGCTGTCATTGACGGTGCTGGTACTGTATTCACAGGAGGTGCTGGGTCTGACCGCGATAGGGCATGGAACGTTGCTGACGGCAAGCGCATTTGGCGGGGTGGCCGGTGGTGTGTTCAGTCCGGCCATCGTCGAACGACTGGGCAATCGGACCTCGGTGTTATTGTCGCTGCTGGTCTGGCCTGTCGGGTTTCTAGGCATCTATCTGACGAGTTCGACCAGCCTGGTTGCATTTATATTGTTTATAGAAATGTTTGCCGCGGTGTTGTGGAATGTTGTCACAGTGACCTACCGTCAGCGATTTATACCTGAACATCTGCTTGGTCGCGTCAACAGTATTTATCGCTGCTTTGGCTGGGGCATGATGCCGCTGGGGGCGCTTGGTGCCGGAGTATTGATGTCAATACTGGAGCCTCTGGCTGGTCGGGAGCTTGCGCTTCGCCTGCCGTTTCTGATTGCCTCTGTCAGCTGTGCACTGCTGTTGTTTTATGCCTTGCGGTTTTTGTCATTCAACGAGAAAGACCAAATCTAAACGACCAACGCCCGTGATGGCGTTGGCCGTAACTGAACGATGTGTTCTTCAGCGCCTAAATTTTCGTTCGTAGCTGGCTTCCGGCGATCGCAGTGTCACTGCATCCGGTGTTTCTGACTGGTATTCAAAATACCGCAGATCGGCATTGGTGTCGTGCAATCCGTCGGGGTAGTAGTCTTGTTGTGCACCCTGTGCATAGACTGCATTGCTGCCGACGAAAGCCAGATGAATTCTGTCAGGGTAATTAAGAGCTGCCAATGGAATGCTCAGCTCAGTAGCCGCACCGGCGGTAGCTGCAGCGAGTCTTGCAACCAATGTCCAGTTCCAGTTGCTGCCATTGCCGTTGTAGCGGTAAAGCGTATCAGACTGAATGACATAGTCAGCGTCTATCGGCAGGTTAGCGCGGTAGCTGCGTTGGGGTCCGGTGCCAGTGTCGAGAAAGATCATTTGCCCTGATGATGGATCGACAGGGCCATCGTTGCGGAAGGCAATGTAGAAATCCGTCACAGTGTGCGCGGCCCAGGCCTCAAGCCAGTCAATCGGGTTGTTATCACCGGAGATATCATCGGGATCCTCTCCGAAGGACTGGTGACCACCCCAGTCTGTCAGGCCGCCGTCGACAATAATATCAGTTGCCGGATTACTGATGATTGCGGGGAGACTGCGCTTGACCTCGACGCCGGTTGTGGTTTCGGTGGCATCGTTTCCTGCTGGCAGCGCTGCGGACAAAGGTGGTTCACTCTCGAGCGTCGCGTTTTGCGGTTTAGCTACCGTGCTTGTTGCTGCCTCGGGCGTCGCTGCGGCCAGGTCCGGGATAATCAACGCGGCTTGTTGATACAGGAGTGCGGCTTCGTTGTGCGGGCCTGCACTGCTGTTGGCAGTCCGTTGTGTAGGAAGTTTCGGTGAGTCGTCAGACCCGGCGTGGGTCGGATCACTTAGCATGGGTGCGGACGATGCTGGCACCCCGGATGGCGCCAGAGTTTTGCTGCAGTCAGTCGTCCCTGGAGGAAAGGGTATCGAGTTATATTGCAAAAGGGGCTGGCAGTGATGATCAGCGCCATCAGCCAATGACGTTGAACCGATTGCAGATGATAATAGGATTGCTGATAACACCGCGTATGCGGGGGCTGTATAACGAATCGATATTGCGGTAATTCTCACACGTATTCCTTGTGTTACTGATGCAGCAGGGGTTAAAAGTGCTGCCTGATTGTCCATCGGGTTACTACTGTTGCGCGCTTATCGGTGTTGCAAACTTTCAGCGATAAAACTGTTAATTCATTTGTCCGGCCGGCCTGCGAAAAGAGCGATTTATTGCGCGCTGAGCGTTTTATTGCGAAGAGTGAAATGAACTATTCGTGCCAGACCAGGGGGGAGTTCTGTTGATTGTTGGGTCAATAATTGGCGCTGTGTTGGACTGACGAAGGCGGGCAGTTCACTTTGGTTGATTTGTCAGTAGGGAAAGCGGTCGGGCTTAGATATTTCTTTCATCCTTGCTTCTATCCACTGCTCTGTTTCCTGCAGAATCTGCTGTGCGGTTTTACCTTCGCTTTTGATCACAGGTCCAAAACTTACAGTGATCTCGCCGGGCCATTTGATAAACCCCATGCGTGGCCAGAACTCGCCTGCGTTTAGCGCTACGGGTAATATATCGGCATGGATCTGCTCTGCCACCACCGCACCACCGATTCGGTAGTTTGGTGGTGCCTGCAAGGGAACGCGAGTGCCCTCAGGAAAAATGATCACGCACATACCCTGAGACAGACGCTCGCGGGCTTGTGTGATCATTTGACTGACTGCGGTATGGCCGGATTTCCGGTCGATCATGATAAAGCGAAGTACCGCCAGAGCCCAACCAAAAATCGGAATCCACAAAAGCGATTTTTTTGCCACGTAGACGGATCGTGGCAGGGCGGTTGGCAGATAATAAGTCTCCCAGGTTGACTGGTGTTTTGACATCACAATGCAGGGCGCCGCAGGGATATTTTCGAGTCCGTCTGCCTTGCAGGTCAGACCGCAGATGTTGCGCAAACCAAACAGGTTTATATTCAGCCAGACCTGAGCCATGTCGGAGGATAAGTTGTATGAGAACAGACCGGCGCCCAATACCGGCACTGCCATAATCAGGGTGTTGGCGATTGACCATATCCAGAACAATGTACTCCGCAACACTAACAGCGGACGATTGTAGCTGTGCTTTTGCGCTGTTTGACTCACCTGCTTTTAAACCCTGAAACTGTTCTCTTTTGTTGGTCCGGAGATTTCTGATGACTGCAAGCCGGTTGCTCAGGCTACCGGGTATTTTGTACAAAAGCTCAAGGGTAAACTCTACCGCGTGGCGCGGATAACTACAATTTTTGTGTGGTTTGACGGTCGATAACCGGGGGAATGGGAAATACCGGTCGCTGCCTGGTACCGGCTCAAGTACCGGCGTGGTCTGCGCACTTCAGCGATCAGCAGGCTTTACTGCCGGGCTTTTGTACAGGCGGGGCCAATGCACGGGTGGCCTGGCTGAAGGTGATCGGGGAGGCTTTTCATCAGCCGTGGTGGTTCGGTGCTTTTTCAATACCGCGGTAGATGGCTGCGTGGCGGCACCAGGCCGCTACGCGATACACCAGGACAGATGTATTTTTAATCTCTGGTTGCTGCAGGTTTAATTTTCGCCTTGCGCTTGTCGACTGTTCTGCCACTGGATGGTTTGCGTTTTTTTACGCTGGCGCCGGGTTTGGTTTTGAGGGTTTTGCGCGATTTTTCGCTGCTGTCAGACTTGCGCTTTGGGTCTTTGCGGTCGCGTGTTTTGGGCTCGGTACGCGGCTTATTGCGATCAGTCGTTTTGCTGTCACCGTCTCTGCTGTTGCTGTCGCCCACTTTGGTGATTTGAAGTTTCTGGCCACAGACCCAGGCTTTTTTCAAATCTTTGAAAATGGCTTTTGGCATACCCTCTGGTAAATCGATAAAACTGTGTGAATCCATGATTCTCACCGAGCCGATATACTGGCTGTCGATACCCGCCTCGTTGGCAATTGCGCCGACAATATTGCTGACCTCCACGCCATGGTCTCTGCCAACTTCAAGGCGAAAGCGGTCCATTTTCAGTTTTTCTGTCTGTGCTTTACGCTCCGGGGTACTGCTGCCGTGCTCGACTTTGTCGGCAGGGGCTTTATCAGCAGCGCTGCCTAGCGGTTTGCGATCGGGTGCCGGACCCTGTGCTCGCGTTGTTTTTACCGCGTGCTTTGCATTGTCTGTCGCTGCAGCGCTATGGCTGGCGTCCCGCTGGCGTGTGTTATCACGGGTGTCGCGTTTTGCAGTGTCTTTACGTGCGCCTTCTCTGCCAGCGCCTTTCTGGAACGAGTCTTTGGCAGAGTGATCGCGAGCTTGGTGCTCTTTTCGCGATGAGTTGCTGGGGAACAGAAACGGCGAGTCGCCCTGCAATAAAAAGGCGAGAGCGGCGGCGACTGTTTCCGCTGGAACATCGTTTTCGGCGGTGTACTCATGAATTGTTTTTTCGAAAAACTTCAGGTTTTCGCCTTCAACCGTGTCGGTGATACGTTGCTTGAAACGGTTAATACGGCTTTTGTTGATTTCTTCGCTGGACGGAATCTCCATCAGCTCAATCTTTTTGCCGGTCGCTCGTTCAATGGTTTGCATCATGCGTTTTTCGCGGGGTGCAACAAACAAAATTGCATCACCACTGCGGCCTGCACGGCCGGTGCGTCCGATGCGATGTATATAGGCTTCGGTGTCGTAGGGGATGTCGTAGTTCAGTACATGACTGATGCGCTTGACGTCGAGTCCCCGGGCGGCCACATCGGTAGCAACGATGATGTCGAGTTTGCCCTTTTTTAAATTCTCGACAGTCCGCTCACGCGTCTTCTGCTGAATGTCGCCATTCAGCGGAGCACAGGCGTAGCCGCGTGCCTCAAGTTTTTCGGACAGTTCAGTGGTGGCAATCTTGGTGCGCACAAAGATCAGCATGGCGTCGAATTCTTCGGCTTCAAGAATACGCGTCAGTGCTTCCAGCTTGTTGCGACCGGTTACCGGCCAGTAGCGTTGCTGGATAGTTTCTGCGGTGGACGTTTTAACTTCAATGGCAACCAGTGCCGGTTCGTTCAGATACTTGGTGGCAATGCGCTTGATCTGCGCGGGCATGGTGGCTGAAAACAGGGCGATCTGCCGCTCTGACGGGGTTTGCTCCAAAATCCAGTCGACGTCGTCAATGAAGCCCATGCGCAGCATTTCATCGGCTTCGTCGAGAATCAGCACGCTGAGGTTCTGCAGCTTCAGATTACCGCGGCGCATATGGTCCATAACCCGGCCCGGCGTCCCGACAACCACATGCACGCCGCGCTCAAGCGCACGTGTTTGCACCCGGTAGTCCTGGCCCCCGTAGATTGGCAATACGTGAAAACCTTTCAGGTGAGAGGCGTACTGGCCAAACGCTTCGGCGACCTGAATGGCCAGTTCACGGGTTGGGGCCAGCACCAGCACTTGCACGTCTTTTTGTTTGAGGTCGAGCCGGGACAGTGTCGGCAGTGCAAAGGCTGCCGTTTTGCCGGTACCAGTTTGCGCCTGGCCGACGATATCCTTGCCTTCCAGCAGCAGTGGTATCGTCGCTGCCTGAATCGGGGAAGGTTTTTCGTAGCCGATCTTGTCAAGTGCTTTCAGGATCGGGGAAATTAGCGCTAACTGATCGAAAGCACTTATCGTATTTATAGTCACGAGAGGGTCGCACCGCGGCGTAGTGCCGATGAACAGGAGGGGGGGACAGCTCTCCAAATTAACTTAATCAGGGCACATTCGCAACAATGATTGCGGTGAATGTGGGTCCTATCACGACTTGTTGTGCTCATGAGCTGGGCTTCCGGCGCCGGCCTGCGGCATCATTAGGCGGTAGCCAGTACTCTAGCAGATTTGCTGGGGTTTCCAGTGTATCGGCAATCCGGCAAAGCGACTTTGTTGATTCGGTGGCGATATACTGTCCGCTGCGAGATCTGGAGTACCACAGCATTAAACGTTTTAGTGAAAGTATAACCGCCTGGCTGTTTTTAATGGTGCTTCCCGGCATTGCCGGTGCGGCAACGATAAATGTCAGTGTGCGTGATCTGGGCACTGCATTGGTCGATACCCGCGTTCAGCAGGATGCTGTGCATCGGCTGGTACTTGATAAGATCGAACAGCAACTGCGCGAGGCCGAGCTGCAGCTAAGCAACGGTGAGTTGCTGTTGCAGAACCAGTTAGTGGATCAAGAGGTTGAGGCAGGCTGCACCCGCACCGTGATTCAACAGATGACCACCGACATCACCGTCGCCTCGACGACATCAATCTCCCTGACACTCGAATCGCTCTTTGAGCCCGTAACGATAACGCTTGACCTACTTGCCGGCTTTGATGCTGTCGGACAGGCCCGGCAGATATTCGGCATTCGGCTTGGAAGTTGTCAGAGTCTTGCGCAGGATACGTTTAGCTTTACAGCAAACGGACCGGTTAATTTGCGCCTTTCCCTGACGCTGACCCTGGACCCGGAGTGGCTGGATGAAAACACGCTTCGACTGCGGCCGACGATCAAGATCGAGGGTGATCTGCTGGAGTCTCGAATCCACGTTGAGGTAGACGATTCGCTTGTACGGAGCTTGCTCGAAGACTTTTTGCAGGATGAAGTAGACGAGCTCCTCGGTCCAGCCAGAATACGCGATGAAATTGCCGGCCTGCAGAGTTCTGTCGATGAGCAATTGCAGGAATCATTGACGGGCTCAGCGGATTCCGATGCCGGCTATATAGATGTGGTGTTGCCGCCGGCTGATGATGAGCAAATTATTGCACTGTTTGAATTGCTGACGCCACAGGCACGGTTCCCGTTAACCACAGACTTTATAGAAAGCCGACGCGTTGACATACTGGCCGCACTGGTTCTGAACGACAGTGATGCGATTGCAGAGATTGTATCCGATGCCGCTGCCTGCCAACTAACACAGGCGTTGCAGATACCGTTGCCACGAATACCGCGGTACACAAACGAACAAGGCAATTGCCGCCTTACCACCGATCTTTCAGAGCAAGCCGTGTTCGTCGATTCTGCCTGTAAACAGCCGCTGCAGTTTAGTGATAATGATCAGGCAGGTTTCTGTCAGGTCGCGCTCGATTCGAATCGACTGGGTAATCCTCAGTCGCAGCCGCAGGAACTCGGTCGATGGATGTACTCAGCGGGGTCACAGTTTGAAATTGGTGCCCTGCCTATCGCCGGAAAGACGCAGCCGCTGGTGCAGCGTAACCGGTATAAAACCGTATCCACGGCGTCCGGTGTGTGCGAGTTGGAAATGCGTGTGTATACAGACAACCCGTACAGTACAAAGAAAAAGCCACTGCTTGCGCTGCACGGTGGCAGCTGGCAAAACCGTGGAACCGGGTTCCTTGGTATAGAAAATATGGCAACGCACTTTGTCGATACCGGTTTTGTGGTGTTTGCACCGTTCTACCGGCTGGTGGGTGATAGCGATGGCACAGCAGCCTGTCACAATGCCACGTTAAATGAGGTACTCGACGATACGCGTTCTGCGTTGCAGTGGGTTACGGCAAATAAGGAAACCTATGGTGCGACAGGTAAGCCGGTGGTATTCGGTCAGTCAGCCGGTGGGCATTTGGCCGCGGCTTTGGCAACACAATACCCGCAACAAATAGAACGCTCTGTGTTGCTGTACGCTCCTACTGATTTTCGTGATTTTAGCGAACAGATTTTAAGCGGCGAATACAGTGGCGGGCAGGGCAGGCGCATTCTTGAAGTGGTCACCGGAAGTGTTGTCGAGGCGATTGACCTCGACGGCACGCTGGTGGCAGAGAACAGTTTTCCGGCCATCGTCGCGACTGATCCATCGGGCTATCCCCCCGTGTTTATGTTGCATGGAGAGTCAGACTCGCTGTTACCTTTTCGCCAGTCGGTGCGGCTGTGCAACGGATATGCAGGTGACCCTATCCGGGGACCGGCACCGTTGACCGTCAACACGGAGACGGCACAGCGGATAATTGCCTGTGATACACGCGGAAGTCAGTTGCACCTGATCGCCGAAGGTGAGCACACGTTGGATCTTTGTGTGTCGAGCGAATTGTGTTTGTCAGGCTCGCCGGCCAGTGCCGCAAAGACCGCTGAATCATTGCAGGCGATGCTTGACTGGAGCGCTGCCGATTCTTTGCCGGCGGTGGTGTCGAGTAACATTGGTTCGGGTGGTGGTCGAATTTCGCCAGGGTTTTTAGTGTTGCTGTTGCCGTTATTGCTTCGACCTATTGTGCGACGCGGGATCCGTCAGTGACCGAATTTTACAGTGCCGTTGCACTTGATAATCCTAAAAGCCCCGCCAATGTAGGGGCCGTGCTGCGGGCTGCTGGTTGCTTTGCCGTCGACGCCGTTTTCTATACCGGCACACGCTATGCTACCGCACAGAAATTTCACACAGATACTCACTCTGCCTTAGAATCTATATCGCTGCGGGCAGTGAACTCACTGACTGATGCGGTAACCGGAGATGCAAAGATTGTATGTATAGAGTTTGCTGAAGGGGCACAATCGCTTTTTGAATTCAGTCATCCTGCGAAAGCCTGCTATTTTTTTGGCGCGGAAGATGGCACGCTCCAGCAGAGTACGATAGATTCTGCAGATGCGGTTGTGTTTATACCCACGCAAGGTTGTTTGAATCTTGCAGCATCAGTTAACGTTGTGCTCTATGATCGCTTTGCAAAACTGCAGCATCAAAGCCCGTATGTCTATGGCGACGAGCAAATACTACAAAACCGTGATCGCAATAACCGGCTTAAAGTCAGGTTGTGACAGAATCCGCCTGCTCAGATGACACGGTGCGTCTGTCATTGACGACCGTGATGCGATTCATGCAGCGGTAGTTTGGCAGGTAATCTGACACCGCATAGTGTTGTGTGCAGCGGTTGTCCCACATGGCCATCGCACCTTCAGACCATCGAAAGCGCACCTGATATTCGGGCCGGCCGATGTGGTCGAGCAGATACCCAAGCAGTCGTCGACTCTCGCGGGCCGTCTGTCCGATCAGGTGTACGGTAAAGCCTTCATTGACGTACAGGTATTTATTTCCACTGACGGGATGGGTTTTCACCACCGGGTGTATGGCGCAACCGAAGCGCTGCATTGCGTCGTTAAGTCGCGCGGTGTTGACTTCACCCACACTGAAATTATTGCGGAAGTCGCCCATGTCATGAATCGCATGGATGCCCTCCAGTTGCTGTTTCATATCTTCCGGCAGTGCATCATAGGCGGCGTACATGTTTGCCCACAAGGTGTCTCCACCGGTGGGCGGGAGTTGTCTGGCGATCAGTATTGAGGCAAAGGGGGGATTAGCCTTGAAAGTCAGGTCGGTGTGCCAGCCATCGGTATCGGGAGGGTTGTTGGCATCATTAGCCAACTGAACAATTTGCTCGAACCCCGGTACATGCGCATAAACCGGATGGGGTTCATCCAGTGTCCCAAAGCTTTCGGCAAAGCGCTGGTGTTGAGCGGGCGAGACCTGTTGGCCCCGAAAGAAGATCACCAGGTGATCAATCAAAGCCTGGTAAACGGTGTCGAGGTCCTGTTGCTGCAGTGGCTTACTGAGGTCGAGGCCGCTGATCTCGGCACCGATGGATGTGGTGACAGGGGTGATGTCAAGGTTCGCTGTGGCGCTCATGCGGGTTCTCGCGTGGGTTGATCCGGTGTTGGAATCTTGTGTTTAAGTTGCCGACAATAATTCTGTCAGGGGGGGTATGTCACGCACGAGTTGCCTCAGCGCTACACCCTATGGAGAGCCGAGCGTGGCCATCACGATACCTGTGCCTATCACGCTGATCCAGGCTATCCGCCACCTGCCGATTTTCTCCCCTAGAAACACTCTGGCGATGATCACGGTGGCGGCTGCCATGGCAGAGAAACCGATGGTGGCGGTGACACGTCCCCCGAGCAACGAGCCGGTCAGGAAAGCGCCAAGGGCAGCCATCTCCAGCAGTGACTGACAAACGATCAAAGCTGTAGTGGATCGCTTGTCAGGCCAGAGTAGTGGTTTGTGCTTGGCCAGTTGCACGCAGATCAGCAGCAGGCAGGCGAGCATAGCGAACAGGCGGTTCAGGTATACGCCATGCAGCGCGCCCAGAATGTCTGTGGCTTCCTGGGCCATATACATCCGCAGCGCGATGGTAACGGCGGCTGCAAAAGCGAACAGCGCGGTGCGCTGTAGCCAGGCAACGGAATAGTCGCCGCCATCGGGGTTGGATTGCCGGGGCAGCATGACGACGCCTGCAAATACCGTCAAGGTTGCGACCAATTGAAGGGCTGTCCAGTCTTGTCCGGTGAAGACGTTGAGAATCACAAGAATGACGGCAAAGCTTGAGGCCACCGGTGAGGCAATGGCCACCGGACCGCGGGCCAGTGCCAGAAACAGAAAGTACAAAGCGGCCACGTTGAGGATTCCGCTGAGCGCGGAGGCCAGCCAGGCGTGGGTATGCCATGCTGGCAGATTGCCGCTGATAATCAGCCAGCCGGTCATTAATGCGGTGGACAGACCAGTGATAATCAGGATCAAAACACTGGTAGAGATACGTTGCGCGGTAACCCGTGCGATACAGTCTGATGCACCAATCAGGAACGCACCCGACAGGCCCCACAGTATACCGGTCATCTGAAACTCATACGGGTTGATCTTAAATAACCTAAACGACGATTAGTATACCGTCGGACTCGCTGCAAAGGGTGTGGCCAAGCGTCGTGGTTGCGGTATCCGTGTAGGTAATATCACATGCAATGGTTTAAAGTTGCCATGACTCCGGCGGGTTTCCGGCTGACTGGCGGTTGCGCTGTGTGGATGTCGTCAAATATAGTGAGTTAAATGATCTGCTGGCTTGTGTGCCTGCCAGAGAACCGTTCAACTGCCGGAGGAACCAAGCGTCAATGAAACCCAACACCTTGAAAGAAAAGTGGCAGCGCAAGCAGCCGACACTCAATGGCTGGTTGTCAATAGGCAATGCATTTTCCGCTGAAGTGATGGCCGCACAAGGCTTTGACAGCGTTACAATCGATATGCAGCACGGCGTCATTGACTACGCAGATTGTGTTGCCATGCTGCAAGCGCTGAACGGCTACGAAGTGACAGCGATTGCGCGCGTACCCTGGCTTGATCCGGGGGCTATCATGAAGGCGCTCGATGCGGGAGCTTACGGTATTATCTGTCCGATGATCAACAACCGCGAACAGGCAGAGCGGTTGGTATCCTATCTGCGCTATCCCCCGCGCGGTACTCGCAGCTTCGGTCCTACCCGTATCGGCGTTTCAGCCGGGCCGGACTATGCGGCAAAAGCCAACGACGAAATATTATGTATTGCTATGATCGAAACCGCTGAAGCAATGGCAAACCTCGATGAAATCGTCAGCACTCCCGGTATCGATGGCGTGTATATCGGGCCGGCTGATCTCAGTCTGGGGATCAGCAATGGAAGGCTTGCCCCGGGGTTTGATCGTGAGGAGCCCGAAATGCTTGAGGCGATACATAAAATACTGGCGGCCGCGAATAAGGTAGGCATCGGTGCTTGCCTGCACTGCGCCAGTGCAGAGTATGCCGCCAAAGCGTATGGCTGGGGGTTTAACTTGTGCACCCTCGGGACCGATGCACGATTCCTTGCCAAGGCCGCCTCTGATTGTGTAACGCAAACGCGCAAGCTAATCGGTCAGTCGGTGTCGGGGTCCGGGTCCAATGCTTATTAGTCCGTATCCGGGTTAGCTCGTTTCGGCACGCCGACGGTCTTCCAGGGTCGCTATTTTTGCATCGCAACCCCTATAGACGCCGTTGTCAGTAGCAGAACCACCGTGCTGTCACGCAGGGACTTGAGTATCGAGGATGTTTGTCTGTGGCCAGGTAATCGCGACGTGCCTGCTGCTAGGCCTATTGTCTACTTGTTAACTATGACGGAACACAATGAACAGTGTCAGCCAACAGTCCTGGACTGAGTGTATAGAATATTTGCAGTCCCACAGCTGTAAGTGGGCTCGCGAGCCTAACGAGGGTGAGTGGGGAATCTACCGGTTGGATACGCCGCCGCATAATAAGTTGCTCGGTCCTGTGTTTGCACGGGGTGACGCTTGCGGTCTGGTGATGGTTGGTGGCAAATTACAGTGCGAGTGGGGCGATATTGATCGTCCAGATATGACGTTCAGTGTGACCAAAACCTATCTTGCTCTGGTGGCAGGTATTGCCTTTGATTTGGGCGTGCTGCCTGACCTGGATAAACCGGTGTACCAAACTTTAAAGGCCAGGGGCGGTGATGCGGCGGCATTCGCAGAGGCGACGTTTGCCGGCGACCACAACCAGCGCGTCAGCTGGCGGCAATTTTTGCACTTCAGCAGTGAGTGGAGTGGTGAGTGCTTTGGTGTGCCGGATCAGGTCGATCACTACCGGCTGGTCAGCTTGCAGCCACAGGGCGTCAGTCGGAAAAAGGGCGAGGCACGTCCGTTGTCAGAGCCCGGACACCATTGGGAATATAATGATGTGCGCATCAACCAGTTTTCACTGGCGCTTTTGCACCTGCTCGGGCGGCCGTTACCCGAGGTATTTAATGAGCACATCATGGTGCCTTTGCAGGCCAGTGATACATGGCATTGGCACGGATACGACAATAGCTGGATAGGTATTGACGGGGCGCAAATGCAAAGTGTTCCCGGCGGCGGACACTGGGGCGGAGGCATGGCGATTTCAGCTCGTGACCAGAGTGCTGTTGCGCAGATGCTGATCAATAACGGGGTGCATGAGGGTCGGCAACTGGTGTCGGCTGATTGGATTGCGCAGATGTGCAAGCCTTGCGATATCGCACCGTGGTATGGCTATTTTACCTGGCTTAATACAGGCCATGTCATCAGCAAGGCCGCGTCCGCCGAGAGCTACTTTGCGTTTGGCATTGGCGGCCAGCTGGTCTGGCATGATCCCGCGCTGAAGCTGGTGGTCGTGATGCGCTGGATCGATGATGCGTATCGGGAAGCCTGTATGCAGAAGGTCATGTCCTGCCTGTCAGACGGTTGATCGAGCGGATTGTTGTTTGTGCCCGGGTATTGAACATGGGTATTGAATAGACAGTCCGATTATTAACAGTACCGGCTCAAAGTCATAAACTTGCGAGTCAGGTAAGCAGAGCGCTAAATGAATAGCGTGAGTTGCCAGTCGAGCGGCTGGCTCAGGACAGGGATGATTGTGTAAGGCAAGGCATAGATTCAAAGCTGAAGGCAGCCTTGTCGAAAAAGTCAATCATGGGGCAGTTGCCAGTTGAGACAGGCCCGGGTTTGTCTCAACTGGCAGCATTGACTACCGGGCAATGGTCAGAAATAGAAAGCCTCACGGATGTCTGCCTGGGCGTCATAAACGATGCGGCCGGATCGCGTTAGTTATCACAATCGAACATCACTCAACAGTGACGCTTTTGGCCAGGTTGCGCGGCTGGTCTACATCGCGCCCCAGTGCCAGTGCACAGTGGTACGCAAGTAGCTGCAGTGGGACACCCATAATCAGCCCCTGAACCAGCGGGTCGGCACCGGGTACCCGGATAACATGATCGGCCAGCTTGTCTATACGCTCCTGGCTAGAGTCGGTCACCACGATTACCGGGGCACCTCGCGCTTTGATTTCTTCGAGTGAGCCAATCGATTTCGCCAGTAGATCTGATTCGGGCAGAATAATAACGCAAGGGGTGTCTTTGCTTACCAGTGCCAGTGGTCCGTGCTTGAGTTCGGAAGCCGGGTAGGCCTCAGCATGAATATAGGAAATTTCTTTTAGTTTTTGTGCGCCCTCTAATGCAACCGGGTAGGCGGATGTTCGGCCGACAAAAAACGCGCTTTGGCAATGGCAGTAGGTTTTGGCAATCGTCTCAATCTGCGATTCCAGAGCAAGCACTGTGCTTAATTTTTCGGGCACTGATTGCAATTCCATTAGCAGTTGCGAGCCACGTTGCGGGGAGATGTCCCGGGTACGGCCCAGCAGGATAGCAAGTAGCGCAAACACGCTGAGCATTGATGTATAGGCTTTAGTCGAGGCAACGGATACTTCGGGGCCTGCGTGCATATAGATGCCACCGTTGACCTCTCTGGCAATGGTGCTGCCAACGCTGTTAACGATACCAAGAACAAATCCGCCTTTGCGTTGAATCTCGCGCGTGGCTGCCAGTGTATCGAAGGTTTCGCCTGACTGGCTGACAACAATATAGAGCGTGTCTGGTTCTATAACCGGGTTGCGATAGCGGAACTCCGCTGCGGCTTCGGCATCACTGGGGATTCGGGACAGCGTTTCTATCAGGTTAGCGCCGGCTAATCCTGCATAGAGAGCGGAGCCACAGCCCAGTATCTTTATGCGCTTGAGCTTCAGCAGGTCCCGCGCCTGAAGATTAAGTCCTCCCAGCTTTGCCGTGTTGAACCGGGTGTCGAGTCTGCCGCTGATGGTGCGGGCAACGGTTTCCGGCTGATCGGAAATTTCGCGATATAAAAAGTGCGTATGGCCGCCTTTGTCGTATTCGTTCAGATTGTCCGACAACGTCATCGATGCTTTGTCTGTTGGCAGTGCATCCATGGTAGTGACGGTAAAGCCCGCCGGCGTCAGCTCGGCGACTTCGCCATCGTCAAGGTGCACAACCTCGCTGGTGTGTCGGGACAGCACGGACATATCCGATGCGGCAAGCATTTCACCGTCACCGATACCAATAATCACCGGGCTGCCGCTGCGTGCCAGTGCAATGGTGTCGGGTTGGTCGTTGCTGATAGCGGCAATACCGTAAGTGCCAACGATCTGGCGCAATACATGGCGTACGGCTTCTATCAGTGTGAAAGCGTGTTCCCGACGAGCCATTGCCAGCAGATGCACCAATACCTCTGAATCAGTATCAGAGACCGGTTGAATGCCGGCGTCCCGTAGTCGGTCGCGCAGGCGGTCGGCGTTCTCAATGATGCCGTTGTGTACCAGCGAAATCGACTCTGCAGTATCGGTGTGAGGATGCGCATTGATATCACTGGGCGCCCCGTGTGTTGCCCAGCGGGTATGGCCGATACCGCAGTTGCCGCTGATTGTGTCTGGCAAGCTGGCCTGAAGTGCCGATAGCTTGCCGACAGATTTCCAGGTTCGCAGCCGCTTGCGGGCGCTGACGGTAATGCCTGACGAATCATAGCCGCGATACTCAAGTCTTTTCAGGCCGGCTGTGAGTATAGGCGCCGCTGGCTGCTGCCCGGTATAGGCGATAATTCCACACATGGTTTTTCCTTTTTGATCCGCGGCGCACTAGCCGTAAATAGTGCGTCGTATTTGTCTTTCGGAAACACTGGCGGCCGGGAATAAGCGCTTTGACATCTCCTCTCTCAGCACTGTGAAGATCGCCGCGTTGGCGAGTCCCTGTTGTTGAAGTTCCCGGTGCCGGCGTCGAATGAAGTCTTCAGGTAGTTCATCGAAAAACGCGAGCACCTCCTCAATCAACCGCTCAGCCTGGGCGTGGCTAAGCTCGTTGCTGCGGCACAAATGCAGAGTCAGTTCTTCGTAGGCCTTATCCGTCATGGGGCCAATTAAACGAAGATGATGGAAAAAGCGCAACGTATTTACCCGATTTCGGGCAGAAACATTAAGAGCAGGGGGGCGCTGAATGTAGAAGGGCTATCCGCAGGAGGGCTCATGCACTGACAAAAGTCACTAATGAGTGGGCGGTTGCACAGCTAATGCCTCCAGCAAGTGTTGGAGGGTTACTTTAAATCTTCGCAGACAAACACACGTTCCGTAGCACGATTGCCTGATGATCTGCCTGAGCAGATCAGCACTAATACAGAGTGAAGGCCGTATTAGTGTTTTAAACGTGGTTCTTAAACAGCAACTACGTTAGTGGCGCATGGGCCTTTCTGGCCTTCACCGACTTCGAATTCAACTGATTGACCATCGTTCAATGTGGCGAAACCACCGCCGGCCTGAATTTCTGAATGGTGAACAAATAAATCTTTGCCACCGTCTTCAGGAGTGATAAAGCCG
>CALKXD010000158.1 GCA_938003855.1 uncultured Granulosicoccaceae bacterium | reverse complement strand
CATTCTTCGCATGCAAAAAATTTTTACTTTATTCTTATTCATTTTAGCATCCTTTGCTATACAAGCTCAAATCGTTTTTGAAGAAAACTTTGAAGGCGGCATTGACGCTATGACCTTAATCGACAATGACGGCCTCAATCCTGCTGCTAATGTGGCTGGTTATACAGAAGCCTGGAACATTGCAAATCCAACTTTTGGTAACGGTAGGGTTTGTTGTGATTGGTGGGGCCTTGCTGACGCTGCGGGTTTCCCTTTTGGCGCTGGCTGGCGCTGCGGGTTTCCTCTTGGGTGATGGCTGACGCTGCGGGTTTGCCTTTTGTTGCTGGCGGGTGCGGTGTTTTGTGGGTGGTCTAGCTTCGCTGTGGCTGGAATGCGGCGGCTACTGGCTAGCGCCGAACCAGTCAAGTTTTTCGCGCAACGAAACTACGCCGCCGATGATCAACAGGGTCGGTGCACCAACATCGGTTTGCTCGACAAGTTGCGGTAGTTCGTTCAACGTGCTGGCCAGTACGCGTTGCGCGGTGGTGGTGCCTTGTTCTACCAGTGCTGCCGGGGTGTGGGGGTCTCGTCCGTGCTTTATCAGTGTTTCACAAATGCTGCGCAGTCCGGTTAACCCCATGTACACAACGATGGTTTGAGTTGGATCGCGGAGATCTTTCCAGTTCAGGTTTATCTGCCCGTCGCGCAGATGGCCGGTGACAAAAACGCACGACTGTGCATGGTCGCGGTGGGTGAGCGGGATACCGGAGAACGCGGCACAGCCGGACGCGGCGGTTATCCCGGGTACTACCTGAAAAGACACCTTATGATCGGTCAGTGTTTCGATTTCTTCGCCACCACGACCGAAGATGAACGGGTCGCCACCTTTCAGGCGAACCACGCTATCATGTGTCTTTGCCAGTTCAACCAGTAGTTCGTTGATGGAATCCTGTGGTAGTGCATGGTTTGCTTTTGCTTTGCCGGCATAGATAAACTGAGCGGCTGGATTGCACAGTGACAGTATCGAGGTGCTGACCAGTCGATCGTACACAACCACGCTTGCCGACTGGATTAACCGCAATGCGCGCAGCGTCAGTAGATCAGGGTCGCCGGGGCCGGCGCCGACCAGTGACACCCGCGTCGATGGTGGTGTCGATAGCGGCTCAGCGGTGAGCGCCGAGCTGAACTGTCTGCCGCTGGCGGATGCCGTTTGCAGTGTGTCTATGATTGCCGTGCCTTGACCCGGGTTGCCGGTGACATGGCAGAAAATTTGTTTTTTCTCACAGGCACTGACAACGGCGCGGTTGCGGGCGTCGTCATCGAAGGCGGAAACAACCAGCCAGCAGTCGATCAGATCAGTATCGTTGAAATTGCGCTGGATGGTGACGACACCGTCGGACGGCACGGCGTCATTGCCGATCACCGTCACCTGAGCGCCGGTGCGCATAACCGATGCGATCAGCGTCTGTGTATTAGTGTGGTCGCCGACCAGCAGGCATTTTCGACCCTGCAGTCTGAGAAAAGTTGGCAAAGAATCCATAGTCGTGAGGTTGTGTCAGGCGTGAGCTGTGGCGGAGATTGCGGGGCAGTAGGGTACCAGCAAAAGCATCAGAATTGGCAGTGGGCCGGGCACATTCCGGGCTAATTTTCCGCCCCTATGTCCAATGATATATGGAATGGTTACTCAATGGATTATAATCTGCCGCCATGCAATATCACATCTTCGAGATCAATCCGTTTCAGCAACTGACCTGGCTGCATTCAATGGACGGTTATCGCGAGGCCAAGGCGTGCGTGCGTGAATTGCGAAAGAAGCCCGATCTGATTGCCGGTACCCGCTATCGCATGATGTTCGCTTCCGACCCCGACCACGCCGAGCGATTGCTAAAAGAAAAACGCGAACCTCGTCCGATGGGTGAGCACGACTAGCGACAAGCTGGAGATACTGGAATGTCTGACGTAACCAAAGAACTGGATGCCAGCGGGCTCAATTGCCCGATGCCTATTCTCAGAACCAAAAAAGCGCTGAAAGAACTGAATTCGGGCGATGTGTTACGCATCATTGCCACCGACCCCGGTACCGTCAAAGATTTTGAAGCGTTTGCAAAGCAAACCGGCCATGAACTACTCGAATCCACCGAAGAAGGTGGCTCGTTTACCTATCGCATAAAGAAAGGCTGATGCACTTGCGGTAGCGTCCCGTGGCCGCATCGCACCGCAGACACCCTCTGTGGCGCGATGCCGGTTGCGGCGTGATCGCAGCGGCGGATATACCGACACACCACAGTTTGTGCAATCTCGCGTGCCGGTGCTAAGCCGGCGTGGCGCTCCACTCGTTTTGTCCCGTAGGAAAACCCGATGGAAATTTCAAACATACATATTGTGGCCGGTGCCGGTTTTGCGCTTGCGATGGTTTTCGGTGCGATAGCCAACAAGACGAATTTCTGCACGATGGGGGCCATCAGCGACTGGGTTAACATGGGGCACAAGGGACGTCTAGGCGCCTGGGTGTTGGCTATGGGAATTGCTATAGCCGGTACGCTGATTCTTGAATTGACCGGTGTCGTGGACATCAGTAGCAGTATCTACCGCAGCCCTGACTTCGGCATCGGCGGGTATGTGATCGGTGGTGTACTGTTTGGTATCGGCATGACGCTCAGTGGCGGCTGCGGGCAGCGCACGCTGGTGCGGGTCGGTACCGGCAATCTGAAATCGCTGGTGGTATTTCTGGTACTGGGGCTATCGGCCTATATGACACTGCGGGGCATCCTTGGTGTCGTTCGGGTTGGGGTGTTCGATCCCATGTCGGTGGAACTGGCAGCCGGCGATCAGGGACTCGCATCCGTTGGATCGCAATGGCTCGGGATTGAACTCACTAGCGGGTTGCGCTGGTTGGTAGGCGCTGTTGTGGCGTTGTTGTTGTGCGGCTGGGCACTCAGTCAAAAAGCGCTGCGCGAGAGTTCGGATGACATGCTGGCGGGAATCTCGATCGGTGTTATCGTCGTGGCCAGTTGGGTTATAACCGGCTATATCGGGCTTGATGACTTTGATCCGGTGCCGGTGGAAGGCTTTAGTTTCATCGCCCCCACGGGGAATACACTCAGCTACCTGATGACATTTACCGGTGCTGTTATCAGCTATGGTGTCGCCACGGTTTTTGGCATGATAGCCGGGTCTTTTCTCTATGCAGTGTTTACCCGCTCGTTTGCTATCGAAACGTTTACCGACCGGCAGGATATGATCAATCATCTTCTAGGCGGTTTGCTGATGGGGTTTGGCGGGGTGCTGTCTCTGGGTTGTACCATTGGTCAGGCGGTGTCCGGTGTTTCGACATTGGCGCTGGGGTCGTTTATTGTAGCGGTATCTATTATTGCGGGCAGTGCGGCGACTATGCGCTTTCAGTATCACCGAATGGACGACATCAGTGCGGCAAAAGCGCTCGGTACCTGTATTGCCGATGTTGCCATGCCCTGGAGAATGAAGGATTAGCGACAAGAACCCGACCGATACCGAAGTCCGGTTCTACCCGCGACTGCCATCTGCAGGCAGTGAAGCCGGTCTCTGGAGCGGTACCACTCCAGCCGATGCCACCCGTCTGGAGCCCGCAACCTGCACCGAGGCCGAGCCATTCGCTTTGCGCGTGCTCGACGACACCATGCTGCCGGAATTCAAGCCGGGGTGCATTATCGTAATCGACCCGACCGGCCGGGCCACTGATGGCAGCTATGTATTGGCACGGCCCCCGCAACCGGGAACAAATCTCGAGTCAGGGGTTCGGAGTGAAGGTGAATTCATTTTCCGGCAACTGGTGAAAGCGGCCGATGGCCAGTGGCAGTTGCATGCCATAAACCTTGAATCCAGCGCACCGGTACTGGCCATTACTCTCGATAACATTGTCGGTGTGGTAGTGCAGCGCGCCGGAACACGACGACGCTATCACAAGCGATACGACTAAAAGTCAGCGTGTTTTTTTTGCCTGTCCAGTGCGCAGGTTAATCGGGGCAGCTAATCCTTAGCGGGTTGCTGTTTAATTTATAGAGGAAATCCATCATGAAGAATCGACACTACCTATCAGCGGCTTTGCTTGCGTTATTTTTGTCTTGTAGTTTGCTGTTGTCCGGTCTGGTTTCATCGGGTGAGGGGGCCACTCACAAGGTGGCTATTCACGTTGATGAAAATGACCCGGCGCGTATGAACATGGCGCTGAATAATGTTGCCAATGTGCGCAAGTACTACGACTCAGTGGGGGAATCGGTGGAGATTGAGCTGGTCGCCTATGGGCCCGGGCTGCACATGCTGCGCGCGGATACCTCACCGGTGAAGGATCGCATTGCGGTGATGTCGCTGGAGATCGATAACCTGACTTTCTCTGCCTGCGGGAATACGCACTCTGCGATGTCAAAAAAGGCTGGTAAGGATGTGGTTCTGCTCGACGAGGCTAACATGGTGCCGTCCGGTGTGGTGCAGTTAGTCACATTGCAGGAGCAGGGGTATTCTTATATCCGGCCTTGAAGATGGCTTGTGGCCGGGGTTGAGAGGAGCGTCTTAGGCTGGTGCCGGGGGCTGGTTGTTTCGGGGGTTCTGAGCGGGCAATTGGTGGGTGTTTGGTTGGGGTGGTTCTGTCGGTGTTTGGGGGACGGATCGGGTTTTGGCGGGTGGTTTCTGGTTGGGGGGAGCCTCGCTGACGCGTCGGGTTTCCGGGGGTGGCTGCACTGCGTTGATGGTGAGCGTGTTGCTTTGGGTGTCTTTCGGGGTCGTTTGTTGGCGGGTTTTCGGTGAACTGACAAGAATTTCGGGCGGATTCAAATTTGTGTGGCTGGCAGATGGCGTTGTCGCAAGGC
>CALKXD010000157.1 GCA_938003855.1 uncultured Granulosicoccaceae bacterium | reverse complement strand
GACATATTATTTTACAAATGCCGTTTTTTCACAATTAAACTCGGGATAAAATTATCAGACTACACCGATTGTCTGGCCAATATCTGCTAATTCTCTGCGCTTAGACCGGCTCTTAACAGACTTGAAAGCCATGTCTATAAGTTCTGCGCTGTTCCGGGTGTCGATAACGCAGTGCGCCAACCCGAAATCCACGTTGATACGAATAGATCGTTCGACGCCCGCACCAGCCACGACCAGCAATCCGCTAACGGCTTTATCAATACGGTCAACCAGCGCCTGGGTACTGCCTTCAGGCGTGTCTGGCAGCAACAATACAAACTGGCCATCTACAAAGCGCACCACGACGTCAGTTTCGCGTAGCAGGGAGACCAGTTTCTCAGCCAGCCGCTGTAGCGCAATTTCCCCGACCTGGTGGCCATATTCGTCCTTAAAACAATTAAAGTCTGCAATCTCTGCCACCACCAGGGCCAATGGTGTATTGTAGCGATGAGATCTGGCGATCTCCATATCCAGTCTTTGCTCAAGATAAAAGCGGTTATACACACCGGTCAGCGGATCAATAATACTGATCCCGTTTACGTTATGAATACTCTTTATGTACCGCAGGGATTTATTGACAATCAAGGACTGCACAGCGAGTAAAAAGGTGCTCACCAGTAACAGAGAAGCAAGCAGCGCAGCGGATATACTTTCAGCGCTCATAAACAGCACGCCGATGACAGCCACACTCACAGCCCCGGCACCAAAAGCCCAGCTGCTCCAATAAGTGCGCAAGGTCTGGTCGGCAATTAGAGATCTGGCAGACAACGCCAGTGATACACATACTGCTAATAACACACCTGTCACCAGGATCATGTAAAGCTGCATATTCTACTTTTGGTAACACCAGCGTTTTTTCATCACCAAGCCGTGATCGAAAAAACGCAGCTGAGAGACTACTCAGTCATTTCGGAAATAGCAGTATCCATATTCTGCTCCATTCTTAACCAGTCATAGTGATCTAGAGATTCGACCGGGACATTCGCATACTGGTTATCACGAATGATCAGTAAATGAACCTGCTCCCCGGGCTCAAACCCGGTCCAGACCTTTTCGTACATCTGTGCCAGACCGGTTACCTTTACCTGGTCTACCGCAACAATCACATCACCCGCCCTGATGCCGGACTGCGCTGCAGGGCCGTCATCGGTGACAGCACTGACGGCAATACCCGCTTTAGTTTCTTTAAGTTCAAGACCAAGCCATGGTCGCACCGATGCACTTGATCGCCCATGCACCAGCAACTCGCCCATGACCTCTGTCAGGGCATCCACGGGAATAAAAATATTTCCCGGCACCCGAACCTTGGGATCGATATCGATATCGATAGTCACAAGCGCTCCGATGCCCAGTAACTCGGCTTTATCAGAGAGAAGTGCCGCTCCAGCGAACTGGGTGTTTGGCGGGTAGGTATGGATCGCATCGTCAAGCGCGTATTCCCATCCCCCGGTAAAACGCGTCAGTTTTCCTACCTGCACCGTCATGGCGTCAGTCTCGCCACTGGCCGGCAATATCAGCGCGGTATCGCCCACCTTGAGCGATGCGGACGTACCGAGTTTGATCGGGATTGACGCACCGACAGTCTGAGCCCGCAGCAATCCCAGTCCCGAGTTATCGTCGTAGGCCACGAATTCGGCAGCGGCGGTCTCACCACCAGAGAATGTTACGGTGATAGATTCCGCCTCGGCAATCACATAACCGGCTGTCACGATCAGACCATTGGCATCCAGGACAACGCCATTGCCTTGTCGCTCCAGTCCAAAGCTGTAGGCAGTCCGGGCGATGTCAGAAACCGTGGCATTAACCACCACCATGGATTGCAGAATTTCCTGCAACGGATCTGCCTCAGCCGCAACCACCGCAGGTTCGGCGACGATTTGCTGCTCTATCTGTGGTGACGGGCTCTGAACCAGCGGCTGCAACAGCAGGGGATCAGCCAGTACCGACTGTACTGTACCAGCTGTAATTAGCGCCACACCTGACAAAATCGCTTTGAGCAGTCTTTGTGGACAACTTATTGAATGACATATCAACATAAGAAATAGCCTGATCGCTTGCTAAAACGCAGCGCGTAGCAATGCGATAGCAGTCAATGTGCCATTCACTTTGAGGTTCACCACTCGCACGGCTCATCCGTCGATTGATTAGTCGCCGGCCCGGCTAACGTGGTCCGGCTCCATGGGATAAGCCCACACCCATCGGTGGATCGCCACTGGCGTCAACGACCGGGGGTTTTGCGTCAGGCAAAAAAAAGGGCCGCGTGTGCGGCCCTTTTTTCACTACCTGGCGGAGATAACGCTATCTGCCGGTTGATACACGCAGTTTCTCGAGAGTATCGAAAGTCAGACCACCGGTGGCCAGGCCGCTGGCACGCTGAAAGCGATCAACCGCTGTCATTGTCTGTGAACCCAGAACGCCATCGATAGGACCCGGAGAATAGCCAGCTGACAACAGTGCACGCTGCACCTTCTGTACAACGCCTTCACCCATGTTCACTTCACACAGAACAGGACGCCACTCCAGACGTGCGTCAGAGATCTTCACGCGCTTGTTGATGGAACTGGTCTGCGCCGGGATCACCTTGCGAATTTCGCTTGCTTCAGTGACCAGCTTCCGAACACGCTTAGTCTCATACTTGGCAGGAATCTCAACACGCTGCACGCTCGCAGGCTGCTTCACTACTTTGCGATTTACAGTGGCCATCTTTGCCGGTGTCGCTTGCAGACATACCACATTGCCGGTGGGCTTGCCCATATGAGAAGTATTTTCGGCAGCGTTGTGCCAGCTGTGCATCGCATCCGCAGTTTTAATCGTCTTGGTGACATCGCGATATTCTCCCGGTACTGATACGCGAGATTCACTGGCATCGGCAATCAGTTTGCGCACACGAATGGTTTCGTACTTGGCAGGGACTTCAACATAACGGCTGGACGCTGGTGTTTTTACCACACTTTTGCTCACCGACTTATAGACCGCTGGTACTTCAACAAGGCACATGATGTCGCCGGTTGAATAGTCTATCTTTTCAATCGCACCGTGGCCTTTCTTCCACTCGGTTTTTGCATCCGCTACTTTAATACGCTCTTGAACTGTCTGGTACACAGCAGGAACTTCTACCAGCTTACGAGACGCAGGTGAAACCATCACGCGTTGCTCAACCCATTCGTATTTCGCCGGAGATACATTGATTGTCTCAGACGGCTCTGACACCAGCACGCGTTCTTTGGTGCTGCCGTATTGTGCCGGTTTGAAGTGTTCACTGAAGCACATTCCGGGTGTTGCTGTGTCCAGTGCGGCACCACCTGCACGGGCAATTTGAAGCAAACCGTCACTGGCATTGACGTCACTGTTTTTCGATCCCATTACCCAACGTGAGCTTGCCGGGGCAACTTCATAGGTCTGTGTCTCGCTGCCAAAAGTGGCCGGAATAACGCGCAAGTCACTTTGAGCTTCACTTACCAGAACGCGTTGTTCAGTCCACTCATACTTCGCAGGAATAATCTGAACCTGCTCGCTCGCTTCTTTCACAACAACGGTAGAGCTTTCAGCACGGTACTGCGCTGGAATAACAACCCGCGCGTAGCACTCACCCGGCTTAGCATTCGGCAGTGCCTCGGTCAGATCCTGCATTGTATAGCCGGTGTTCGCCGTGCTGGCGAAAGCACTCGCCAGTACCAGTTTAAACAGAGTTTTTGTCATCATCACTTCTTCCGATCAAAAAAATATAGTAAAAAATTCGCATCTAAATATCGCCAACACATCTGAGCGACTCGGTACGCACTCGCATGGGCAAACCCCAATTCACTGTCTGTATGAGATACTCGCCGGCGACGCATCCGGTAAATTGCAAATACCGTACGTACCGAACACCCCCGGTTACCCGGACGTTTAGAATCGCCTGCGCATCCCGGCAACGCTACTCCGCAGCACTCAACAGACCAGTTAGCTGCAAAGTCATGAATATACTGAGTAAACCTTTGTGTCTGACACAGAGGCTGCCACTCACTTTCCTCGCGTAAACACACTGGGAAAAAGACAATGTAAATTTAGGTGTCTGTATGTTTATTCCACTGCAGGATTGGTATCTTGGCGAGAATGAAAATCACCCGACCCTTTTACTGGCTTATTGCTATTGCCGCTGCGATAGCAACATTTGTGGTAGCGGCAGCCTGGGAAATTTCGCGAGAGAAAGCGATCCACGCACAACTATCCGTAAAGCCGTTTCAACGTCACTCGAGCATCTCCGCACAGCCCGTTGTCAGCGCAATCGGCACTCGTATCAGTGTTCCGTTCACGACACTTGCCGGACTGCTCGAACAAGAAACTACCGATCCACAACAGGCCACCGGTGAACGACAAAAGTGCAGGAAACTCATCGGCGTTGATATCTGCGCAACGCTGTTATGGACCTATCAGATCGAGCGCACCGACCCGGTTATCGTCGAGCAATTCAACAACCAATTACGACTGAGTGTGCCGTTGATAATCAATGGCGCTCTAGGCATCGATGGCCGTGGTGGTCGTCTGCTCGGCTTGAAAAATAAAAAATTCAACGCCGAAGTGCAACTGATTGCCGATCTGGATTTCAACATTGACTCGCAATGGTGTCCGACAATCAGTGCCGACATCAGTCACCGCTGGATAAGCGACCCCAGGCTATTTATCGCCAGAGACTTGTCGATCAATCTATCGTCGTCAGCCGACAAGGCACTGGTTAAGAAAACCGCCTCTCTCGAACGGAAATTTGCCACACTTATCGACTGCGGAAAATTTAGATCGGCAGCAGATTCACACTGGCACCACTACTCACTGCCTGTAACCCTGCCGCCGGACCAACCGGCTTTTCTGACTATCGTCCCCGAACACGCAATTGCCGGCACCAGTAAAGTGCTGGAAGACCAGTTACTCATCGATCTTGAGATTGGCGCTACCCTTGCTCTGGCACAACAGCCAATCACGGGGCACAAGTTAGTGCTGCCTGCGCTGCGACACGATATCGCTTCTCCGGGTGCTGTGGACATCCGCCTGCCGGTACACATCGGGTATCCGCACCTGGAATCGTTGCTTAACGCCAGACTCGGAGATAAATCCTTTGTCGATAACGGCCGCGAAATCAAAATCCGGCAGGTATCACTCTACCCGACCGATCAACGATTGGTGTTTGCAGTAGACTTTGAGCTATCGGCCTATACAAACTGGCTAAGCAGCAGCGGCACCCTGTACCTGAGTGGCCTGCCGGTGCTCGATCACGACAGCAATACCCTGACCTTCGACGACCTCACCCTGACCAGCATACTCGACAACCGGATCTGGTCGCTGGTCAGTACAGCATTTCACCCACACGTGGTTAACATGCTAAAAGAAAAGGCTGTCTTTCCGCTGTCGCCCCACATTGAGAAACTGGAAAAATCCCTTGCCAGCGCACTCACAGAAATTTCCCCGGGCGATGCAATCAATCTACAGGCCAGCCCGCCCCGGGTGACCCTCGTAACGGTCAACCCGGAAGCTGACAGCCTCGCCGCGCTTGTGCATGTCACAACCCGACTGCACGCCACAGTACTGCCAACACGACTGATCGAGGATTGATTCCAGGGTTTGACAAACGACGCGCTGATAAAGACGGGGCTCAGTTTCAGGACATCGAATTGCCCTTGTTTCTGGTAAAGTACCCGCATGGATGTCTCTCACATACTCGATAGTCTGAACACCGAACAGCGCGAAGCGGTGACTGCCGATGCCGGCCCACTTTTGATACAGGCGGGTGCCGGTAGCGGCAAAACGCGTGTGCTGACGCATCGTATCGCCTGGCTGAATCAGGTAGAAGGTGTATCACCGTTCAGCATACTGGCGGTTACCTTCACCAACAAAGCCGCCGGTGAGATGCGCACTCGTGTGCAGGAGCTGCTGAACAGCTCCATCGGCCCCATGTGGGTAGGCACTTTTCACGGTCTGTCTCACCGTTTTCTGCGCATGCACTGGAAAGAAGCAAAGTTGCCCCAGGCGTTCCAGATCCTCGACAGCGAGGACCAGAAACGCATGGTGCAACGCTCCATACGCGGTCTCGACCTCGACGAAACCCGCTGGCCGCCGCGCACGGCGATGTGGTACATCAACGCCAAGAAAGACGAAGGACTTCGACCGGAGCACATCCGGGACGAGGGCGACCCGACCGAGCTTCAGCTGATTCAGATCTACAAGGCTTACCAAACCGCCTGCGACCTGGCCGGTGCTGTCGATTTCGCCGAGCTATTACTGCGGGCACTGGAGACGTTACGGGACAACGAAGAACTGCTTCAGCACTACCAGCAACGCTTTCAGCACGTGCTGGTCGATGAATTTCAGGATACCAACACCATACAGTATGCCTGGCTCAGGCTACTCGCCGGGCAACACAGCAGTATTTTTGCGGTTGGTGACGATGATCAATCCATCTACGGGTGGCGGGGTGCAAAAGTCGAGAATATTCTTAATTTCTCGCACGATTTCCCGGGTACCCATGTTATCCGCCTTGAGCGTAACTATCGCTCAACCGGCACCATTCTGAAAGCCGCCAATTCATTGATCGAATACAACTCAGATCGGCTCGGCAAGAATCTATGGACTGATATTGGCGACGGCGATCCAATTACTTTCTACAGTGCCTATAACGAAGGCGATGAAGCAAACTTTGTTATAGAGCGGGTCATGGACCATATCAACACTGGCGGCAGTCGATCAGAGACCGCTATTTTGTATCGCTCAAACGCACAATCCCGGGTACTGGAAGAAGCGCTGTTTCGCAGCGGCCTGCCCTACCGGGTCTACGGTGGGATGCGTTTCTTCGAGCGTATGGAAATCAAAGATGCGCTCGCATACATGCGCTTAATGAGTCTGGCCGACGACGATATTTCCTTTGAACGTGCAGTCAATCAGCCCCCCCGCGGTATCGGTGATAAAACCCTTGGTCAGATTCGCAATGCGGCACGCGAAGCCGGTGTATCACTGTGGCACGCCAGCGCTGAAATTCTGGCCGCCAACGCCTTGAAAGGACGGGCATCAAAAGCGGTCGGTGAGTTCATGAAACTCATAATAAAACTGCGACAGGAAACCGCCGACATGGCACTCGATTCAATGGTCGAGCACATCATTGAGCACAGCGGACTACTCGAGCACTATAAAAAGGACCGCAGCGACAAAGGCGAAGCACGAGTCGAAAACCTGCAGGAACTCGTCGGTGCGGCAAGCACGCCACCAGAGGTACCTGATGATATGCCTGACATGACCCCCCTCGACGCCTTCTTATCGAACGCCGCACTCGAGGCCGGCGAGAATCAGGGTGACGAATGGGAAGATTGCGTACAACTGATGACGCTTCACTCAGCCAAAGGGTTGGAATTTCCAGTGGTATTTATCACCGGCATGGAGCAAGGGTTGTTTCCCAGTCAGAGATCCATCGAAGAAAGCGGTAAAGTCGAAGAAGAACGCAGGCTTTGCTACGTGGGCGTTACACGCGCGGAGCGCAAACTCTACCTGACGATGGCCGAGCACCGACGTCTGTACGGCAAAGACCACTTTAGTGCTCCATCGAAGTTCATCAGTGAAATCCCTTCGGAGCACTTACAGGAAATTCGACCGCGCATGAATGTCTCGCGGCCAATGCTGCAAACCCCGCAACGCAAAGCGGCAACAGTACGCGATGACAACAAAACCGGCCTGACGGTCGGACAACGGGTACGTCACAGTAAATTCGGGGAAGGTACAGTCACCGATTACGAAGGTCAGGGTGCCCACGCAAGAGTGTTCGTGAATTTCGAATCTGTCGGCAGCAAGTGGCTGGTGATGGCCTACGCCAACCTGGAAGTGCTTAGCACCGCCTGAAAGCTGTCCCTCTCTACCACAGGACCACACAACGCCAGCATTGTTGAGGTAACTTTCCAGACCCGGCCTATCCATACAGTGCCCGGGTTTGTTTCGCTGCCTTGCAGATCACCGACTTCACTTGTGACGTAGGGAAACAGGTCGGTGTGCAATATCGATGCACTCTCAATAAAGAGTGATTCCAGTTGCTGTCACCATTCTAGAGTTTGTCACGCAAGCCGTAATACAACATACCAAGCTTCATTAACGGTGACCGCAACGCAACCCCCCCCGGAAAATTTCGATGTGTTAACCGTGACAGTACTTCGAAACGTTCCAGGTTGCCTTCAATGCACTCACCGGCCAATCGACCGGCAAGAGTCGCCATGCCTACACCATGACCAGAGTATCCCGAGGCACTGATCATATTGGGTGCGACGGTTTTTATGTGGGGCATGCGATTCATAGTGATCGCTAAAGTGCCACCCCAGCCATAGTCAATGGCAACATCGGCGAGCTGCGGATAGATCGACAGCATGGCCGTTTGTACAAATGTTTTTATATCCTTCGGGAATTGATAGCCATAGCTCTCTCTGCCACCAAACAGCAGTCGCCTATCAGCGCTTTTGCGAAAATAGTTAACCACAAATTTGGAATCTGCTACCGCCATATCAGCAGGTAAAATACTCTTGTATAGCACTTCGGGTAATGGCTCAGTGGCAATAATGTAGTTGTTAATAGGCATCACTTGCGACGCCACTTCCGGTTGCAGGTCGCCCAGATAGCCATTGCAGCCCAACAACACGTGATCCGCCATGACAGTACCGTTGGCAGTGCTGAGCTTGATTCGCGACGATACACGGGAGTACCCGGTCACCTCACTGCGTTCATAGAGATTCAAGCCTGACTTGATAGCAGCGCGCGCCAGACCAAGCACATACTTTAGCGGGTGCAGATGACCGGAACCGGTATCCACCGCTCCGGAAAAATAGGCATCGGAACCCACAATGGTTTGTAGCGCTGCACGATCTACAAACTCGATGTGCTTGTAACCATAGCGCGCTTGCAGCAATTTAACGTATGCCTCGGTCGAGGCAGCAAATCTGGCTTTGTGATCGGCATGAACGATGCCGGGCACGTAGTCGCAGTCAATGCGGTATTCGTCGATCAATTCATGCACCAGTTGCTTGGCACTCTCGGCAAGATCCCACAGTGCCCGCGCTTGCTCGTGGCCCTGACTCGCCTCAAGATCGTCCTGACCGACGCGCTGGCCGGATCCAAGCTGCCCGCCATTGCGCCCTGATGCCCCCCAGCCAACCCGGTGAGCATCCAGTAAGGTCACATTGAAGCCGCGTTGCAATAGATAGAGCGCCGCCGATAAACCGGTAAAGCCGGCACCGACGATGCAGACATCGCAATCAACCGATTCAGTCAAACCGGGATGTAGCGGAATTGCCGGTGCGGTGGCTGCATACCAGGAGGGCGGATACTCGGCAGGTTTATCATTGTTGTACAGGAGATTTCGAGCCACAGTTTGCTTGTCACTTTATCTACGTGACTGCAGAATACTTGGCACCGGGCCAGTTATCTACCGCGGGTGACGCTGACACATCGGAGCCATTGCGGCATTTGCAGACGTGGGCTGCGACTGGCGGCTGAGGAAAAACAGGCGAGTGCTGCGACCGGGGGACAACCCATAACAACAACACCGGTAATTTAGTTGTTGCGCAGGGGGAATCGGGTTTGGCGGGATCAGGACGGGGTAGCGAGAGACCGGGAGTAAGGATACCGGAGGTAAAACTCCGGATCCTCAGCTTGTGCTATCAGGCAACTTCCATGCGACTTACTTCGGCAGCCTGCCAACCTTTTTCGCTGCGAGTCTGGATGAATTCCACTTCCTCGCCCTCGTTTAACGACTTATAGCCCTCGCCCATAATCGCGCGATAGTGCACAAATACATCCTCTTCCGCTTCGTTGAGAATAAATCCATACCCTTTGGCATTGTCGAACCACTTTACCTTGCCTATTGATTTTGCCACCTTATTGAACCTTCTTTTATATCTTATAGTGTAGTTGTTCCCTGCAACGTCTTTTACATCTCCACTTGCTGTCACTCTTTGGTAGACTTATTAACTTCGACACATAATTTAACATAGTCCAATTTGGCTGAAAACAAGCATTTTCTATTCAGGCGAACAAATGATTCGAGAATATAAAACCGTC
>CALKXD010000156.1 GCA_938003855.1 uncultured Granulosicoccaceae bacterium | reverse complement strand
AGGGCGATCCTGTTTAGTGTTGACCAATAGATTTGCCGGTAGTTGAATCGGAAGCTACTACCGCTTAGGGCACTTTGCTGACTATCAGTGTCGGCCGGATCAATTCCAGTGCAGCTGGCCTGTCCATTCTAAAGACAAACGACCTCGCCGGGGATTTTTATGGCGAGGGCGTACCGATTGACCTCAACTGCTGTACTCTTGTGATTAAATGCCAAGATGTGCAGAGTTCGGGTTGCGCGATTCCGGAATTCGAACAAGCTTTCGGGCTTTTTCGAGTTCTGTGGCGTTTGCGTACTTGATGCTTCTGGAGCCCGCGTCCAATCTTAGTACCTTGGCCAGTGCCGATATTCGTTCGGATGGTTCATCGCTCAGCATTGCGATAAAAGATGCTGAGTATGATTGAATTGGTTCAATGATATCATTCCGTTGGGCCATGTTTAGCGTGAAATCGCGATAAATCTGTTGGCCTGTATGTAAGAAAAGAAGTCGCGATATGTCCATGATTTGATACCTTGTGTACAGGTAGCGGGAGCGTGTATGCAGTACATCGTTGTTTAGTCTCTCGAGTGCTGTCAATGCCTGCTTGTGTTTTCCTTTTCCGGCCAGCAGGACGGCGTTGGCCAGATTGGCATCGAACCCTTGGTCATCGACTGTTGGCTGGTTCATTAACTTTGGACCGGCATCTCGCATTGCAGAGTGCTGCGCCAGGTACTTTTCTACACGCACGGTATTTCCTGTTTTGATTGAAGCCAGTGCGTAGTAGGCCATGAATTCATGTAATCCGTATTGCTCCGTAGCCAGATCCAAATGAGCATACGCGGCTTTATAATCGGACCGTTGCAGGGCAGATATTCCATTTGCACCGTGTATTGGCAATGAACTGACGGGGCGGTTTTGTATTGTCTTCCACTCTTGAGCATGGGACTCTGGGGTGGCATTCGGGTAGATACTTTTTAACACAATCAGGTGTTCCTGCTCGTGCCTGTCTTGAATCCACTTGCCGAGTTGACTGGATACCTCACGATCAACAACATGTGACTGAAATACATGCCTGGTGGGCAAAAAGTACATCGCGCCCAGGGAATTAAAATTGTTGTCATTCAGCCAATCAGTAATTTGTGTCGGGGTGTACTCTTTGGCTCTCTGGTACAAAACAATGGATGTCCAAATTTCCGGTTCGTCAAGTCTGTCTTTGACACTGTCGAGCACGTTGGCTGCCTGGTCCAGTTGCCCCGTATGGATCAGCAATCCTGTTAGATCACGCAGTGCATACTTTGAGCGGTAACGGCGAACCCGATGCATAGTCGCATCGATGGCAGTATTGTAGTCTCCCGCTAATAGGGCCAGGCGAACGTTGGCTGCCATTTCACCTTCGGAGGCTGTGGAAAACTGGCTGGCCAGTTTATACAGTTCTCGGGCTTGTTCATGAGCACCTGACCACCAGAACTTACTGCCGAATTCATACGCGCGGTTCGCCAATGTTACGGCATTCGCGTGACCTTGCTCATGGAAGCCCGGGTATTTTTTTATCACTTGCAAGGCTTCTGTGTAATTGGAGTCCAGCATCAGGGAGGAGGCGACACGGTCGTACAATGCCCACTCAGCGGTGCCGTTGTTCATTACCAGGTGTTGCAGTTCCAGAATTCCTTTGCGATCACCAGTAGCTTTGTAGGCCTGATACTTGAAGTCCAGTTGATCGGGATGGCCACTGAATCTATGTGAATTTTCCTTTAGCAGTCTTGTGGCAAGTTCCATGTTTTGTTTTGCCAGCGCGAGATTCATACTGTAAACCAGACAATTCTGGCCTGATATGCTGGTCTTTAAGCAGTCCGGCCCTGTATTTGCCGGGGCGGGCCAGTCTTTAACGAAGGGTAACTGACGAAAGGCATTCCCGGTGCGGTTGTGAAAGCTCTGGCCTAGCGTGGCAACCCGGTTTATTCCATCTATAATGAGTTCTGTTCGGGTGTTTGCCCAGAGTATCCCGTCAACAATCATTTTGCCGTGGTCGGCAAGTTGATTTCGGTCGCCATGTTTATATCTCAACATGCCAATGGTGACTGCAAGATCCGGGTGATCCTTGAAGTAATTCAATTGATTTTCAGCGACCTCGATGGCGAGGTCCGGTTTGCCAAGTGTTGTTTGAAATCGATTAATCCTTTGTATTGTATTTTCCGCTGCTGCGTTGCGGACAAACCCGGCAAGGTCGGGAATCTGTGGGTATAGCCCGGCGTCTTCTTTGCTTTGAAGTTCCAGTGAGTCTGCATGTTTAAGGGTGGCACGGGTAAATTCACTTTCAATATCGAGGTTGGAGTTTATCGAGAGACGCATTTCGATAGCATTCATTGAAAACTCCGGCTCGTGAACACTGATGTCCAGTAGCAGCTTTAATGACCCGTTTGTGTGGTCCTGCCAGATATATTGATCCAGTGCAGCTTCGGAGACAAGGAATCTCCATTCTTCGTGGAGGGTGTTCAGTGCCGTTGAAAGTTTGTTCCAGTCGGGCTCGCGATGGTATTCAAAGGTAAGCCTCGTGTTTTCCAGAATGCTAATGGTATTGAGAGAGTTGGCAGTGTCTATTGCGTCGATGTAGTTACTGTCTAATAGGTTTCCATCGAGGTATTCACCTAACCACTCCAGTTCCTTGGTGTTTTGGCTGTCTGTCGCTGCCTGCAGTAGTTTCACAGCAGCCGGTCTGCGGTTAAGCTGCGCCATTGCCCGCGCGCGTAGTAGCAGGTAGTCGCTGGATTCCGGATTGAATTCTTCCAGTAGGACTAGCGAACGCTCAAACAGTAACGATCTTTCCCGCGAGGAAGATCCCGGTGCATGTAATGATCCGAGGAGTTGCAACGTATGTATTGATTGGAGCGTGTTCTTTGAATGGTTTGTAAGGGACTGTTTGATCGGGCCTGATAGATCAAGTGCCGTCCGGTCGGATAAGTATTTCGGTTGATCGGGTAAGGGGCGCGCCGGGCTGAGTACGGTGTTAATCAAATTGTCGCGTTTGTCCAGGAAAGCGTGGTATGGCGGTTCCGTATAGGAGAACGGTATGTCTGTCTCAGTGTATTGGTTCAGGAGTTTTCCGTTCAGAGCGCCCGATGCGTCTCTTTGTAGCATGTGAGAACTGAGAGTGAATGTACCGCCTGCGGTCGTTGTGTGAGTTGCATTAGTATGCACAAAACCCACAATCACCTGTTTTACCTTTAGTTTGTCAGCCAGTGCGGTAACGGCTTCTTTGGAAAAGACCCGTCTGTTGCTGCCAAGTGCTTCAGAAACCAACAATGGGTCAGCTACTGTTAACCGGGTACCATTTGCTATCCGTTGCGCAATGCTCAAAGTCATCAACGAACGGGATGTTGCATCAAGGCTATTTCCGCTTGTCTGTATGGGGACAACTAACAGATCGTAAGTCTTGTCTGATAGTCTGGTAATTGCTCTTTGACGTTGTGCGTTCAGCCACGCTGAATGTGGGGGGGTATAGGTGGTTGGAGGGGTGGTGTGGTTATCTTGCCGGGTACTTGCGCTGTTCTGGCTGGCCGGTGTTTCTGTGTGCAACTGTTGCCAGCGGGTGTTGGCTTCTGTATTTGCCAGAGTAAGGCTCAATAAACTCGCTGCCAAAACGATCCTGATCTTCACTACTATACCACTCCATAAAACAACTATGGAGAAGGCTATCGACAGCCCGGCCTGCTTTCATTAGAGAGCAATCAGCTTATTTAGTGCCTGTACATGTTACGCCGCTCATATCGTATGTTGCTTGCTGGATAGTGCCCACAAAACCTCGACTCACCTGTGAAGAATGATTTGTAGCTGTCGATACAGTGCCCGCCAATTCGCCGGTGCGGAAGGGTATATATTGATTTAGGAAGTGAGGAGACAGATGTTCAGTATGAAAAGTCTATCGCGTATTCTTGTGTTGGTTGGGTCCTGGTATTCTATGTCCGCAGGTGCCGGGCCGGAAATGGGGGGGGTGATCCACTATGACGATCCAGCCAATTGTCCTGTGCTTGGGATGTGTAGCGAACCGATCCAGCATTGTGAGTACAACCCGGATGAAAAAATAGCGAGTATTGTGCTCGCAGATCGATGTTGGTATCTACCAGGTTACTGATGCGATAGTAACTCCGGGACATTCGGTGTTGGTGGTTTAAGCGACAGTGCTTGAGGGACTGCGCTAAACCATTGGCAACATTTGTCGTCGTTGGGGGTTTCATAGCGGGCAGGTAGGGTTGTTGCTGACAACTGGGGTGGGCAATGTATTGCCGATACGGTATCTGTGACGGCTTGACAGTTTTTTACCCGTCGCCGTTGGGCGACAGGAGTGTGTAGTGACCTGGTACAGGGGTAAGCCGTGATTTTGTTGCCGCGGTGGGTTAATGAGCGAGCATCAAAACAGACACTCCGTACGGAGTGTCTGTTGATTACCGGTTGTTACTCGTCGATCCCGCTAACAGTGGTCTCGGTAAATTGCGTTTGCTCAACATGATCAAAAATCAGGTCAACGCGGCGATTGCGCTGCCTGCCAGCGGCGTTATCGTTGCTGGCAACCGGGGAGGTTTCACCCAGGCCTCTGGCTGTAATTCTGGAGGGGTCTATACCTTGATTCGCCAGTGCAAAGCGAACCGCGTTGGCGCGCTCCATAGACAATTTGTAGTTGAAGTTGTCATCGCCGGTGCTATCGGTGTGGCCTTCAATAACCAACGATCGGTCGGGGTAGTTTTTTAGAAAACCCGCGACCCGATTGACATTCTGGTAAGCACCTTCACGTAACGTTGACTCGCCGGTGGCAAATAATACATCGCCTAGAGTCAGCACCATACCGCGATCAGTGTTACGTGCCTGCAGCGCTTTAAGTTCTTCTAGTTCGGCCAGCTGGGCCTTGAGCTTTGCTTCACGGGCTGCTACTTCTAGCTCCAGTTGTTCAGCTTTGGCTGATAGCACCTCGGCGGCGGAGCGGGCTGAGTTGGCTTCGGATGCCCGGAGGTCCATTTGAGCCTGCGTGCGTTCCAGTTTGCCGTTGGTGATATTGGCCTGGTATTTCAGTAACGTTGAGCGTTGCTCGGCAATGAGGGCATATTGCTCGGCGACATAAGCGCGCTGGGAGACGATATACTCATCCTTTTTATCTTTTTTGGCCTTCATTGCATAGTCGAGCTTTTGCTTGGCTATGTTCAGATCTTCGGTTGAATACTCGTTTACCGTCGGCGCATCATTGACTCTTGCATAGGTCGCTTGTGCGGACTCCAGCGCAGAGTTCGGTTGCTTGCTGGCACAACCGGCAGTCAGCAATGCCAGGCCGGCAGTTAGGGCCAGGGTGCTTTTGAACATCGTTTGATTGTTTTTCATTTTGATCTCCAGCTATTCGTCTCGACAACCTCTAGTTGTCTTGCGCTCTTGCTATCTCTTCCTTCATCAATGCGATGCTTTCAGTAAGCTCTTCGCTGGCGAGTCGTGACTTTTCCGCCTCTGCGGTGGCTTCGGCCAGTTCAGCGTCGGCGGTCGCTGACTCCAGCAGCATTCTGGCTTTGTCGAATTTTTTCTTTTCGATCAGTGACTGGGCAGTGGTCACTTTCTGTTGCGCTAACCGAAAAGGCTTAGATGCATGTGTTATTGCACCTGCGGCTTCGGCACTGCGGATTGACGACTGTGTAAGCGACAGTTCCTGCCGTGGTGGTGGGCCGCTTGAGCACGCGGCCACTTGTGTAAGGATTACCATTGCCGTAAGTGCTGTGGCTATCTTTGGTACGTTCATGTTATCCCCTGGTGTTTAGTAAGGGTGTCGGCGTTTCTGCCTGGACCTTGTGCAGCAACATCGGCGGATGCGCCGGATCATTAACGGAACCGATCCTTTATGAAAGCTCTGTAATTTTCCGTTAACCGTGGTTGGCGAGTGCGGGAATGAGGGCATATTCACACTATTAGGTAGAATCAGGACGAGCTATGACGGGCAAGTTGCTCGTATTAAGGTATATTGCGGTGCTTGCCTGAATACCGGCAAAAAATTGCTCAGCACCACGGAGACCGTAGACGTGCGAATATCAATGATGATGGCCATGGATACCCGTAATCTGATTGGTAAGGAGGGGGGCATGCCGTGGCATATTTCTTCAGACCTTCAGTATTTTAAGAGAGTCACTATGGGGAAGCCTGTGATCATGGGCCGTGTGACTTATGATTCTATCGGTCGACCACTGCCCGGTCGCGCCAACATTGTAGTTACCCGGAATAATCAGTGGTCAGTCGACGGTGTGCGTACTGCGGCGTCGCTGCATGAGGCTTATGACGTGGCTCGTACCCAATCAGCGGAAGAGATGATGGTCATTGGCGGCGCCTCACTTTGTCAGGCGGCGATGCCCGATACGGAACGTTTGTACCTGACGGTCATCGATCATGAGTTTCCTGATGGGGATACCTGGCTTGACAGCTTTAACTGGCAGGACTGGACAGTGACTTCGGTCGATAAGCATGACGAGACCGCCGATGGCGGCTACCGCTTTGCTTATTATGTGCTGGACCGTAAGTCATAGGGTCTATTCCGGGCTCGAACCAACGGTAGCCGCTTACAGGGGGATCGCTTATCCGGTCTGAGGATTTCGGCAATAGTTCGTAGTAATTTCCTGAATATGGCTGATTATTGAATCACCATTTGCGTTGAAAAGTGCAGTGCGTTTGTACAGCAGTTTTTTTGTTTTCTGCAGTTCTGCAGTATGTAACTTTTTCAACAAGGGAATCCTATGAAAGCTCAATCTACTGCCATTTTATGGGTTAGCACGTTAGTTGTACTGATGTCACCGACGATACGTGCAGACAGTGTCACTGACTGGAACACCCGATCGATTGATATTATCGTTGAGTCGATAGAGTCCCCTGCGGTTGCGAACCGCGCCGTGGCGCTGGTTCAGACAAGTGTCTATGCAGCGGTAAACTCTATAACGCAAAAGTACCCGCCTTCAGAGCCTGTGGTTGATGCCCCCTCTGGTGCCTCGGTGGATGCGGCAATCGCCGCGGCTAATCATCTGATGCTGAGTGAGTTGCTACCGAAGGCTGAGGCGCAAATCAATGAGGAATACCAGCAGGTGTTAAATTTGCTGCCGCAGGATCAGTCTCTGGCTGACGGGATTACTGTCGGTGAGCAAGCGGCAGCGGCAGTGCTGTCTCTGCGGGCAGCCGACAAGATCGGTGTGTCTGAATCGTATCGACCATTGACGGCACCCGGTGTTTACGTGCCGACAGTCATACCGGTGGCGTCTACCTGGAGTGCAAACCGGTTGCCGTGGGCGATGCATTCCGCTGATCAGTTTCGACCCGACGCTCCCCCGGCGCTGGACAGCGAGCAGTGGGCGCTGGACTACAACGAGATAAAAAAAATTGGTGCGCACGATAGTCGCCATCGAACAGCGGAGCAAACCGCTGCCGCACAGTTCTGGGTTGCAACCTCGCCGGCAGTTTATTTTCCGGTGGTGCGTTCGGTGACCAGCCAGCCGGACCGTGATCCGACACGTAATGCACGACTATTCGCGATGACCAGCCAGTCTATCGATGATGCGCTCATCGCTGTGTTCGATGCAAAATATAACTATGGATTCTGGCGTCCGATGACTGCCATTCGAAATGGCGATGAAGATTCTAATCCATTGACTGAGCGCCAGGCGGACTGGAGACCGATGGTAACCACCCCGATGCATCCGGAATACCCGTGTGCGCACTGCATCGTGTCCGGTGCGGTCGGGACATCACTCAAACAGGATCTGGGATCAGACCCTGTACCAGTGCTTAGCACCTCCAGTCCAACTGCCGGGGGCGCGACAAGGCGCTGGACGTCTGTCGATGATTTCATTCGTGAAGTGGCTAATGCCCGGGTCTGGGAGGGCGTGCACTACCGCCACTCAACGGATGTCGGTACCGCGATGGGTGTGCTGGTTGCTGAGCAGGTGGCAAAAAAGTTTCCGCAGCCCTAGACCGGCCTGGCGAGTGTCGGTCACCGGGTGAAATCGGCGCGGCTACCCGGGTAGCCGCGTTGATTATCGGGGATCACACGCGACGCTTGTTATCTGTCGGTCGCTTAAACGCATAGCGGTTAACGCATTACCCCACACACAACCGCTATCGAGGCCGAACACATTGTCGTCGGTATAGAGGCCCAGGGCAGCCCAGTGACCAAAAATTATAGACTGATCTGCCAGCACCCGATTTTGCACCTTGAACCACGGCAGCAGGTGGTCGGGCTGGCTTCCCGGGGCGTCGTTGTGCTTGAAGTCCAGTATTGCGTCGCGGCTGCTGAATCGCATGCGGGTCAGGCAATTTACGGCAAAGCGGAGTCTTTCATCAGTGTGCCGGGCCAGCGGCCAAGAGCCGCTCGACGGTCCGTAGAGCACGCTGAGCGCGTCTTTGTCGCGACAGGCTTTCAGGCTTGCCGATACCTCGGTGGCAAGGGTTTGAGCCGTGGCGATATCCCAGTGCGGGTGCAGGCCGGCGTGTACCAGTATATAGCCATGCTGCTGATGCATCAGCGGCAGACCTTGCAGCCAGTGAATCAAATCATCGGCGTCCGGTGCATCGAGTACCTGGTTCAGGGTCGGGTCTTTCTCGCGGGTGCGCAGTCCGTAGTACAAAGCCAGCAGGTGGATGTCGTGATTACCAAGTACCGTGATGGCGGCAGTACCCAGTGATTTGACGAAGCGAAGCGTCTGCAGAGACTGAGGGCCGCGATTGACCAGATCGCCGGCAAACCAGAGTGTGTCGGCAGCGGGGTCGAATTTCAGTTTGTCGAGTAGACGCTGCAGTGCCTCAAAGCAGCCTTGAATATCCCCGATAGCGTAGGTCGTCATGAATGTCGGTGGTGATGAGCGCTAGTGCAGGGTGCGTGGGGTCGACAACAGAAATTCCGGTATCGATGCATCGAACTCCACACCGTCATCGGTGACCATCTGGTAGCTGCCGCCCATGGTGCCGATAGGCGTGTCGAGGATGGTGCCACTGGTGTACTGATAGCCTTCACCGGGTTTGATGCGGGGTTGATTACCGACTACGCCGTCACCGCGAACTTCCTGTTTGCGGCCGTTGCCGTGGGTAATGACCCAGTGGCGGGTGAGCAACCGTGCAGGTGCCTCGCCCTGGTTCAGGATCGTGATGGTGTAGGCGAACACAAAGCGATCATCTTCCGGGTCTGAGTCGGATTCGAGATAGCGGGTCGCGACTTCCACTTTTATGTGGTCGGCGTATTGGTCGGCGTATTGGTCGGCGTCGAGCGGCGCGGTGCTGTCGTCGTCGTTTGGCATGTAGGGCATATACCTCGGTAAACTGGGAAGTCCATCTGGTGTGGGCAGGTCGGGGATCTGCGCAGTAGCATTCCAAGGTGCGGTACGAGGCCTCGATGAGGGCGTTGTCACCACAATAGAATTTGTGCTTTGCAGGTTCCCCGCTCTAAAGGTGGGCACAGGCGCGTGATAATTAAAGTGCGCACCATCAGAGTGAGTGCTGAGTGTAGCGTGTTTTGGATGTCGTTTGTGGGCCGGACAGCGACCAAAACGCGGCCGATGGCGGAAACGTCAGCAGGCTTGCGCTACCGCACAGGGCTTGTCCGGTGTCCTTACGGCGCCTTTGGCGGGGGGGTGTCTGTGGCGTCCAGCAACGTGCGGGTCAGCCGTGCAAACGCCTCAATCGGTAAGGCTTCAGCGCGCAGCCCCGGGTCGACGTCGCTTTCTTGAATCTGCTCTGCAGTCAGCACGCCCTTCAGGTTGTTGCGCAGCGTTTTGCGTCGCTGTGAGAAAGCACTTTTTACCAACGCGTTAAATGCGCTGTGTTGCCCGGATGGCACCACCGGTTGCGCACGCGGTTTCAGGTGAATGACACCGGAGTTGACTTTTGGCGATGGTGAAAATGCGCTGGGCGGCACCTCGAGTAGTGTCGCGGACTCGCAGAGGTTTTGTACCACGATAGATAACTGGCCGTAGTGCGGGTCACCGCAGCGTGCCGATAGGCGCGCAACCACCTCCCATTGCAGCATAAAGTGCATATCGACAATCCATGAGACGTCTTCCAGTAGCCGGAAAATAAGTGGTGTGGCGACGTTGTATGGCAGATTGCCCACCAGCCGGAGCGGCGCCATCGGTTGCAATTCGGCGAAGTCAAAACGCAATGCGTCGGCTTGGCGCAGATCGAAGTGATCGTGCTGTTGAAATTGCCGTTGCAAGACGGGTATCAGATCGCGATCGAGTTCGAGTGCAATGACCGGCACACCGACGTTCAACAACTCGCCGGTGAGAGCGCCGCGACCGGGTCCGATCTCCACAATCGGGTGCGCGCTGTCAGTAAAACAACGGGTGATTTGCCGGATGATGTGGTGATCGACCAGAAAATTCTGCCCGAATCGCTTGCGGGCACGGTGTTGCTCAGCCACTGTTATCTGCCGGTTGCTGTCGTCGAAGGGGAATGCGCAGCGTTGGCCAGTTGGACCGCGAGCTGTAAAGCGGCCTGCAAGCTGCCGCCGTTAGCGCGGCCGCTGCCGGCCAGGTCAAGTGCCGTGCCGTGGTCAACTGACGTGCGAATAATCGGCAGGCCAAACGTGATATTTACCGCGTTACCGAAACCGGCGTATTTTAGTACCGGCAGTCCCTGATCGTGAAACATCGCCAGAACGGCGTCAGCGTCTTTGAGATGGTGTGGCGTGAAAAGGGTGTCTGCGGGCAATGGACCGGTTATGTTCAAGCCGCGGCGCTGAGCGGTTTCGATGGCTGGAATAATGGTGTCGATCTCTTCGCGACCCAAATGACCGGATTCACCGGCGTGCGGGTTCAGGCCGCAGACCAGAATACGCGGTGCGGCAATGCCAAACCGGGAGATTAGTTCTTCATGCAGCGTGGTCAGCGTGTCGACGATGGAGTCGTGGTTGATGGCGGCCGGCACGGCCGACAATGGCAGGTGGGTAGTCGCCAGTGCGACTCGCAGCGTGTCAGCGGCAAGCACCATCACCGGTTTTGCATCGAATAGTTCGGCGATAAATTCGGTGTGTCCGGAAAACGCAATACCGGCGTCGTTGATAATACCTTTGTGCACTGGTGCTGTGACCATTGCGTCAAAGTCACCGGACTGACAACCAAGTGCGGCCGTGCGGATAGTGTCCAGCACATAGGCGGCATTGCTGCTGTCGAGAGTCCCGGCGGTGGCTGGTGCGGCCAGCCCGATATGCTGAATAGAGATACCTGCTGATGTGTCCAGAGGGTCCAGGCCCAGGTGCCGGGCCCGCTCTTGCAGCAGGGGTTCGTCGCCGATCAGTACCAGCTCGGCATTTGGCATAGCGCTTAGAGCGACGCAGAGATCAGGGCCGATACCGGCGGGTTCACCGGTGGTGATGGCGATTCGCGGTAGTGCTGTCACTGAAAGTTTTTCGCGAAACCACGGAGCTCAACGTAGGCATTGGCCCGCAACTGCGCGAGCCAGTCGGCGTATTTGTCTTCGGCCTTTTTACGGCGCAGTTGATCTCGGGTGCGTTCTTCCAGATCACCACGTGGGTTCTGTTCGACCTCGCGTTCGGTGACCTCTAGAATGTGCCAGCCGAAATCGGTAAAAAACGGCTCGGTAAGCTGGTTGGTTTCGGTGGTAAAAGCAATGTTTTCGAAGTTGGCGACCATCTCGCCGCGTCCGAACCAGCCGAGATCTCCGCCATTGGCAGCGCTGCGGGCATCGTCGGACATCTCTCGTGCAATGGCGGCAAAATCAGCGCCTTCCAGTAAGCGATTACGTATCTCAATAATGCGCTGCTTGGCGGCGGCAGCACTCAGTCCATTGCGCGTGCTGGCTAGAATGTGGCGTGCCCGAACCCGTGTTGAGGACGGGGTGTCGATACTGTTCTTGCTTAGTAAATGCAGAACGTGAAACCCGGCCGCACTGCGCAGCGGTTCGGTGATATCGCCAATCTGCATGCCTTTGACCTGATTGGCAAACAGCCGGGGCATATCGGCCAGGCTTCTGGCGCCGAGGTTACCGCCCTCAATTTCGCTGTAGCCGTTACTGAGCTGGGTCTGGATCAAGCGGTCGAACGGGATGCCATCGCGAGCGTCGCTGGCGACGGTACGGGCGACAACTGCGGCTGCGTCGACGGTCTCGTTGTCTGCCTGTTGTGGCAGTTTGACAAGGATGTGTTCGAGTTCGTAGCGATAGCCGGCGGTGCCGGCGGCTTCGGTACTTAATTGTTCTTCGACTTCGGCATCCGAGACTCGCAGGCTTGATTCAACTTCGCGACGCGACAGTGTTGAGATCAGCAGCTCTTTGCGGATAGTTTCGCGAAACTCGAGGAAATCGATGCCGTCGCGGCTTAAGGACTCGCGCATCTGTGCAACGGTCATTTTGTTGTTGCGGGCCATATCTTCCAAGGTGCGCTGCAGGCTGGAGTCGTCGATCCGAATACCGCGCTCTTCAGCTTGCTGAATCTGCAGCGACTGCGCAATCAGGCGTTCGATTACGGCGCGGTCAAGCTGCTCGCCACTGGGCAGGTTGGGTGGGTTCTGACGGATCAGAGTGGCGCGTTCGCGGACAAAATCGCTGGACAGGATGATGTCGTCATTGACCACAGCGATGATGCTGTCGAGTGCGACTTCCTCGCTGATCACGGAAGGACTTGTCGAGAGTAACCATACAGCCGCGAGCACTGCGGCCAGGACGTTTGTCGGGAGCTTGCTCATAGAAAATTTGCTTTAGTGATTGGCGTGGTGACGTTAGTGCGGTGGCGATGCTTACTGATTGCTGGTGGTGTATCCACCGATGGCTTCGCGCAGCACTTCTGTGACATTTTGTCCGACCGGTGCCAGGCCTTTCAATACCAGTTGGAAAAAAAATGCGGTAGTGGTGTCGTCGCCGTCATCGGTGATGTAACGGCGCGCAGCGGTCCGGAACGCCCAGCAGCAGCTGTCGTATTCCAGGCCTAGCACCGTCTCGATGCCTTTGTTGTCGTTGAGTGAGTAGTTCCAGCCGCTGGCCACGCTCCATTGCTCGTTGATCGGCCAGGCGAATGAGGCATGAATGAACTCGCCGTCGTCCTTCAGGTAGCGATGGCCGAAGTTGATCAGCTTTCCCGCCCCGTTGCGGTAGCGGATGTGGGCCGAGGAGCGCTGAGTATTGCCCTCGGTGGGCTCCCATTGCAAATTCAAACCGCCGCTCCATTGCGGGGTAATTTCTGTTTGTAGCTCGGCGATGATATCGGAGCTGTTGGCGGTGCTGGCTTCACCGTCTGGCAGGGTCACGCGGCGATTGTCAAAATAGAGAATCTGTCCGATGCTGGCGCTGAATTTCTCCCGGCCAATGGGGTTGATCAGGCGGGAGCTGACTGCGAAGCTCAGTTGATTGGCGTCATTGATGCGATCGGCCCCGGAAAAACGATTCTCGCGAAACAGTTGCGAGAAATTGAAATCGAGCGCGCCGGTGTCAAAAATCGGGATGCTGCTTTGGTCGCGATACGGTGCATATAGATAAAATACCCGCGGTTCAAAGGTCAGCAGGTTTTTATTTACTGCATCAAATCGATCAAAGTACAGGCCGGCGTCAGCGGAGAGTTGCGGCACTGCCCGAAACTGTCCGCGATCTGCATCGTCGACGTTGTTGAGGTCGTAGCGGGTGAGCCGCAGGTTGGATGCCAGCGAGGTAAACCAGCTGGGCCGGTTGATGGTCCATTCTGCTCTGGGCTTAACGTCAATGCGTGAACCGGTCACCGAGTTGTCGCGGTCAAAGTAGACGATCTCGGCATCGACTGACGAATCGAGGCCCAGGCGTTCCAGGCGTTTGTCGTAGCGAAATGTCAGCTGTGGCAATTGCTGGTAGGGCCGTTGATCGGGCTCGATCAGGGAATCCACGGTCTGATAGCTCAGTAACCGCGTGCGGAACTGATAGTCGTCGGCCTGGTAGATCAGATCAGCGCGCCGCTGCAGGTGGGTGATACTGGCAATATTGAGTGTATCGCCCAGGTCTTCGAAGTAATCTTTGTCGCTGACCGAGCTCATATCAACCTGGGTAAACCAGCGTTCGCCGAGTTTGCCGTTGTGGCGGAAACGCGAAAAACGCCGACTGACGTCAGGCTCGTAGCGATTGTCATTGCTCATGACTTCGTGATTGAAAGTCCAGGTACCGATGCGGTTCAGGTGTCTGACTTCGCTTTGCAACTGAAAGCCGCGATCTGACATCGACCGCAGTACAAAGGTGGCGTCCCAGTTAGGTTTTATATTCCAGTAAAACGGCTGCCGATACTCGAGGCCGGTTTGGTCGTTCTGGTCGAAGCGCGGGGCCAGCAAGCCGGTTTTACGACGGTTGCTGATCGGGAAACTGAACGCTGGCGCATACAGAATAGGGACATCCTTAAAGCGCAGACTGACGCCACGCGCGGTGCCGATGCCGGCATCGGCGTCGAGCTTGATGTTGCGTGCGTTGAGTCGCCAGCCATTGTCACCGGCCGGACAGCTGCTGTAGCTGGCGTTGCGCAGGCGCAGTTTGCCCTCGGCGTCACGGTTGATTTCACTGGCGCGGCCTTGCGATATAACATCGCCGCTGTCGACTTCGTAGCCGGATTCGCCTAACTGAAACGTTCCGTCTTTTACATTCACATTGGCGTCGGCACTGTGCACAGTGAGTCCGGCAGATTCATAGGACATCTTGCCATCGACTGTGGCGATATCGGTAAGCGGATCATAGATGGCGTTTTCGGCTTGCAGGCCACCGTCGCGATGACGTATCGAGATGGTGCCGTTGAGTCTGAATTGCCGGGAGTTGATCGGGTCACTTTCGACGTTGTCAGCAGACAGCACAACTTTATCGCCCAGCGATAAGTCCGGATACTTTGGTGCGTCGGTGTGATCGCCTGTGGCACAATATTCAGCAGCGGCAACGGTGCTGGCGTGCAGGATTATCAGAGTGGTGAGCTGGGCTGGCAGATGTTTCAAGCAGAAAGACACGGTGTTCGGCGGTAGAGGGGTGAGCATAGCGAGGATTTGCCTCTGCGGAAATCGCTCGAACATGTCAATCTATCCGGATTTAGCCGGGCTTTGCTGACTTGCGAATGGCTGAGCCGGTCCGGTGACGACACAATGCAGGGTGTGGCGCCTAGTAAAGCACCCCTGTTGTACGTCGGTGAAGTCTGCCGTTTTCGAGTATTCATTTGTTTATTTCCGACATCGATACCGGTGTCAGTTATTACCGGATCAACAATGTCCAAGCACAAGGTTCGCATGGAGGCTGGCTGGAAAGCGCAGCTGCAAAAGCAGTTCGATCAGGCCTATATGAAAAAGTTGCGGGCCGAGCTGGTCAGACGCGCCGATACCGGTGCCGTCATTTACCCGCCGGCAGACCAACGGTTCAGTGCGTTTAACGAAACACCGTTTGATCAGGTAAAAGTTGTGATTCTGGGGCAGGACCCCTACCACGGGGCCGGGCAGGCTCACGGCATGTGTTTTTCAGTGCAGCCGGGTGTTGCGATACCGCCATCTTTGCGCAACATCTATAAAGAACTGAACTCTGATCTGGGTATCGAGCCGGTTCGCCATGGTTATCTGCAGTCGTGGGCGCAGCAGGGCGTGTTCCTGCTCAACAGCGTGCTGACGGTAGAGCATAGCCAGGCGGCGTCCCATCAGGGGCTTGGTTGGGAACAATTCACTGATGCGGTCATTCAGTGCTTGTCAGACAACACCAGCAATACGGTGTTTCTGCTGTGGGGAGGCTATGCCAAGCGCAAAGGGCAGATCATAGACGCGCAAAAACACTGTGTTCTGACCAGTGCGCACCCGTCTCCGCTGTCCGTCCGTGGCTTCACCGGCTGCAAGCACTTCTCGCAGGCAAATACTTATCTTCAGGCGCATGGCAAGTCTGCTGTGCAGTGGAAGCTACCGGCTGACGTGGCAGTGAAGGCCTGAAGCCGGAGGCACCACGCGGCCGTCAATCTTTCACAGCAGCACGTAGTGGATTTGCCAGGGCGTTGGCGTTGCAGTTGTATGAGTCAACTCTTTCCTGAATTGCCCCAATTACAAACTAAACTACATTAGATAGTTGTATCAGAACGACCCACTGAGGCAGAATCTGCCTGCCACAAAATTAATCACCCAAAACACACTCAACAATAGAGAGGAAATTTGCCAATGGAATTTATTCCGGTACTACTTGGTCTGGCAGGACTTGCCATGGCCGTGTACGTATACACACTTGTACTGAAGTATCCACCCGGAGACGGAAAGGCGGCAGAAATCGCCGTTGAGATTCAAAAGGGCGCAATGGCGTTCCTGCGCCGGGAATATTCCATTCTTGCGTTGTTTGTCGTTATTGTTTCCGCAATCCTGTTTTATGCGTTTGAGACCAATCACACTGCGATCGCGTTTCTGGTGGGCGCAATTTTCTCTGCATCTGCCGGCTGGTTTGGCATGTACACAGCTACCCGCGCGAACGTTCGAACCACAGTGGCTGCATCTGAGCACGGCCCCTCAGAGGCGCTGACGGTTGCGTTCTTCGGTGGTTCAATTATGGGCCTGACGGTAGCCTCCGCAGGTTTGCTGGGTCTCGGGCTGCTGTACTTTTTCTGGGGCACAGAGCACGCCGAGGCGATTCACGGTTTTGGTATGGGGGCATCACTGGTGGCACTGTTTTCCAGGGTCGGTGGCGGTATCTTCACCAAGAGTGCTGACGTCGGTGCTGATCTGGTGGGTAAGATTGAAGCGGGTATACCGGAAGATGATCCTCGAAACCCGGGTGTAATTGCGGATAACGTCGGCGATAACGTCGGTGATATCGCGGGCATGGGATCAGATATTTTTGAATCCTACTGTGGCAGCATGATTGCCACCATCGCAATCGCGAGCACCATGACAGCCGCTGAATTGGCGTTTGTCGGTGAAGGCTCAACGGTAGCCAACCTGAGTTTTCTGCCATTGGCATTGTCATCCGTCGGTTTGATCTGCTCGGTGATGGGTATTTTTCTAGTCAAGCGTATGTCTGACAAGTCGCCCGAAAAGGCGCTGCGCTACGGCACCATTGGTGCGACGTTGCTGTTTATTGTTGCGGCCTTTATCGTGATCAAGTCCAGCGGCGTCTCGATTGATGTCTGGTGGTGTGTGGTTGCCGGTGCGGTTGGTGGTATGGTGATTGGTCTTGTTACTGAGTACTACACGGGCGGCAAACCGGTTCGGGATATTGCCAAGTCTGGTGAAACCGGTCCGGCCACGGTGATGATCTCCGGGCTGGCAACCGGTATGGAATCGGTCGTGGTTCCTGTTCTGACACTGTGTGTGATCATCTTTACTGCGAGCAGCCTGGTTGGATTGTACGGCGTGGGTGTTGCGGCAGTGGGTATGCTGGCTACTGTTGGTATCACTATGGCGATCGATGCCTACGGTCCTGTGGCCGATAACGCTGGTGGTATCGCCGAGATGGCCGGTATGGGCGAAGAGACCCGGAAAATTACCGACGGCCTCGACGAAGTGGGTAACACCACAGCGGCCATTGGTAAGGGCTTTGCGATTGGTGCGGCAGGTCTTGCAGCGCTGGCAATTATCGCGGCGTTTATTCAGACGGTTAAAGGCAAGCATCCTGAATTTGCCCTGGATATCGGCAACCCGATTGTTCTTGTCGGGATGTTCATCGGGGGTATTTTCCCATTCCTGGTCAGTGCCATCACGATGCGCGCTGTGGGTGCTGCGGCATTCGATATGATCAAGGAAATCCGACGTCAGTTCCGTGAAATCCCGGGTTTGCTGGAAGGTACCGGTAAGCCGGATAACGAGCGCTGTGTATCGATTGCCACAACCGCTGCTCTGAAGCGGATGATACTGCCCGGTGTTCTTGCCATTGGTGCTCCACCAGTGATCGGCTTTGGTCTTGGGCCTGAGGCGCTGGGTGGGTTCCTGTCCGGTGCTTTGGTTGGTTGTGTGATGCTGGCACTGATGATGGCTAACGCCGGTGGTGCCTGGGATAACGCAAAGAAGTACGTTGAAAAAGGCAACTTCGGTGGCAAGGGCACTGATACCCACGCCGCAGTGGTTGTTGGTGATACCGTAGGCGACCCCTTCAAGGACACTTCTGGCCCGGCCATGAATATCCTCATCAATGTGATGGCGATTGTGTCTCTGGTTATCGCTCCGCTGTTGTAATGCGTTTGCATTAGCGCGCATCCGGGTCGCAGGCTTTTTTTGCGCGTATTCCCGGTGTGAATGTAAAGCCGGTTCGGTTTAGTCCGAACCGGCTTTTTTTATGTCCGGTGCTTATTACCAGCCAGTAAAACATTTCCTGTATCAGTTATTTTACTCCCTGATTGACGCGAAATATCGCATCATTCGAGGATGAAAATTGTGTTCTCAGAAGAAAGTGAAACTGTCGTCAGTCAGGGTCGCCTGCGAGTAGCGACCCGTGCTGTCATTGTGCTGTTATTACTGTTGTGCGGCCCGGCCCGCGCGGACTATAGCGAGCATCCGAAGGCGGTTGCCTTTATGACGGAGATGGCACGCAAGCACGATATGAATCTGCAGGTCCTGAAGGATATATTCAGAAGCGCCGAGCGCAGTGAACGGGTACTTGAATTAATTCAGCGGCCAGCCGAGAAACGACTCGAATGGAGCGGATACCGCCCTATCTTTCTCTCCGATGAGCGCATCGATGCCGGGGTGGCGTTCTGGAATGAACATCAGGAAACATTAGAACAAGCACAGCAACGCTACGGTGTGCCCCCATGGATTATCGTCTCTATAATCGGTGTTGAGACCTTTTACGGCAGAATCAGCGGCGGTTTTTCTGCGATTTCCGCGTTGTCGACGCTGGCGTTCGACTACCCGAAAAGAGCTAAGTTTTTTCGCTCCGAACTCGAACAGTTTTTATTGTTGCTGGACGAAAACAAATTCGACTACCGGACGCTGGAAGGATCGTATGCTGCAGCGTTTGGTATGCCGCAGTTTATTTCCAGCAGCTACCGCAGTTATGCGGTGGATTTTGATGAAGATGGCGAGCGCGATCTATGGAACAGCGTGCCTGATGTTATTGGCAGTGTTGCTAACTACTTTCACCGTCACGGCTGGAAGAAGGATCAGGCGGTTGTTGAGATTACCGATTATAAAGATTCAGTGAAATCACTCGTCAGAGATAGTCCTAAACCGGTGCACAGCTCTGCAGAGATGAATGCCGCGGGCATCTATCCAAAACGTAAAGGCAGCGGTAGATATACCTTATTAAAGTTGCAGGCTGAAAAGGGTGCTGAGTACTGGATTGCACACCATAACTTTTATGTGATCACACGTTACAACCACAGCAACCTTTACGCGATGGCTGTGCACCAGCTAAGTCAGGAAATAAAGTCGCGCAAATAGCGCTTACGCATAAACCAGGGCGTACCGCACGCACACCCTAAGGAATTATAATGAAATACCGCAATGCTGTTGTTGCCAGTCTAGTTTCTGGCGTTTTGGCCGGTTGCTCCATTCTGCCGACCGGAAATTCGTCCCGTGCCAAGCCGACTGCCAATGTGGAAGATTTGTTTGTCAGTGATACGCAGGTACAGGCGACAGCGGCAGACGCGGAGGCAAACCGCAAAATGGCGGTTGCATCCAGCGGTCTGACCGTTCGCAAAAGTAAGCGCGGCAACATGGACTCCTACGTGGTGAGGGGGCAGCGCTTCCACACACTGGACAATAGCGATGGTTATTCTGCGCGTGGTCTGGCGTCTTGGTACGGTCCGAATTTTCACGGGCGCACGGCATCGAACGGCGAAATCTACGACATGTACAAAATGACAGCGGCGCATAAATCGTTGCCGCTGCCGACCTACGCCCGAGTTACCCATCTCGACAACGGCAAGTCGGTCGTCGTGAAAATCAATGATCGTGGGCCGTTTTCCGGCGACCGCATAATTGATCTGTCGTTTGCTGCCGCCCTGCAGTTGGGCATGGTAAACGATGGGACAGCGATGGTTGAAATACAAGCACTCACGGCCGAGGAGCTTGCCGTCATGAGTGGTCCGAAAAACACCATGGACATTGAGTTTGACTATGTCAAAGACGGCATAGCAACCCCTGTCCCGAGTTCAGCGCTGGCCGGTGTGGCACTGCCTCTCAACAATCAGAATGCAGTGGCCGGTGCGGGAGAGTCTTTGGTTGTGCCTGTTCTGCCTGAAGCCGATGCAGCAGCACCAGTGACAGCAGCGCAGACTGTGGCGACTGATGTAGTGGTGCCGGTAGCCACGCCACGTCCGGAGCCTGTCGCCAGTGCTGAAGGTGTTGTCGTGAAGGTGCCGGCAATCCAGACTGCCGGGAGCGATGCAGGCAAGGCGGTTGATCTAAGCCGAGTTGCGACCGCGTCCGTTGATGAGAAAAACACCGCTGCAGGTCTGCCGGTGGCGTTAGTGGATGCGTCCAGCGTGGGTCAGGTTGTACCAGCGGCAGGAGTCGCTGCTGTGCAAACGGCAAAGGCGGCGCCAAAGCTACCGCTAGACAACGCTGAGTATTTTATTCAGGCGGGCGTGTACGCTGACGTGGCAGACGCCGAGCGGCTGGCCGTCGATATAGTATTGGCAATCCCGCGCGAAGAGGTAAACATCAAGCCGCTGAAAGGTACTGACATGTACCGGGTGACTGTCGGTCCAATCATGAAAAGCGATCACGCCAAGCTGGTGTCGGCTGAACTCGACAATGCGGGTGTAGAAAACTACACCGTAAAAGTTAAACAGCCGTAATAGCGGGCAATAACTAAGCAGGCCCGGAGTATTTCCGGGTCTGTGTATTTATTAAGTATGAAATTCAGGACTAATGTGATCGGTCGACGCTCCGCTGTACTATTTGGTGTTTTTTTACTGCTCTTTACCGGCAGGGTTGCGTTTGCCGATGTCGCTCCGCTTGCCATCCCTGCGCCACCGGGCCTTGCCGCAAAAAGCTATCTGCTGGTTGACTACAACACCGGCAAAATCATTGCGGAAAAAAATCCCGATCTGCCGCTGGAACCGGCCAGTCTGACAAAGATGATGACGGCCTATATTGTGTCGTTCCAGATTCGTCATGGCGGATTGAAGCCCGACGATCTAGTGCCGATCAGCAGCAATGCACACAGTGCTATCGGTTCCAGAACGTTTCTTGAGCCGGGTTCACAAGTAACAGTCCGCGATCTGATGTACGGACTGGTGGTGCAATCCGGTAATGATGCCAGTGTGGCTCTGGCTGAGCATATAGGTGGTAGTGAGCAGGGCTTTGTCTCGATGATGAATGAGATGGCCGGGCGGCTTGGTATGACCACCACACTGTTTGCCAACTCTACCGGGTTGCCACCGCCGGGCGGCGTTAAAGAGCACTACAGTACGGCTCGTGATCTGGCCGTGTTAGCGCGTGCTGTGATTCGAGATCACCCCAAGCACTATCGCCTGTATTCGGTGGAAGAGTTTACCTACAACAACATTACCCAGAAAAACCGCAACACGCTGTTGTTGCATGATCCGTCGGTTGACGGCATGAAAACAGGCCACACGGAAGCGGCGGGCTATTGTCTGGTAGCGTCTGCCAAGCGTGATGATATGCGTCTGATCAGCGTGCTGCTGGGGGCTCGCAATGAGCAGCAACGTGGGACGGAAAGTCTGCGAATTCTCAATTACGGGTTTCGCTTCTATGAAACCGTGCAGCTGGAAAAATCCAACAAGGCGCTGGGTAATGTCAAAGTGTGGGGCGGGCAAGCCGATGACGTGTCGATTGCCGTACCGGAAGAGCACTACCTGACGTTGCAAACCGGCCAAAGCAACAGATTGGTTAGAGAGTTCAAGATCACCGGCGACCTGGTTGCACCGATCACGGCCGGCCAAAAGCTAGGTGTGGTGAACTACGCCCTCGATGGAAAGATCATAGCAGAGCTTCCTCTGGTGGCTTTGCAGGCGGTAGAGCAGGGTGGTTTCATAACCCGCACGACCGATTCTTTCAAGCGCATGTTCAAGTAATCGTAACGGAATACCGGTGTGAGTGATGACAGGCCCATACAGCACTTTCCAGATACCTACTCGATAAAGGCGGTTGGCAAGGATGAGGACGACTTCGCCGCGTTCGTCGTGTCGGTGATTCAGCAGATTATCGGCGCTGACAGTGCTGTGACTCACTACACACGCGCAAGCAGCAAGGGCGCCTATGTTTCGGTCACCGCCTCGTTTACTGCCGTTGATCAGCAACAGCTCGACCGTGTCTTCACCGAGATGAGTGCACAAGATAGAGTCAGGTGGGTAATCTAGTCGATCTCCTCGCAACCAGCGATGTGAAGCCTCAGGTGGCGGTTAAATGGCAAAGTACGACTAAAAGGCAGGCGCAGAGTCCGCCGGTGGCCGATCGTCGAGCAACGGCCGTCCAAAATCTGCCCGGTGCAGAGGCGTTAGCAACAAGCGAGTATTGTCCCGGTCGACCGGATCAGGGGCCACCCGGCACTGAAACGGAATCGATCGAACCCCAATCGGCACCGCGCCGGGCCGCTATTGTCCCTTGAATTTTTGCCGGTTCAGTTCCATGCTGTAGTGATGTCAGACTCCATCAATGTGCGTGAGCTGGGGCTTCAAGCCTATCAGCCGGTCATCGAGCAGATGCATCAGTTTACCGATGCCCGCGACGATGCCACCGCTGACGAACTTTGGGTGTTGCAGCATACCCCCGTCTATACTCTGGGTCAGGCTGGCGATGCAAAGCATGTGCTGGACGCTGGCAGGATTGCCGTGGTCAACAGTGATCGCGGTGGTCAGGTGACTTATCACGGGCCAGGTCAGCTGGTGATCTATACGCTGGTTAATCTGCGTCGTCGTGAGCTTGGTGTCAGAAGCCTGGTGCAGTTGCTCGAGAATGCGGTGATCGAGCTACTGGGAACCTATGATATTGATTCCAGCAGCCGGCGTGATGCACCGGGGGTGTATGTCGGTGGCAGTAAAATTGCGGCGCTCGGGTTGCGGGTGCGCCGTGGTTGCAGTTTTCATGGTGTGTCGTTGAATGTCGACATGGACCTGGAGCCGTTCAAACGGATCAATCCATGTGGGTATGAAAACCTCTCCGTCACGCAAATGATCGATCACGGGGTAAGCTCAAGCGTTGCGCAAGTGGGTGACGAGCTTGCCGCTCTGCTGATCAGGAAAATTCACCTCTGAGGGTAGTAAATTGTCAGATAACAACTCTGCACGAGCAAAAGTCGCTGCTATCCCGGTGGTTTCCTCGGGGCAGAAGTACCGCACGGACATTGGCTTTAAGGCGATCAAGGATGGCATTAAAACCGCCGGCGAGGTGTCGTCAGCGGTTGAATCCACACGCACTGAAGTCTTGCGAAAGCCGTCGTGGTTGCGGGCCAAAATGCCCGGCGGAGAAAAATTCAACGCGGTCCGTGATAACGTCCGTGACAACAAGCTCGCTACGGTGTGCGAAGAATCCAAGTGTCCCAACATTGGTGAGTGCTGGACTGCAGGGACGGCGACTATCATGGTGATGGGGGCTGTGTGCACTCGCGCCTGTCGATTTTGCTCGGTTGATACCGGTAATCCGAATGGATGGCTCGACCCCGAGGAACCCGCCAACACCGCCCGGTCTGTTGAATTGATGGGGCTTAAGTATGTAGTGATCACATCTGTTGATCGGGACGATCTGCCAGACGGTGGCGCCGCTCACTATGCCGCCTGTGTCAAGGCGATCAAATCCCTGCGACCACAGACCGGGGTAGAAGCCTTGACGCCGGATTTCGATGGTCGCTTTGCGTTGATCGAGCAGGTGGTGGATTCAGGGCTTGAGGTGTTTGCGCAAAATGTGGAAACCGTAAGGCGGCTGACGCATCCGGTGCGCGACCCGCGAGCCGGCTATGAGCAAACCATCAGTGTGTTGCGTCATGCCAAGCAGCATCGGCCTGATGTGCTGACCAAAACCAGCCTGATGCTGGGACTGGGTGAAACGGAAAGCGAGATCAAGCAGACAATGGATGATCTGCGCGAGGCCAACGTCGATATATTAACCATGGGCCAGTACCTGCGCCCGACCGTAAACCATCTGGACATTCAGCGCTACGTGTCGCCGGAGGAGTTTGACCGCTATCGTGACTGGGGTCTGGAGCGTGGTTTCCTTGAGGTAGTGTCGGGTCCGATGGTGCGTTCGAGCTATCGCGCAGAGCGGGTGCTGGAGCTTAATAATGTCGGTCTGGGGGTGTAGCATCCGGCAGCGCCGTTCCGTCTTGAACGACGCCACCGTTGGCTTGGTCGCGGGCGTGCTGGTTTACGCCATCGCCTGATCAATATCGGACAACAAGTCGTCCAGATCTTCAATGCCTACTGACAGACGAACCAGACCGTCATCGATACCCAGTGTCGCGCGTTTGGCCGCCGGTACCGATGCGTGCGTCATAATGGCTGGATGCTCGATCAGGCTTTCTACGCCGCCAAGGCTTTCGGCCAGCGAAAATATTTCCACCTTCTCGAGGAAATTTTTAGCCGCCGGCAAACCGCCTTTGAGCACAGCGGTGACCATGCCGCCCGGACCATCCATCTGACGGTTGGCCAGTTCATGTTGCGGGTGGCTCTTAAGCCCGGGGTAATAGACTTTTTCGACGCCGCTGTGAGCCTCCAGGTGCAGCGCAACCTGCAGCGCGCTTTCGCAGTGTCTTTGCATGCGCAGGGCCAGAGTTTTCAGGCCTCGCAGTGCCAGGAAGCTGTCAAACGGCCCCTGGATTCCACCGACCGAGTTTTGCAGAAAGGCCAGGCTTTCTTCCAGTTCGGGGTTGTCGCCTACGACTAATACGCCGCCGACCATATCACTGTGGCCGTTCAGGTACTTGGTGGCCGAATGCATCACCAGGTCAAAGCCGAACTCAATCGGCCGTTGCACGTAGGGGCTGGCAAAGGTGTTGTCGCAACAGCAAAGTATGTTTTTTGCCTTGCCGATAGCGGCGATGCGCTCGAGGTCGGATAGCTTGAGCAGCGGGTTGGTCGGAGTCTCTACCCAGATCATACGGGTTTTCGCTGTAATGGCGGCTTCCAGCAGGCTGATGTCAGAGAGATCGACGAGAGAGAAATCCAGCCCTTGCGAGCGGCGGCGAACGTTTTCGAACAGTCGGTAGGAGCCGCCGTAGAGATCGTCCATGGCAATGATGTGGTCGCCCGGTTCGAAATGATCGAGCAGGGTTGCCAGAGACGCCATCCCCGAGGCGAACGCAAAGCCGCGCTGACCGCACTCCAGATCGGCAATGCAGCGTTCGTAGGCCAGTCGCGTCGGATTCTGCGAGCGGCTGTATTCGTAACCCTGGTGAACGCCCGGACTTTCCTGCACATAGGTGGACGTCGCATAGATCGGCGGCATGATAGCGCCGGTCGACGGATCAGGTGACTGGCCGGCGTGGATGGTACGGGTGGTAAAACCGTGGCGATTTTTTAAATGTGTACTCATGAACGATTCCGAACTAGTGGTCCGGAGAGTTTAGTAACGTCTTTGCCGGTTGTCTGGCAAAAACAGGGAGGTTCGTTCGAGTAAGTTGTGGGCGGGCACTGCCAGCCTTTGCGGTGGGAGCGCCGATACCTGATAATTTCAGGTATCAGCGGTAGTCTTGCAGGGTAGAAGGCCCGTTATCGGCGGGTATCAGCCGTCTTCATTGATTTGTGCTGTCAGTTCTTTCAGTACCTGATCAGCACGGTCATGATCAATCTGGCAGGTGCCGGCGGCCAAATGCCCGCCGCCGCCGTAGCGCAGGCAAAGTTCGCCAACGTTAGTGTTGGAATCGCGCTTCAGGATCGATTTGCCGACAGCAAACACGACGTTCTGTTTCTTCAGTCCCCAGATCTGGTGAATAGAGATATTGCACTCAGGGTAGATGGCGTACACCATAAACCGGTTGGTGGGGTAGATCAGTTCCTCTTCGCGAAGGTCGAGGACAACAAGATTACCGTTTACGGTAGAGCAGCGTTTGATCTGTTCTTTGGCCTTGTTTTTCATCGCCTCGTAGAGCTCAATGCGCTCCATAACATCCGGAAGCTGCAGGATATCTTCGATGCTGTGGGTGGCGCACAGATCAATCAGTTGCATCATTAGTTCGTAGTTGGAGATGCGAAAATCCCGAAATCGCCCCAGTCCGGTGCGTGCATCCATCAGGTAGTTCAGCAGCGTCCAGTTGGTGGGTTCGAGCACTTCACTGCGAACGTATTGAGCGGAGTCTGCCTGATCGACCGCTTCCATCATTTCGACCCACTCAGCGGGAAACGTGCTGGCGCCACCGTAGTATTCGTACACTACTCGCGCCGCTGACGGTGCATCCGCATCAATGATGTGATTGTCGTGCGCGCCGTTGCGAATGGTCTCACTCAGATGGTGGTCAAAGGCCAGATGGCACCCCGAAACGTAGGGCACGTTGGTGGTGATGTCGTCTTCGTTGATTTCGATTTTTCCATCCTGCATGTCTTTCGGATGGACAAACTTTATGTCGCTGAGGATATCGAGGTACTTCAGCAATACAGCACAGACCAGCCCGTCAAAGTCACTCCGTGTGATCAGGCGAAAACGACGGTTTTCTTCGGGGGTAGTGATTTGCGGCTGACTCATTCTAATTCTCCGTGCCAATATAAAATGTGTGTTGTTATTTTTCTGACAGGGTAATCGGCAAAACAGCACGTTTCTTTAAGCCGTCGGGCGTAGCTAGTGCCTACCCAGAAACAGGGTGTCGCGAGGATCATTCAGGTGCGTGAGATTTTGCCTACCACATGTAGACGCTTAGTTGTTCTTAAGTAACTCCATGTGGTCGGCAAAAGATGGCGTGTCTGAGTGGTACGCAGTAGCGCTTGTTTCTGGATGGGCACTAGCTAGCCGCTTGAAAAAGTACCGGCATTGAGGGGTTCCTGTGAGCGGGAACTTCCAGGATGTCGAAGGGGTCGATCTGTCAGGCGTGAAAATTGATGCGAGCGAGGCTGGTGCCTGCTGTTATGCTTAAGTTGCGCTAGAATCACAGTCCTATGTTTGTCAGAAATGCTGTATCGAGACGAGTTCCTGTGGTCTGATCTCCCGATACGCCAAGTTCCGCAGTGCCGGTGTGAGGCCGGTTCGGTTGTGCATTTGCTGGTGAACAAACCTATCTCTCCAAACACTGGCAGGTCCCATGTTTAAGTCATTTTTCCCGCGTCCACGCCAATTTTTTCTGTCAGCGCTTGCCTGGTTTGCGGTGCTGCTAACGATCTGGCATGTATTTGCCGTCGACCGACCCGATCTCAGTCTGATTCAGATTCCCGTTGTCGAAGTGGCCGAGGGAGAAAGAGCGCCATTTCTCGACACAGAAAAGGTCTGGGTGTACCAGTTTATTGTCGGTGGATCGATTCTGTTTTGTCTGTTCTGGCTGTTGTGGGGCAGAAGCAAGTGGTACATCTGGTCGGTGGTGGGCTCGGCGATAATCCTGGTGGTTACCTATTTTCTGGTGCAGATTTCGGTTTGGCTGAACACCTGGTACGGTGATTTCTACGATCTGCTGCAGTCTGCGCTAGGTGAACCGGGCACCGTCACGCTGCCGGAAATCTTCGGCAAAATGCTGACGGTGGGGATCGTGCTGATGGCCACCATTATGGTGCAGGTGGTGTTTCAGTATTACACGCAGCACTACGTGTTTCGATGGCGCACGGCGATGAATGATTACTACGCGGAGCACTGGCAGCAGCTGCGCCATGTGGAGGGTGCGGCGCAGCGTGTGCAGGAAGACACCATGCGCTTTGCCGGGATAATGGAGAGTCTGGGGTCGGCGTTTATTAGTTCGATCATGACATTGCTCGCCTTCTTCCCGTTGCTCTGGGAACTGTCAACGCACATTACCGAGCTTCCGTTGATCGGGCCGGTACAAGGGTCAATGGTGTTTGTTGCGTTAATTTCTGCCATGCTTGGCACCGTTTTGCTCGCGGTCGTGGGGATCAAGCTGCCGGGGCTCGAATTCCATAATCAGCGTGTTGAAGCGGCCTACCGGAAAGAGCTTGTGTACGGTGAGGACCATGAACAGCGCGCTTCACCGCCGGTACTGGCCGATCTGTTCTCTGATGTGCGGACGAATTACTTCCGGCTGTACTTTAACTACCTGTACTTTAACGTGTTTAGATTTGCCTATTTGCAGGGCGCGAATTTTATTCCGCTGATTGCCATGGCGCCGACAATTGTCGCAGGTGCAATCACCCTGGGCATATTCACGCAGATCAACAATGCATTTGGCAAGGTGGAAAACTCATTCCAGTTTTTGGTGAATTCGTGGACAACGATTATCGAGTTGATATCCATTCACAAACGTCTGACTGCGTTTGAATCTGTGCTCGACGAGTCGCCTCAGGCCTCTGCTGCCGTCTAGGGTTGTCCCGATTGCGCCGGCCTTGCGGGCCTGCCGGTGTTGGCAGGTCCGTTGGCACCAGCGCTAGAAATGCCAGTGTTTCTTTACCGGTCTGTAGCCTCTGAACTCATGCCCGTTGCTTTGGTCGAGTTGGTGGTAGTACCGGAAGAAAGCCGGCAGTGTTTCATTGCCATGGTGGTACGCGCCACCGTTTGGCAATGCCAGGCTTTGGCAGCCGCTCAAAATAATAGCTGCAGAAACAATTACTAATTGTCGGATCATCTTGTCTGCCCCGTGGTTAACCCGCTCCCACGGTACTAGAGATGATCAGGTTTGGCCAATAATGCCGATTGGTTGGAGAATATTGTCAAAATCCCAACACGTCGAGACGGTGTGGCAGAGGGATTGCTATTGATATCAGACCCGGGGTGCCGCTGTACGTCGCCCGGGACAACGCAGCAAATAGTGATGGCCTATGGCAACAACAACAGAAACAAAAAGCCAGGATCAGTCTGACAGCGCTTTGATGCTGTCATACGCGGCGGGTGAGAGTGACGGTTTTGACCTCTTGTATCAGCGTCATAAAGATCCTGTCTATCGGTTCTTTTACTACGGTACCGGCGGCGATGAATTGCTGGCATCAGAACTTTTCCAGGATGTCTGGATGACTGTTGTGCGCGGCCGCAAGCGCTACAACGTCGAAATTCAGTTTACCGACTGGCTGCGCCATATTGCCTGGGCGCGTTTGTACGACCATCTGCGCCTGCATCCGGCTACCGAGACCCCTGGCACTGCGCCTGAGCAGCCAACGGTGTTGACGCAGAATGACAGCGAACTTCCAGCAAACGTCGTGCGCCTGAACACGCCAACCCGGGCTGATGACGAGCTCGATGCCGAGCAGGCTGATGCCTTGCTTGGACAAGTACAAAAACTGACCGATGATCACCGCGAGGTGGTGCTGCTGCGCTACTGCTTCAAAATGGACTTTGGCGATATTGTCGAGTTTTTAGACGTGGCACGACCGACCGTCATTCGACTGCATCGCGAAGCCGTTGCATCGTTGCGCAACTGCCTGCCGGAGGCTTGCTAAGTGGGGGATGTAATCAGTATCCGTCGACAGGGCGACAACGATATTTATCGGATTTTTGATGCCCGTGGGCCAATCCTTCCTGACGATCTCGACGACAAAATAAAAACTGCCGCCGCTCGTGCTTTAGGTAAAAAAACACCGCAGGGTGATGGGGCGTTTCGTTCTGCCTGTTTGATTGTTGTCTGTTTGTCACTGCTGGGTATTGTCGTTGCACAACGCATTCAGTACGCATCAGTGAGCGCTCCGCAGGCGACTGTGGCCAGTGCTGCACAAGCCGGTGTGCCACTGCCGTTCGCAGCGGCGAAAACACCACAAAACGACGTGCATTGGCGTCAGTCGGAGCAAAGCTGGTCATCTCATATCGAGCAATTGGAGCTCGAGTTAGCGCGTGAGAAAACCGACTTCGGGCACGCGTTCCCCTAGTCTGAGCCCATTGCAGATACCCGGTGCTTAGTCGGAGTCGGGCGGTTGGTTTAATGCCGCACTGCACCGCTGCGCAACAGGGCGGTTGCCACTTTGGTACATTACCCGGGCACTACCCGATCCACTATTAAATCCCGTCAGCATCGCTGTGTGTTTTTTACGCTTGCGACAAGGCTGGCAACTCGGTAGCGTGAGAGGCAATCGTCTTAAGCGGAGAGCACTTACCGTGCAGTGGCAATCGTTGAAGCAGCGCAGTCTGGTTAAGGGTCTGTCGATGGCGTGGGTGGAGTTGGGCGCCCGGCATCCGCACACACTGGTGTTTTTGCACGGCAATCCGACGTCTTCCTACCTGTGGCGCAACATCATGATGCCGCTCAGTGAGCGCTACCGGTGCGTGGCTCCTGATTTGATCGGCATGGGAGACAGCGCCAAGCTGGACAATTCAAACAGTGGCAGCTACACGTTTGTAGAACACCGCAGCTACCTCGATGCACTGCTTGATAAAATTGCTCCGCAAGATCAGGTAACACTGGTGCTGCATGACTGGGGATCTGCGCTGGGCTTTGACTGGGCGCGGCGCAACCCTGACCGTATCGCGGGCATTGCCTATATGGAAGCCGTGGTTAAACCGCTCGAATGGAATGAGTGGAATGAGCAGTCGCGTTCCGTCTTTGAAGGCTTTCGATCTTCCAGTGGTGAATCGATGGTGCTGGAAAAAAATATCTTCATTGAAAAAGTTCTGCCCGGATCGATCCTGCGCCAACTCGACGAAGAAGAAATGCAGGAGTATCGGCGGCCGTTTACCAACGTTGGCGAGGATCGCCGCCCGACATTAAGTTGGCCGAGGCAAATTCCCTTAGGTGGCAAGCCCGCTGACGTTGTAAAGATCGCCAGTGATTATGCCGAATGGATGCAGCAAAATGATCTAGCCAAGTTGTTTGTCAATGCTGA
>CALKXD010000155.1 GCA_938003855.1 uncultured Granulosicoccaceae bacterium | reverse complement strand
AGAAAACACCTGATCTCACTTTCAATACGCTCAACCACGGCGGTTTTGATCTCACGTCTGAGCAAACAGAGCGCGGCACCTTAGTGTGTTTCTACCGCGGACTGCACTGCCCAATCTGTGCGAAGTACCTCATTGAGCTTGAGAAAACTGCAGCCGCTTTTGCCGAGCGTGGCGTTGGCGTGATCGCGGTTAGCTCCGATGACAAAGACCGCGCGCAGGATATGGCGGAGAAAATCAGCGCAAACGCGCTGCGAATCGGTTACGGGCTGTCCTTAGCTGTTGCAAAGGAATGGGGACTTTACATCTCGGCCGGTCGCGGCAAGACGTCCATCGGCATTGAAGAGCCTGCGCTTTTTTCTGAACCGGGCCTCTTTCTTGTCAGTGCTGACCAATCCCTCTACTACGGATCGGTTCAAACCATGCCGTTCGTGCGGCCGCACTTCTCTGAGTTGATCGGCGCATTGGATTTTGCGATTCCAAACAACTACCCAGCGCGTGGTGAGTACAGCGGACATGTGCCGGGCATGCAGTAAGAGAGATGTTCTGCGCTGAAGGTGGATGGACCTAGTGGCCTGAAATAAGCTTGGTGCTTAACGCAATTTGTCATCTAGCCCGCGCTGGATAGCTCTCGAAATAGCCGCGCATGGCAGCCAGCAATCTCTCGACATCATCGCTGTTGTTGTGCACGTGCGCCGAAATGCGCACGCGCCCAACCTGACCGTAAGCGCCCCAGACCAGGACATTGTGCTCGGCCATCGCATCGCGAAAGTGCTTGATGTTGTCGATCACGAAGCTGACGTTGCCAGCGCGCATTTGCTCAGCTTCAGGTGTCATCATTTCGACCCCGTGTGACACCAGCGCCGCGCGGATGTCACCACTGAGCGCGCGGCTGTGCGCGGCAACGGTGTTCTCGCCAAGTGCTGACAGACGCTGTAATGCGTTATTGAGCATATACAAACTGATGTAAGACGGGTTTGCCGGCAGGAATCGGTCGGCGGTGTCAGGCAGTGTGTACTCAAGTGGTGACTGCCAACCGCCGCCGCTTGTGATACTTGCCCACCCGAGAAAGGGTGGTGCCAGGTCGGCTAGGCGGTCTCGGTTGAGATAGAACAGGGCAGTGCCGTGGGTGCCGAGCATCCATTTATAGCAACTGGACACGAGCACATCGGCGTATTGCGCGCGAACCGGCACAACCCCCGCGGCGTGCGTGACATCGAGCAACAGCAACGCGCCGGCCTCGCGCACACCTGCAGAAAGAGTGGGCACGTCGATGTGTTGGCCGGTGAACATACTGACTTGGCTGATGGCCACCACACGCGTTCGCGCATCGACTTGGGCTAGGACATCCTGTTCATCAATCACCCAGTTGCGGTGTTTTACCACTCGGATTTCAATACCGCTTTTCGCAAGGCTGGTCCACGGCAACACATCGGAAGGAAATTCAACGTCGGCTACCACGACGTTATCGCCAGCGCGCCAGTCGAGGGCGTACCGCAGCAAGTTGATCCCCTCCGACGCAGAGGACAGAAATGTGATGTCTTCAGCCGGTGCCTGGATCAAGGTGGCGCATTGCGCACGCGCCGCGTCCAAGACCGCATGCTGAATACCGCGCGCGAGCTCGCCGCGCCCCTTGTCGAGACAGAACTGCTCAAACGCGTCCAGATGGCTCTTGAGCATGGGGCCCTCGCCACCGGTGGCAAAATGCGCCACGCCCTCGAGGCCGACAAAGTCGGATTTAGGTATCAGAGCGTCAGTCATGGCAGCAAATCTCCTGTTTAGTCACCCTAGTCAAGCACACAAGCGCAATGTCATCCCAAAGGTTTAACCACGTTGAATTGCAATCCGCCGGTGAAGCCCTATATATCGCTGATGGCGACACTCAAAAAAATTGGCACTTGTGGCTACTGCCAAGCGCGCGTTGTAATCAGCGTCACGGCGGGTTCCCGACATGAGCTCGTGTGCACCGCGTGCGGCGCACCGCTTGATCACACAGAGGTGCTCGCGCAGGTAGAATCTCCTCAACCTGTGTCGCTCAGACCTGAACCTTCTAGCAAAACGCCACACCAAGACAGCACACAGCGCCGTAAGCGCGATGATGATGCCAAGCGGGACCGTCAATCTGACTCACGCAAGCCGCGCAAAGCGCACGACCGGAAACCGCGAAAACGCAAACCGCGCGGTCTGCGCTATTGGGTCAAGAAGATCATCGACGAAATCAAAGACTTCTTTGATTGACGCCACCGCACCTCGTTGGTTGGCGGTTTGCCATTAAACCCAGCTCCGCTGACACGAGGCTTGAGATGCAATCGGATTCGAAGAATGCGTCCAACAGTGGAGAGCGAGCTAAGAGAGGCTGGCGCGCAGGGTTGTGTTTGACCTTAGTACTGTTAATGATTGGTTGTGGCGCGGACCCGAGCGTGCAGCGATTTGAAAACTACCGAGAGCGACTCGCGCGCAGCCTATCTCAGCCGTTGGTGGACGCAGAATCGGTGGCACCGGTCATCCGACCAACGCGCCGAAATCTGCGGGTCAACACCGCAGACCAACGTATAGGTCTATTGCAATTTTTAAAACTGCACGACTGCGCACTGTGGCAAGCCGTCGGTGATCGCAACAGTGCACTTGGCAAGGTGGCTCCGGCGTCCCAACGTCTGTTCAGTGATCTCGACTTTCTGGCCTTGGCACCCGCCTGTGTGGCGCTGCTTGAAGACAAAGGTGAGGATGCACTCGCCGCCACGCTCCAACGCGCACTCGATGTCAAACGCGAAGAACTTGCAGTGTCCATATGGCAAGCGACATTTGCCAGTGAAGAATTTGAGCGATTGTGGCATGTACCAGAGCGGCTCGATCACTACGATGCCAGTGTTGACCTCGGGCTTGAATCGGCACTGTCTACGTTGGAACACTGGATAGTGCGTTGGCTCGATGGGCAATACCAATATGAAGAGGCGGCATTTGAGAATGCTCTGGGTATACTGCGTCACGGCAACGCCGGATTTTGGTTGCGTGCGGCGGCGCTGACTGAATCCGAGCTTGATGCCGCCAATGCACTCGCTGCAAGCCGCCTAGATCGCCGCCCGTTGTGCTTCAATGGTCAGGCCAACGAGCAAGGACGAATATTGCTAAACGTTGTTCAGTGGTATTTCGTAGGCGATGTGCAAGTCTGGGCCGCTGGTATCAACCGCACAATTTACCGTGTGCTCGCGCCACACCAACGGCTGGAACACCTGCTCTCCGCGGTTCAACCACCCGTCTATTTGCGCTGGGCCGCCGACCGCGATGCCCAGCTTGCAGCCTTACAAGCCGCCTCCAGAGCGCACGTTGCAGCCATCGCGCCACTGCTTGAATCGTGCGGCTTGCTTCCCTCAGCTAGCTGATCGCAACAGCTGCGCGTTGGAGGCTGTCATCAATGTTGGTGTGGATCGACGCCGCGGGCCATAGCCCAGTGGTGAGCCTGGTGGTGTGCGCCAAGCGCGAGCCAACCATAAAAGCCGAGCGCGCGAATGCGTTCAATGTCTGCGTCGCTTGATGAACGGATGTCGAGTGTTGTGCCGGACGACGTGGGGGTCAGCAAAACCGACCATGGATCCTCTGCGTGCACACTGGTTGCGTGAGCCTGTGTCATTCGGTGTAGGGAATCGAGAACATCACCTTTTGCAGTCACCACATGCCTGACGCCATCAGGCAGGTGTGTTGATTTGACTGTGGTCTGCACAGTGACTTTGTCCATGTCGAGCAGGTGTTCACGTAGTGCATCGATATCGACGCGTGTCCAATCAGTCGAAGGGTCCGCATTGAGCTTGGCTACGGCTTCCTCTATTGCCGCAAATGTGGCTTGGCCGGTCTCAGTCAGGGGAGTGTGTTGGGTTGCGGCGCATCCCGAGATTGCGGCTGCCAATGTCAGCCAAAAGAAGGTGTGTTTCATGTTGAAGTTACCTTAAAGTTTGGTGCAGCGTAACCAAACTTCCCAAACCCAAATATGATTTGAATCATATGCAACCCAATCCATTTTCACTACTGCCTGACCGATTTATGCGCAAAAAGACATATGCGCAAAACAGTTATGTTTTCAGGCAAGGCGCGCCGACATTTGGGCTACTTCGGGTCAGATCGGGCGTTGTCATTGTTCAGAGGGTGGGCAGTGACGGAGGCGTCACGGTGATGCACCGAGCAGCTGAGGGCGACATTTTTGCCGAAGCCTCGTTGTTCTCAGACCACTATCATTGCGACGCTGTGTGTGTTGAACCCTGTGAAATCGATACAGTTGACAAAGCCGATGTTATCCGAGAATTAGATTCTAATTCATTGTTTTCCAATGCATTAATGGCGTATCTGGCGCACAGCTTACACAATGCTCGCGAGCTCTTGGCGCTGAGAAGCGTGGCCTCGGCAGAAGAGCGCATTTTGGCTGGACTCAGGCTTGGGTTGTTGCGAGACACTGTGGCGGCATTCGCCGAACACATCGGCATCACGCCCGCCACCTGCTACCGCGGCCTGAAAGTTCTCTTGGCTAATGGACATGTGATCAAGACAAGCCGGGGTCACTACACCTTGAAAAGTCCAAAAAAAAGAGCTTTCAAGTAATTGACAATATGGTACGAATGCACCAACTTAAGGCAGTAGTCGGTAGACCTCTCGGCCGGCTAGTGCTTTTGTGGATCTTTGCCATGTCTGTTCCGATTTCATACTCGCTGTATTCGTCTAGAGAATTCCTGCCGATTTCCCAGACGCTCGATATGATTACTGACCTCGGCTATACGGAAGCCGAAGGATTTCATGACCTTGTCACCAGTACACCCAAACTGGTCGACGCGCTGGTTGAGCGCGGTCTCCGCATGCCGTCTTTTCATGTCAATTGGGCCGAACTAGAAGGCGACTTGGACAAAACCATTGCGATGGCGCGCAAGCTGTCTGCCACGCATATTTACTCAACCTACCTGCTGCGTTGCGATCGGCCTGAGACCTTGGCTGAATGGCGGCATTTTGCTGCTCGCTTGGCAGTGGTTGGTGACATCTTGCAATCTCATGGTTTGACCTTCGGCTGGCATAACCACGGCTATGAGTTCGAGCCGCTTGAAGATGGCTCATTGCCTATAGATATCATTTTGGCCGGCGCTCCCAGACTCAGCTGGCAAGCCGATCTCGCTTGGATCAGCCGGGTGGGGCTCGACCCCCTGCCGTGGTTAAAGCGTTACAGCAAGCGTGTCTCGGCAGTGCATATTAAGGACACCGCGCACGAAGGTGACCGTGACAAAGAGGGCGGCTGGGCTGACGTTGGGCACGGCAGTATGTGCTGGCCCACGCTGCTCAAGGCGTCGCTGGAAACCTCTGCGCAACAGTTTGTTATCGAGCACGGTGACCCGTCTGACCACGAGCGCTTTGCCGCGCGTTCCATCGACACGGTAGCGGCGAATTTTTGGGATCTTATTGACAGCACCGGTTCAGCACGCGCACCCAAAGCCCAGCGTAACAACATGACGCTGGTGTCATAACCGCCACAGCATCCAGATGGACATGGCCATCATCATGAGGTTTTCAGTTAGGCTGATAAACCCAAGTGGCACACGTGCGTCCCCAACACACGCACACTGCAGTGTCCGCTGTTCGATATACACCGCTTTGTACACGCTGTAAGCGCCGATGCTTGAGATGATCAGCGCCGCCGGCGCTGCGAGCCACGTGAGCGCACCCATCAACATCAACAGTCCCGCACCGGTTTCAACGAAAGGGTAAAGGCGTCCATAGTGCGGCCAGCGCTGCGCAAGTAAATCGTAACTGCGAAACAACGTGGCAAAGGTGTCGAGATCCTGGAGCTTTTGCAAGCCCAGTAACACCATCGCAATTGCGATAAACCATCCAATTGTCTGGGTGCTTAGCACGCTGCCCAGCACAAGCCAGGTGACCGCACACGCGAGCAGGGCAGACACGCTGAACAGCGCAATCACCGGTTGGTAAGAGACCTCGCTGTTGTGCTCAACGGCCACGCCAAAGTGAGCTGACAAGTCATCAAAACCGCCAATGCGGGTGCCGCCAATGAACACCTGTGGTGTGGTGCTCACACCGTGTTCTGCCTTGAAGCTGTCCACAGCATATTGGTTCTCAAAGAGATGGTCCACAACGGTGTGGCCGTGGTTTTTGAGTAGGTCTTTGGCTTTGAGGCCGTGAGGGCATGTGGCCATGCGGTAAAGCGTTGCGGTGTTGGTCTCGGCTTGAGACATGTGGCTTCCCTTGGTGAGACACGCGGTCTGTCACAGTTGTGGAATTTTGGATTCGAGCATAAACTCTCCAGTCACTGGAATGTCAAGTGACTCCGCTATGAATATCTCTGCAGCGGCGACGGCCGCAGGGCTCTCGACCAAGACGGTGCGCTACTACGCGGATATTGGGTTGGTAGAAGCCGCCGGCAGAACGGACGCCGGCTACCGCGTGTACGACGAGCGCGAGATTCGCAAGCTGATTTTCTTGCGTCGTGCCCGTGAATTTGGTTTCAGCATTGATGACTGTCGTGAATTGCTCAGTTTGTATGAAGACACAGACCGCTCGAGCGGCGACGTCAAACAGATCGCACTGCGTCGACTTGCCGATATCCGTGAGAAGCAGAGTGAGTTGCAGTGCCTTCACGACAACCTTGCGCAATTGGTTGATGCCTGCAATGGCGATCAACGACCCGATTGCCCGATCATTTCTTATTTCGGCTAGTGATAATGCAACTATGAAACGTCTAGTTTTTATTCTCGCAAACGCGATCTTTATTCTATTGGCAAATGCAGCACAGGCTGACCACGAGCTGCTGAACCGAGATATTTTGCGCGGTGAATCGCTCTACCACGCGAACTGTGCGGTTTGCCACGGGGCCAAGCTTGAAGGGCAACCCAACTGGCGACAAACACTGGCCAACGGCACGCTGCCAGCGCCACCACACGACGAAACAGGCCACACGTGGCACCACGACGACAACTACCTCATCGAATACACAATATACGGCGGACAAGGCCTGATGAACCGTCGTGGTATCAGTGGGTTCAAATCGGCAATGCCCGCATTTGGAGAGCTACTCAGCCGAGATGACATTCTCAGCGTGCTTGCGTTTATTCGCTCAACTTGGCCAGACGACATCAAGGCGGTTCAAGCCTCGCGCAACGCGTCGCACTGAAGTTATACTGGGATCGTAGTCATCAGATTGGGGCGCAGACGCAGCGCCTGCGCGTAATATTAATCCGTGCGACTGAACGTCAGTAGGCTCTTTTATACCTTCAAGAGCTCGCGGACTTTCGATTGAAAAGCCTCGGGCTCTAAGGAGCCTTTGACGATGTAGTCCTCAACCGCCTCCATTGACAAAGCCCTGTCAATATCCTCTTTGCGCGATGAACTGGACATCATCATCACCACGACGGTGCCGTACTTGCCTGACTTCAATGTTGGAGTGATACGCTCGACGAAACTGTATCCATCGAGCACCGGCATGTTGATGTCGACCAAGATCAAATGCGGGGGAAAGGGTTCTGCCTCACCAGCTGGCCCCAGCGAGACCATGTATTGCTCTGCCGGTATGCCGTCTTCAAATTCAAGAAAGGTGGGTTCAAACTCGGAGCCACGCAACATCCTCTTACAGATAAAGCGGTCAACTTCATCGTCCTGCACACAACAGCAATTGGGTGCGCCTGACTAGGAGAGTTAAACCGTAAAGCTGGTATCAGCATGGCGGGTTAGAGTGTCTTTTTTCTCTCGCCGTGACCTCATGGTGGCGTGTAGATGACAGTTTGCTGTTTGCGACGAACCTGTTTATGGGTATGCAATGGTGAATTGCACGCCAAGCGTATAATGCACTTCGGCGGTCATGGTGATTTCATAAGCTGACTACCCGGATTTAGAAAGATTTATTCTATTTTTTTTTGTACCACGAAACAG
>CALKXD010000154.1 GCA_938003855.1 uncultured Granulosicoccaceae bacterium | reverse complement strand
CGTAACACCCGCCGAACCTCCCGATCGCCACACCCAGGCAACCCCCTAGAAACCCACAAGCAACTCATCCCCCAACTGGAAACCCGCAGCGTCAGCAATGCAAGTAGCACCCGCAGAACCTCCCGGTCGCCCTATCCAGGCAACCCCCTAGAAAGCCACGTGCAACTCATCCCCCAACAGGAAACCCGCAGCGTCAGCAAGGCACATAGCACCCGCCGAACATCACGGTCGCCACACCCAGGCAACCCCCTAGAAACCCACAAGCAACTCATCCACCAACAGGAAACCCGCAGCGTCAGCAAGGCAAGTAGCACCCGCCGTACATCCCGATCGCCACACCCAGAACCCCCGGGAAACCCACAACCAACTCATCCCCCAACAGGAAACCCGCCGCGTCAGCAAGGCACATAACACCCGCCGTACATCCCGGTCGCCACACCCAGGCAACCCCCTAGAAACCCACAAGCAACTCATCTACCAACAGGAAACCCGCAGCGTCAGCAAGGCACGTAACACCCGCCGAACATCACGGCCGCCCTATCCAGGCAACCCCCGGGAAACCCACAAGCAACTCATCCACCAACAGGAAACCCGCAGCATAAGCAAGGCCACATTGCTATCACCACTACACCAGCAGCCGCCGGGAAAAACTATCCGGCCCGACGCTGTTGATTGTCCTCATCACTCAGCACGATATCGCCGATCATCTCAGCGGTGACCGGTGACAGCGTCCACCCTAAATGGCCGTGACCGGTATTGTAAAACACCCCCGGACGTGATCCGCGTCCAATGCGAGGCATCATGTTCGGCATCATTGGCCGAAGCCCTGCCCACGACACGACATGATCAGTATCGATAGCCGGAAAATAGCGACGGCACCAGTCAACCAACGGTTGAATGCGATCATTGCGTATATCCCGGTTTTCTCCGTTAAATTCTGCAGTGCCGGCGATACGAAACCGGTCCAGCCCCAGCCGACTGGTGACAATTTTTGCTTCATCGTCCAGCACGCTCACCCACGGCGCTGCGTGCTGGCTATGCTCGTTATCGAGCGGCACCGTGATCGAATAACCTTTGACCGGATAGACGTTAACGCGATCACCCAGCCCGGCCGCTATCGACCGACTGCCGACACCGGCACACACCACCACCGCGTCGAAACCGGTGGTGTCGGTGTTTGCCACGGCGCCCGGCTCCTGATGCACAGCGCTAATCACCACCTGGTGACCGTTATGGCTAACACTGTCAATACTGGTGTCACAGCGGAAGGTCGCCCCCAGACGTCTGCAGGCATCGGCCAGGCCGCGAGTGTATTTGTGAATGTCACCGGTGGAGTCAGACTCGGTAAAATAGCCCCCCATGAGGTCGCCACCCAGCGCGGGTTCAATCTGTCTTATTTGCTCAGGCGTGACTGACCGGCGTTCGAGACCGCCTTTACTTAGCAGTTCGTTAACGCGTGTGGCATGGCGATATTCTTTATCGTTGCCATAGATATGCAGAATTCCGCGCTGCTCATAGTCAAACGCTATCCCCTCTTTGTCCGCCCAGTCCTGCAGGTGCTGACGTGCGGCGATTGCCAGCCGGGTGGTCTCAATCGTGTTGCTTTCGTAGTTGGGAATGTTACCGATGAACTCGGCCATCCAGGATAATTTATGCCAGTCCGGTCTGGGGTTCACCAACAGCGGCGCATCTTTTTTCAGCATCCATCGAAGCCCTTTGAGGATGGTCGATGTTTGCGTCCAGACCTCAGCGTTGGAGGCAGACAGCTGCCCCCCATTGGCAAACGAGGTTGCCATGGCCGGATAGCGATGACGATCAAACACAGTGACGTTATAACCGCGATTAAGGAGGGCGTAGCAGGTGGTGACACCGGTGATTCCAGCGCCGATTACAGCAATACTTTTCATGCAGGTTCCCGACAGTTTATGTTGAACAGTGACTGCCCGCAGGCAATCTTCTCCATCCCATCTGTCTTGGAACCTGAGAGTTTCAGCGGCGGCCGCTTTACCCCTTCGGTGGACGTGTGCCAGAACCGGCCGTCAGCGTTGCTGACCACGTCGCTCTCCAGATGCCTCTACTCAATGTGATTCTTTTGCCTGAGAGTTTCCCGGGTGTTGCTCCTTCGGCGCTGGCTGCTCACGGACTCTCCGTGCTGCCAGTCTCTCCCACATTGTGTCATCACTACGCCGACAACCACACGGTGGCGTAGATTCGAGACTGACGAGAGAATGAACTACATCTTCCGCCAAGGCAAGGTATTGCACGAAAAGTTTGCACATCCGGATTGCTCCACCGTTGTGGCACTGCAACATCGTCCTTTTGCCGCCCACCTTAACGACTGACACGCCTGATTCTTGATTGACACTGCCCGGCCCCATCCCGATTGACATACAGCTTCAGCCCCGGCGGTGCGACAATACGCCAAAGCCAGACAGAACCGACAATGAAACTGAAACCCCAATCAGCGCCGCCCGTTGCCGTAAAACGACCAATTACCCGCAAGGCACATGGCGTAAGCTGGACAGACGACTATGCCTGGCTGCGAGCCGACAACTGGCAGGACGCTATGCGCACCCCGGAGCTGCTGCCGGACGATATCAAAGCCTACCTGGTGGCGGAGAATAGCTACTGCAACGCCGCACTGGCGGACACTGAGTCACTACAACAGCAGCTTGTCGCCGAGATGCGGTCACGTATTCAGGAAGACGACGACTCCCTGCCCGACCGGGACGGCACCTATTATTACGCCGACCGCTATGTGGAAGGAGCTGAACACCCGATCTATTACCGCTACCCGTCCGACGCATCGGCCACCGACCGGGGTGCAGAACAGATTCTGCTCGACATCAACATTGAAGCCGGCAACCACGACTACTTCGACCATGACCTGGTCGAGCACAGCCCCGACCACTCTACCCTGGCCTGGAGCTGCGATACCTCGGGCGCGGAATACTACGAGCTACGCTTTCGCAATCTGCAAACCGGCATCGACAGCCCCCACACCATCAGCGATGTCGACTCCGCCGCCTGGGCAAACGCATCGACACTGTTCTACGCCCGCGTTGACGAAAACCACCGACCCAGCAAAGTATACAGACACACGCTCGGCAGCGATCCGCACACAGATGTTCTGGTATTTGAAGAAACCGATCCGCGTTTTACCTGCGGTGTCGAATGCAGTTTGTCCGGTGAGTATCTGTTCATCCATACCGGTATGAACGATCAGGACGAAGTGTGGTTCATTGCAACCGCCAGTGTGACCGACAAGCCACAGATGATTGAACCCAGAAGCGACGGACTGGAATACAGCGTTGATCACCAGGGTAGCCGATTCCTTATCCTTACCAATGCCGACAACGCTATCGACTTTGCCATTATGGAAACGTCGGTAGCCCAACCGGCAATGAAACACTGGCGTGACCTTGTCCCGCATCGGCAGGGCCGCATGATTCGCTACATCAGTTGCTATCGTGACTGGCTTATGTGGATAGAAGTAGAAAATGCTCTGCCACAGATTTGCTTTATGGGTGCTGATCAGAAAACCCTGAAAATCGGTTTTGACGAAGAAGCCTATTCACTGGGACTGATGACCGGCCTGGAATATAACGCCTGCAGTTTCCGCTACGAGTATTCGTCACCGACAACGCCACCACAAATTTTTGAGTACCAACTGACAACCGGCAATAGAAAACTACTGAAAGAAGACAGCATTCCGCGCGGTCACAACAGCGCCGATTATATTACCCGTCGAATACTGGCCACCTCCCACGATGGCGCTGAGGTTCCAGTGACCTTACTGCATCATCGGGACACACCGATTGACGGCACTGCCCCGTGCCTGCTGTATGGCTATGGTTCCTACGGTGCATCCGTGCCAGCCGAGTTCTCCGGCAATCGACTGTCGCTGGTCGACCGGGGGTTTATCTACGCTATCGCCCACGTTCGCGGTGGTCAGGAAAAAGGCCGTGGCTGGTACGAGGAGGCCAAATTCGCTAAAAAGGTCAATTCATTTCACGACTTCATCGCAGCCAGCGAGGCACTGATAGAAAAACGCTACACACACAGCGACAAACTGGTGATAGAGGGTGGTTCAGCAGGTGGCCTGCTGGTTGCTGCCGCCGTGAACATGCGCCCGACGCTGTTTGCCGGTGCTATCGCCGACGTACCATTTGTAGACGTATTAAATACCATCAGCGACGATACCCTGCCGCTGACCCCCGGCGAGTGGTCGCAATGGGGAAACCCGATAGAAAGCAAACAGGCTTTCGAGGACATACGCGGCTACTCCCCATACGACAACATAGAAGCTAAAGACTACCCGCCCATGCTGGTCACGGCCGGTGTATCCGACCCGCGTGTTACCTACTGGGAGCCCGCCAAGTGGGTGGCCGGATTACGGGATCAGAAAACCGACAACAATGTATTATTGTTAAAGACCAACATGAGTAGCGGCCACTATGGTAAAACCGGACGATTCGCAGAGCTTGACGACTCTGCGCTTTCCTATGTCTTTGCCATTAGTATCACCGCTAGCTAGAAACCCGAAAGCGCTGAAAGGGTATCCGGCCTAAAAATTCGGATACTCTGACCAGTACACGCGTTGGTTTAACTCATCGGAATCCAGATCCAACAGGGTATTTGCCCCTGACTTTACCTGCACATGCAAAAGCGATTCATCTTCGCTGTCAGCATTTGACTGAATCAGCAGTACCTGTATTGGCGCGGGTATCGCACCACCGGGTATCTGTTTTGTCCGATCAGCCTTGACCAGTGCACGTTCGTCATCACTGTCATCATCCGCCAGCGCAGACACTGGCGTGGCATCCCAAAGGTCTACTGCCCAGAAAACACCGTGTCCTATCGCAGGAGCACAGCCTGATGGAGCCTGATCAGGAACATAGCTTGCGAAGTACACCGCATCATTGAAGGTTATGGAAGTCCCAAGTACTTTCTCACCAGGAAGTTCCATATCAATAAACCACCCGCTACTGAGCGCTAGATCTTCTTCAGCGGCAACGCTTTCCGCAGCGTCTCCCTCACCAATAATGTTGCTGGTCGCGTCGAACAGATCAGCGTTGACAATCGGTGTATAATAGGTGTTATCGTCGTCATCTTTTTTGTCTTCGGGAATACCGTACAGTGGCTGGCCATACTCATCGTACTGCGCGTTAACCGGATAACGTATCAGATAAAATCTGTCATCAGTCGCGGTATCCAGGGGGTGCGCCTGAAAACCAGATCCCACCGCAATATTGGCAAACAACTCGCTCCCTATTCTGGATAATGAAACATCAACACCGTGAAAAAACCGCCGGTTATCAGAATAGGTTCCATCGCTACTTAAATCAGCAATAATGCCACCGTCTACCAGGTTATTCGAGCTCGTTGCGGTTTCGTTGATATCAAAACGCCAGATTCGCCCGCCGATATCGCCGATATAGATCTGTTCAACCAGACCATCACCATTGGTATCAACAACGTTCGGCGTCGCCGGGAAACTGAACGTCATGTCATCAAAGGATTGGGTTTCGGTTCCGTTGGCGGGACCACCGCTCCACAGCAATTTACCAGTCTCGGCATCCACTATGTATATAGCTCGACCAATAGTATCGGTAGTTCGGGTGCCTTGGTTATCCTGGTCGCTGTCATAACCGCCACCAAAAATCAGTACATCAGTGTTGGTACCAAGGTAGTTGATACGGGTTGGAACAAGCTTTGACCACGTTTGACCAAGCTCATTAAATTTACCCGGGTCACTATCGGGAATACTGAACAGAAATTTCGGATCGGTTTTGCTGCTCACATCCAGCGCAAAATATTGACTTCCACCGCGTCGCATACCCGAGTATAAATACGCTTTTTCACCCAGGTTAGCGTTAATAAGGCCATCGTCATTCTGGTCATCGATCCAGGTCGACAGCTCCCCATCCATTCCATACACTCTTCGGCCGGTGGTAATATTGTCATACAGGGTTGGAAGATTCTCAATTAGGACCTCGGGCATGAAGGCAAAATTTTCAGTACCATCGTTGGTATTGATAGCGTGCAGAAATCCTTCGTTGGTACCAACAAAAACAACCGACTCCGGATCGCTGGCGTCACCGCCATAAGTTACAGTAACCGGCGTTGCATGAAGAGGATCCCCCATGTGATGCCGGTTGTCCGTGGTATCCCCGTCCTCGTCGTCGTCTTTCACATCCACACCCCGAACCCAATCGAGTATATTTCCTTTTTTCTCCCACTCTTCGGCCAGATCTCCGCCGTAAACTTTCACTTCTGCTAATGACAGCGTTCCTATTGAATCCGGCGTCTCTCCCAGTTGCACTCTTACGTAGCGTCCCCGGCTGTTAACAACAAGCTCGGTGATTTCTGCCTGTTCGCCATCAAGATACCGGTGCCAGACATCAGACCTGGCCTGCAATTCTTCAACCGTTGCACCGTCAAAGGGATTCTCCGATACAAAAACATGCATATCAGACAGACGCTGCGTGCAGCACGCGTCAGTCCGATTGTGTATCGTTATTCTCTCAATATCCGTTGCTTCCGGCAATGCTACCTGCCACCAGGGTCTAACGCTCGAGCTTGTATGCGTGACAGATCGGCTCCGGTATTTACCCTCCGTATTATTATCTATCGCCCGTCCAGCGGATCCCGAAAAGCGCGTACTCGATTGACTTGCCCATCCGGTAGGCGCCAGATTGGTTGAGACAGGTGACCTGTTATAGTCGAGCAAGGTATTATTAAAATCCAGCTTATTATCGTTATGCAGCAGTCTTTTTTCCCCGGCACCAGAGTAGGTAACAACATTTCGGGTGAGGTGATTTAATTTTGAGGCAGCACCCCCCAGTGCGATATCGTGACCGTCCACGGCGGCAGACCAGAAACTTTTAGACGTTGCATAAAACAACCCGGTATCCGGATCTATCGCAACAGCCTGCGGCTCACTTGCATCGTATAGAACAGGCGGGCTGCCTTTCATATCGAAACGCTTCAGGTTACCGGCCCAGCCGGGGGACTCGCTGGGTTTGAACAACGACAAATACAAATCATTGCGGTGTGACAGCCTGGAGAACAAATCCACCGTCGCTCCCGGTGCGACAAATGTGGTGTTCACGGTTTCTACACTGTTTATAATTTCAGTCACCACATTGATCAGATCATCTGATGATTCCGCCGTTTTGTAGTGACCCCCGCCGGCAGCGGCAATATTCTCAAGCCAGTCTGACTGTAGATTAAAGCCAACGGTGTGGGTTATTATATTTTGATCACCGGGGATATCCGTGTGCAGGTCTGTCTGGTATAGATATTCGGCGAGTTCAACAGCGCATGTCCCCTTGTTACGACTCATTGCCTCACAGGCCGTGCCGGTCATGTCTTCGACTATACGAACCTCATTCGCCTCTACCGCGCCTTCTCCATCCGTTACCAGTATAATATGATTCGATTGACACTCATTTTTAATCGGTGATATATAAACCGGGTTACCCGTAATCTCCTCCGAACTGCACTCCTCAGCCGACAGATCAGAATCTGTACAACCCTCTTCTCGCACTAACTGATAGTCGCCTTCGTAGGAATCCGGGTGCGACACTCTTGAGTTTTCGCCCTGCTCATTATTGGACCCCGGGTGGAACCAGCGCTTCTTTCCATAATCGACCGGATCACCCATAAAGTAGTATGCCGACTCTAACAGCCCGCCAATCGTTGGCGTGGTCCATTGCATAACCATGGAGTTCATTACGTCCAGGATTTCCTGCCGGACATTTGTGATAGTGCCTTCAAAATTCGAGTCATTTTCACAAGGACTGCCATCGCACAATCGCTGATCAATATCACGTACCGGGTATATAACTCGCCCGCCACTGTATAGATTGCTAAATCTCACGACCCCAATATTTACATCGCTAACATTGTTTATTATATTTGCCATCGCATTGTTCATACGCTGAAGGCGGGTGGTATCACCAAATTCAGTACCATCACCACAAGCCGTCCATCGCTGCCTGCGGCCAGTATCACAATCATAAAAATTCATCGATGCTGACGCATCGATCACAAAGAGGATATTCGGCTGTGCGTCAGACCCCGTTACCGGGCTGAAAAATATCTCAGTATCATCAGCCCACACAGGATGCAGACAAAATAGCGTAATCACAAAGGCGGAGATAAGATGACCAAACAAACCATCGAATGTTCGCGATACTGGCATTAACAAACTCCCTCAGGAAAGACGTGCGCGATAGGCAAGCGTTTTATTAAACACCCAACACACACGGGACAATGAACCTAGCGTGCTATTGGCACAGTCATTTCAAGCTTTAGACTGGAAGGATCAGGACTCCGCAACGCTTCTCACTTATCGCACCTTTGGTTGATATGTACACTTTATTAACAGGGCGAAAGATCAACGCAATCTATCTGATTATTTGTTATTTATA